>NZ_JBEZKB010000025.1:0-162897 GCF_040651475.1 Streptomyces sp. NPDC048442
GCGAAGATCAAGACCAGGATCCGCGGCATTACGGCGCCCGAAGTCCCGGTGTCCCGCCTCTCCGAGTACTTCAAGTAGGGCGGAACAACACCCATCCCCTCTGTGCCCCCCTCTTCCTTACGCCGCCTTGAAGCTCCGCAGGCGCAGGCTGTTGCCGACCACGAAGACCGACGAGAACGCCATGGCCGCTCCCGCGATCATCGGGTTGAGCAGGCCCATCGCCGCCAGGGGCAGTGCGCCGACGTTGTAGGCGAAAGCCCAGAAGAGGTTCGACTTGATGGTGCCGAGGGTCTTGCGGGAGAGGCGGATGGCGTCCGCCGCGGCGCGCAGGTCTCCTCGTACGAGAGTGAGGTCGCCGGCTTCGATGGCGGCGTCCGTCCCCGTACCCATCGCCAGGCCCAGGTCGGCCTGGGCGAGAGCGGCGGCGTCGTTGACCCCGTCGCCGACCATGGCGACCGAACGGCCCTCCGCCTGGAGGGACTTGATGACATTCACCTTGTCCTCGGGCATGACTTCGGCGATGACCTGGTCGATGCCGACCTCGGCGGCGACCGCCTCCGCGACGGCCTTGTTGTCGCCGGTGAGGAGGATCGGGGTCAGGCCGAGGGCGCGGAGCCGGCGGATGGCCTCCGGGCTGGTGTCCTTGACGGCGTCGGCCACCGTGAGGACGGCGCGGGCCTCGCCGTCCCAGGCGACGGCGATGGCGGTACGGCCGGCCGCCTCGGCATCGGCCTTGGCGCGCTCCAGTTCGGCGGGGAGGGTCATCGCCCACTCGGTGAGGAGCTTCGTACGGCCTACGAGGACGGCGTGGCCCTCGACGATGCCCTGGACGCCGAGACCGGGAACGTTCGCGAAGTCCTCCGGGGTGGGGAGGGCGCCGACCTTCTCCGTGGCTCCGGCCGCGACCGCCCGGGCGATCGGGTGCTCGGAAGCATTCTCCAACGCGCCTGCCAGACGCAGGACTTCGGCCTCGTCCACGCCCGGTGCGGTGCGGACCGAGAGGAGGGTCATCCTGCCGGTGGTGACGGTGCCGGTCTTGTCGAGGACGATCGTGTCGACCTTGCGGGTGGTCTCCAGGACCTCCGGGCCCTTGATCAGGATGCCGAGCTGGGCGCCGCGCCCGGTGCCGACCATGAGGGCGGTCGGGGTGGCCAGGCCGAGGGCGCACGGGCAGGCGATGATCAGGACGGCGACCGCCGCCGTGAACGCGGCGGTCAGCCCCGCGCCGCTGCCGAGCCAGAAGCCGAGCGTGCCGAGCGCGAGCGCGATGACGATCGGAACGAAGACGGCGGAGATCTTGTCGGCGAGGCGCTGGGCGGCTGCCTTCCCGTTCTGCGCGTCCTCCACCAGCCTTGCCATCCGGGCCAGTTGGGTGTCGGCGCCGACCCGGGTGGCCTCGATGACGAGACGGCCGCCCGCGTTGAGGGTCGCTCCGGTGACGCTGTCGCCGACGCCGACCTCCACCGGTACGGACTCGCCGGTCAGCATCGACGCGTCGACGGCCGAGTTGCCCTCGACGACCGTGCCGTCCGTGGCGATCTTCTCCCCGGGACGTACGAGGAAGCGGTCGCCCGGCTTCAACTCGTGGGTGGGGACGGTGACTTCGACCCCGTCGCGCAGGAGGGTGACGTCCTTGGCGCCGAGCTGGAGGAGCGCCTTCAGTGCGGCGCCCGCCTTGCGCTTGGAGCGGGCCTCGAAGTAGCGGCCGGCCAGGATGAACGCGGTGACGCCGGCGGCGGCCTCCAGGTAGATGTTCCCGGCGCCGTCGCTGCGGGCGATCGTCAGCTCGAAGGGGTGCGTCATGCCGGGCATGCCGGCCGTACCGAAGAACAGCGCCCAGAGCGACCAGAGGAAGGCCGCCGATGTGCCGACCGAGATCAGGGTGTCCATGGTCGCGGCGCCGTGCCGGGCATTGGTCCAGGCGGCGCGGTGGAAGGGCCAGGCGGCGTACGTGACGACGGGCGCGGCGAGCGTGAGCGACAGCCACTGCCAGTACTCGAACTGCAGGGCCGGGACCATCGCCATCGCGATCACCGGGACGGCGAGGACGGTGGCGGTGATCAGACGCTGGCGCAGCGAGGTGAGGGCGGGGTCGGCCGCCTCCGTATCGGGGTCGGCGTGGGGGTCGGGCGGGCCGTCGTGGCGTACGGGGGCGGGCTCCTCGGCGGAATACCCCGTCTTCACGACGGTGGCGATGAGGTCGGCGACCTCGGTGTTCTCCCGGTCGTACGCGATCTTCGCCTTCTCGGTGGCGTAGTTGACGGTCGCCTCGACGCCGTCCATCCGGTTGAGCTTCTTCTCGATGCGGGCGGCGCAGGAGGCGCAGGTCATGCCGCCGATGGCGAGCTCGACGTGGGCGGGGGCGGCCGGGGGCGGGGTCGGTGCGGGTGCCGGTGCGGGTGCCGGTGCCGGGGTCTGGGTGGCCATGACCGCTCTCCTTTGGTGGGTGGGGCTCTCTGGTCTATTACCCCCTGGGGGTATCCCTTGCTGGGTTCATGTATACCCCCCTGCCCCATGTGATGCAAGGCTTCTTGTATACCCCGAGGGGGTATATGGGAGGGGTGGACATCGGCTTGGGTTTGATCGCGCCCGCGTGGGGGTGGTGCGCGGGGCGGAGTGGGGCTCTAGTCTTGATATTGGACTAGACCTATATCTGTTGGCTGTGCCGTATCGGATGCCCGTTTCGGATGCCCGTATCGGCTGCCCGTACGGGCGATGGCGAAGGAAGCGGAAACCCCATGAGTGAGCGTGCAGTCCTGGAGGTGATCGCCCTCACCGTCGAGGACGCGATCGCGGCCCAGTCCGGCGGTGCCGACCGGCTGGAGCTGGTCACGGACATGGCCGCGGACGGGCTGACCCCGCCCGTCGCGACCTTCGCCGCGATCCGCGCGGCCGTGGACATCCCGCTGCGGGTGATGCTCCGGGCGGCGGACGGTTTCGCCGCGGGCTCCCCGGCGGACGTGGACGCGCTGGTCAAGGACGCGCGGGCACTGCGGGCCGAGGGTGCGGAGGAGTTCGTACTCGGCTTCCTGGACGCGGACGGCAACGCCGACCTGGTCACGGTGGAGCGGCTGGTGGCGGAGCTGGAGGGATGCAGGTGGACGTTCCACCGGGCGATCGACCGGGCCGCCGACCGGGACGCGGTCCGCAAGCAGCTGGCGGACCTGCCGGGACTGGACGCGTTCCTGACGGCCGGCTCGGCGGAGGGCGTCGACGCGGGCCTGCCGACGCTGCTGGCGGAGGCCGGGCTGGCGGGATCGCCTGGCTACGGGGCGGAGATTCTGGTCGGGGGCGGGCTGCGGCTCGACCACCTGCCGGTGTTGCGGGCGGGCGGGGTCAATGCGTTCCACATTGGTGGGGCGGCGAGGCCGGGGGGCTGGGGGGAGTCGGTTTCGGCGGGAGCGGTGGGGGAGTGGAGGGGGGTTTTGGACGCGTAGACGCGGAGCGGTGGGCGCTGGGCTGGGGGCGGGGGGCGGGGCTCCGCGTGGGGGCCGCCCCCTTGCCCACCCGTCCCGCCCCCGGGGGCGGCCCCGCTGCCCAAGGAGGCTAGGGGGGCTAGCGGGTTAAGGGGCAGGCTTTTAGGGGCGCGGGGAACTGCGCGATCAGCCACGACGCGCCCGCACGACGCCCACCGGCCCGCCCAGCCCGGCCCCGCCCCGCCCGCCGCTCAGCCGCCCAGTGCCGCCGGGAGCGGTCCCGTGTGGCGGACCGCCAGTCCCGATACCGCGCGCGTCAGCGCCACGTACAGCCGCCGAAGCCCCGTCCTCTCGTCCGGTTCGCCGGCCACGATTGCCGTCGGATCGTCGAGAACCACGTAGTCGTATTCGAGGCCCTTGGCGAGGGAAGCGGGCACAAGTGTCAGGCGAGACGCGGCAGTTGTCTCCTCGCCGGGCGAGAGGTAGGAGTGGTCCGCCGCTTCGAGTGCCTTCGCCAGGTCGGGGATGCGTGCGTCCGCCGCGATCAGGCCGATCGAGCCCTCGTGGGTCAGCGCCTCCTCGCAGGCGGCGACGATCGCATCGTTCAAGTCGGCCTTGTCCAGGACCTGTTGGACGGACATCGCGCCGGGGCTCTCCCGTACCGAGGAGACCGGGGCGAGGCCCGGTGACATGTGGGGGAGCAGCAGGGAGGCGTACGCGATCACGTCGCGGGGGACGCGGAAGCCCGCCGTCAGCTCCTCGACGAGTGCGTCCGGCTTGCCCAGGTGGGTGAGGGCCTCGGCCCAACTCCCGGTCGCCCAGGGCGTGGTGCCCTGCGCGAGGTCCCCGAGGATCGTCGCAGAGCCGGTGCTGCACCGGCGGCCCACCGCCCGGTACTGCATGGGGGAGAGGTCCTGCGCCTCGTCGAGTACGACATGGCCGAGCGAGTGCGTGCGCGCGACGAGGTCGCGGGCCTCGTCGATGAGGACGGCGTCGGCGGCCGACCACTTTGCGGATTTCGGTGAGCGGGCCGGCTTGGCCCAGAGGATGGTGGACTGCTCGTCGGGTGTGAGGATGCCGGCCGCGTGCTCGGCCAGGAACTCGGGGTCGGCGAGCAGGCGCAGGACGAGTTTGGCCGGGTCGACCGGGGGCCAGATCGCCTTGACCGCTGCCTTCACCGCCGTGTTGCGGGCCACCGCGTCCTGTACGCGGTCGTCGGGCGCCTCGCCCGACTCCTCCATCCGTACCAGGATCTGGTGCGCGATGCGCTGCGGAAGGGCCTCGCGGGCGGCACCGTAACGGATGTCGCGGGCCTGCAACTCGCCGACGATTTCCTCCAGTTCGTACGTGGGTACGCGCCAGCGGCGGGAGCCCCGTACGACCATCACCGAATCGGTGGGCGCCGTCACGTGCGAGCGGACGGCACGGCGCAGGACCTCCGCCATGCGGGCGTCGCCCTTGATGACGGCCGCGGCGGCCTCGTCCGTGCCGCGGATCTCGATGCCCGCGCCGTCGCCGGTGGTGACGAGGTCGTCGACCGTGGCCTGCTTGACCTCCAACTCGCCCAGGGCGGGGAGGACTTGCTCGATGTAGTGCAGGAACGACTTGTTCGGGCCGATGACGAGGGTGCCGGTGCGGGCGAGACGGTCGCGGTGCGCGTAGAGGAGGTACGCGACACGGTGCAGGCCGACGGCGGTCTTGCCGGTGCCGGGGCCGCCCTGCACGCAGACGGAGCCGGACAGCTCCGCTCGTACGATCTCGTCCTGCTCGGGCTGGATCGTCGCGACGATGTCGCGCATCGGGCCGACGCGGGGGCGCTCGATCTCCGCCTGGAGCAGCTTGCTGGGCGGCGCGGCCTCGTGGGTGTCGCCGCCGGCGAGGTGCTCGTCCTCGTACGCGGTGAGTTCGCCTGCGGTGTAGCCGAAGCGGCGCCGCAGGCCGACGTCCCGCGGGTCCTTCTTGGAGGCGCGGTAGAAGGGCTGCGACACGGGTGCGCGCCAGTCGATGACCATGGGGTCGCCGTCGGCGTCGTGAACGTGCCGGCGGCCGATGTAGAAGCGCTCGCCGGCGCTCCCTTCGGCCTCCGCGGCGCCGACGGTGTGCAGGTAGTCGAGGCGGCCGAAGAAGAGCGGGGTGTGCGAGAGGTCCGCGAGGGCCTTGATGCGGTCCTCGATCTGGGCGGTGAGGACGACGGCGTTGACCCAGTTCGCGGTGACGTCCTTGATGTCGAGGTTCTCGACGTCCTCGCGCATGGCGCGCAGGGCGGAACGGGACGCGGAGAGGTGGGCGCGCTCGCGGGAGAGAGGGTCGGAAAGGGGGTCTGTGAGGGGGGCGGCGATCGTGTCGTCGGTGTCGTGCGCGGGCACGGTGAGGCCTCCGGCTGAGGTACGAAGGCCGGGCGGCCGGGTTCCTTGCGGCGGCCGGGGTCCTGGCGCGGGGCCGGGACCGGGGCGGCCGGGTGTGCGGCTCGGCTCGGCGGGAGCTACGTCTTGGCTTGCCGGCCGGTTTCCGTCCGGGCGGCGCGCGCTCCACGGGAGGGAGGCGGGCAGACGGGCGATTGTAGTGGCGGGGGAGGGCGAGGGCCAATGGTTATTGGTGCGGGTGCGGGTGCGGGTGCGGGGGCGGGGGCTTGTGCGGGCGGCCCCGAGCCCCGTACGGGTGGTGGTCCCCGTAAGACCAGCGGGTGAGTTTCGGGGGCGGGCTCAGCCTGAGGGTGGAGAGCGGCGGGGGTGCGGTTCAACCCGGGGTCCGATGTGCCGGAGGGGGGCGGCGGACACCATGGATGTATGAGTACAGCGACGTTCACCCCAGGTGCATCAGCAGGAATGGCAGGAGCCCGCACGGCGGGCCACGGGCACTCCGGTGCCACCGCAGTCTCGGACAAACCGCACCGCGTCGTCCGCGCGCTGCGTGCCGTCCGGATCTTCGCGGGTGTGGCGGTCGGCGTGGCCCTGCTCGGCGACTACGCGCAGGAGTGGAAGGAGGACATGCGGGAGGCGGACGGCCAGAAGACGAAGGACTGGAGGCGCGAGCGCGACGCATGGGCGGACGGGCGTATGAGCGGTGAGCGGTGAGTGGGATGCGGCGGGCGCATGAGCGGCGAGCGGTGAGCATGATGCGGCGGGCGCATGAGCGGTGACCGGTGAGCGGGATGCGGCGGGCGTATGAGCGGTGACTGGTGACCGGTGAAGCTGACGCGACAGTCGCATGAGCGGCGGTCGTCGGCGAGTCTGCCGCGACGCATGGACAGGCTGCCGTACGGCCTCGGCTGCCGGTGAGTCTGCCGCGGGGCGGGATACGCGCAAGGTCAACCCTGGGCTGGACGCCGGGACTTGGCCTGGGCCACGCACCGGGCCCTGCAAGGCCACGCACCGGGTTACCCACCGGGTTCCCCACCGCGCCAAGCCCTCGGGCCGCACGTCCGACCGCGCCCTGCCACCTACTCCGGCCGCACGTCCGACCGCGCCCTGCCACCTACTCCGGCCGCATACCCGGCCGCGCCCTGCCACCTACTCCGGCCGCATGCCCGACCGCGCCCTGGCACCTAGCACCTACCTCCGGACCGCAGCCCGGACCGCATGCTCCGCCGGCCCCACCCCCGTCGGACCGCCCCCACCGCACCCCCGCCCGACCGCCCCACCGCATCCCCGCCCCCGACGCGCGTCGTTTCCGGAGGGGGAAGCCTCATAGGCTTGCCGTCGTGACGACAGACCGGACCGAGAACGCCCGCGCCGCCACCGCCCGCGTGAGCTCCACCCGCTCGCCGCAAGGGGACCCCCGTGCGGCCCGCCCACGAGCCCTGCTCGCCGCGCGCGTGCTCCTGGGCCTTTCGCTGGCCGCGCTCATCACCCTCTTCGTGGTGACCCACATCCCGCTGGGCGACACCCTCGTCTACCGGGCCGAAGGACAGGCCGTCGTCAACGGCACCAGCCTCTACGACTTCGTGACGACGGAGTGGAAGCTGCCCGCCACCTATCCGCCGTTCGCGGCGATCCTCTTCGTACCGACGACCTGGCTGCCGGTCACCGCCATGAAGATCTGCTTCTTCGTCGGCAACCTCGCCCTCCTCGCCCTCCTCGTACGCCTCTCGTGGCGGTTCGCCAAGCTGCCGGACCGGCCCGAGCTGATGACGGCCGCGATCGCCTTCGCGATCTGGCTGGAGCCGGTCTTCCAGACCTTCGTGTTCGGGCAGATCAACCTCGCGCTCGCGTGCCTCGTGCTGTGGGACCTGACCCGGCCGAAGGGTGCCCTCGGCAAGGGCGTCGGGCTCGGCATCGCCGCCGGCATCAAGCTCACCCCGGCGATCTTCATCGTGTACCTGCTGGTCACAGGCCGGGTGCGGAACGGGCTGACCGCCCTCGCCTCCTTCACCGCCACCGTTCTGTTCGGCATCCTCGTCCTGCCCGCCGCGAGCCTTGACTTCTGGACCCGGCGGATGTTCGAGACCGACCGGGTCGGCAAGGTGTGGATCGTCGACAACCAGTCCCTGCAGGGGATGCTGGCGCGCGCGATGAACTCCATGGAGCCGGGGTTGGTGTGGTTCGGGTGCGCCGCCGCCGTCGGGCTCGCCGGGCTGTGGATCGCCCGCCGGGCGGTACGCGCCGGGAGGGAGGAGTGGGGCATCGTGATCGTCGCGATCACGATGGTGCTGGTCTCGCCGATCAGCTGGTCCCACCACTGGGTGTGGTGCGTGCCGCTGCTCGCGCTGCTGCTGGCCGAACGCCGCTTCCGTACGGCCGCGGCCGTCGCCTTCCTCTTCACCTGCCGCAGCTTCTGGGCGGTGCCCCACCAGGGCGACCTCGATGTACAGCTGCCGTGGTGGCAGCAGCCGGGCCTTTCGCCGTACCCGATGGCGGGGCTGGCCCTGCTGGGCTGGATGGTGTGGCGGCTGCGGGACGGGGCAGAGGCGGACGGTTCATCGCTACCGGGCGGGGGCGGGGGCGGGGGCACGGGCGCGGGCACAGCAGCGGGTACGGGCACGGGCGCCCCCGTGCTCCGCTCCATGCCGGAGCCCCGCAAGCAGACGCCCTCGGAGTCGCGCACCGAGCACTGAGTCCGGGCGCCGAGCGCCGAGCCCGAGCGCCGAGTCCGGGCGCCGAGCCCGAGCGTCGAGTCCGGGCGCCGAGCCCGACCACTGAGTCCGGGCGCCGGACCGGGCGCCGAGCCCGAGCGCCGAGTCCGAGCACTGAGCCCGAGCCCTCAGCCCGAGCCCTCAGCCCGAGCGCCGAGCCCGGGTGAACACCCGCCCACCGCACCCCCCTCGCCCCACCCCCCCACCCCGCAGTTACGCCGCCTGCGGCCCCGACCCCTCCGCCAGCAGGTCGTCCGCGTCCACGATCCGGTACGCGTATCCCTGCTCCGCCAGGAAGCGCTGGCGGTGCGCCGCGAAGTCCTGGTCGATGGTGTCGCGCGCGACCACCGAGTAGAACCGCGCCTCGTGCCCGTCCGCCTTCGGCCGCAGTACGCGCCCCAGCCGCTGCGCCTCCTCCTGCCGCGACCCGAACGTGCCGGACACCTGGATCGCGACCGTCGCCTCCGGCAGGTCGATCGAGAAGTTCGCGACCTTGGACACGACCAGGACGTTCAGCTCCCCGGTCCGGAACGCGTCGAAGAGCTTCTCCCGCTGCGAGTTCGGCGTCTCCCCCTTGATGACCGGCGCCCCCAGGTGCTCGCCCAGCTCATCCAGCTGGTCGATGTATTGGCCGATCACGAGCGTCTGCTCGCCCTTGTGCTTGGCGACCAGCGCCTCCGTCACCTTCCGCTTCGTCGCCGTCGTCGCACAGAAGCGGTACTTCTCCTCCGGCTCGGCCGTCGCGTACGCCAGCCGCTCGGAGTCGGTCAGGTTGACCCGTACCTCCACGCAGTCGGCGGGCGCGATGTAACCCTGCGCCTCGATCTCCTTCCACGGGGCGTCGAACCGCTTCGGCCCGATGAGCGAGAAGACGTCCGACTCGCGCCCGTCCTCCCGTACCAGCGTCGCCGTCAGCCCCAGCCGGCGCCGCGCCTGGAGGTCGGCCGTGAACTTGAAGACGGGCGCGGGCAGCAGATGCACCTCGTCGTAGATCACCAGACCCCAGTCGCGCGAGTCGAACAGCTCCAGGTGCGGGTAGACGCCCTTCCGCCGCGTCGTCAGCACCTGGTACGTGGCGATGGTGACCGGCCGGATCTCCTTCTTCGTACCGCTGTACTCGCCGATCTCCTCCTCGGTCAGCGAGGTCCGCTTCACCAGCTCGTGCTTCCACTGGCGGGCGGAGACCGTATTGGTCACGAGGATCAGCGTGGTTGCCTTCGCCTCGGCCATCGCACCGGCCCCGACCAGCGTCTTTCCCGCGCCACAGGGGAGTACGACCACACCCGACCCGCCGTGCCAGAAGCCCTCCACGGCCTGCTTCTGGTACGGGCGGAGCGCCCAGCCGTCCTCGGCCAGCTCGATCGGGTGCGCCTCCCCGTCGACGTAACCGGCGAGGTCCTCGGCCGGCCAGCCCAGCTTCAGCAGCGTCTGCTTGATCTGCCCGCGCTCGGAGGGGTGCACGGCCACGGTGTCCGGGTCGAGCCGGGCTCCGACCAGCGGCTGCACCTTCTTCGACCGCAGGATCTCCTCAAGCACCGGACGGTCGGTCGACGTCAGTACGAGGCCGTGCACCGGGTCCTTGGAGAGGGTCAGCCGCCCGTACCTGGCCATCGTCTCGGCGACGTCCACCAGCAGCGCGTGCGGCACCGGGTAGCGCGAGAACTCCACGAGCGCGTCCACGACCTGCTCGGCGTCGTGACCCGCCGCCCTGGCGTTCCACAGCCCCAGCGGAGTCAACCGATAGGTGTGGATGTGCTCCGGCGCGCGCTCCAGCTCCGCGAACGGCGCGATGGCACGACGGCAGGCGTCCGCCCGGTCGTGGTCGACTTCCAGGAGCAGCGTCTTGTCGCTCTGGACGATCAGGCAGGACACACATACCTCCGGAAGTAGGATCGTCCCGTGACGGACAACACACCCGCAACGGCGCGGGCTTTGCCCCGTGCTCGACGCTCTCAGGGCGTCTCCGCAAGTGCGCCAGGAATGCGCGCCGCCCTCTACGTACGACTTTCACGCGAAACAGAAGAGTCTACCTCGCCCGAGCGTCAGCGCTCTGCGTGCGAGGCGTTGTGCAAGGCCAGGGGCTGGAACGTCGTCGCAGTAGAAGAAGACATCGACGTGTCCGGCTATTCCCGTGGGCTTGATCGTCCGGGGCTGCAGCGCGTGCTGTCCCGGCTCGCCGAGTTCGACGTCATCGTGTTCTTCAAGATCGACCGTCTCGCCCGGTCCACGGTGGACTTCGCCGAGATCATGAAGGTGACGCAGAGCGCGAGCGTGGCGCTGGCGTCGGCCAGCGAGCCACTGGACCTTACGTCGTCCATGGGGCGCGCCATGGCGAAGGTGATCGCGGTCTTCGCAGAGCTGGAGTCCGACACCATCGGCATGCGGGTCTCCAGCGCCCACGAGCACCTGCGCCGGGAAGGGCGCTACACGGGCGGCAGGGTGCCCTACGGATACCGCGTGGTCCCGAACCCCGAGGGTGCCGGGAAAGTCCTGGAGATCAACCCCGAGGAAGCGGAGACCATCCACAGGATCGTCAAGCGGGTCCTGGACAAGGATTCACTCCTGAAGATCGCAACGGACCTCACCGCGTCGGACAAACCCTCACCCGGCCACTCGTCCCGTCAGACCACGGGCAAGCGCAGCGACTCGAAGCAGTGGTACACATCCACGCTGCGCAGCCTGTTGACCAATCCGCAGTTGTTGGGCCAGGTCATCGAGGACGGCAAGCCGATCTTGATGACTGACGGGCTGCCGATGGTGAGCCGCACGCCGATTCTCGACACGGACACGTGGCAGGCGTTGCAGGACGAGTTGGGCCGACGGGCCAATCCTGGTGACAGACGGCGGGAAGGCACGTCGCTGCTTCGGGGAATCGTGTACTGCGCGGTGTGCCAGACCCGGATGTATACGTACGTCGCCAAGGGGCGGACCCGGTATCGCTGCATCGGCCGGTTGAAGGCCCTGCAAGCGGGTACGGAAAGCGGCTGTTACGGCGTGAGCATCGCGGGTGAGGGGATGGAGCGGTACGTCACGGACCGGTTCCTCACGAGCTTCGGAGCGCTCCCTGTGGTGCTCGTGGTGGAGCACGCAGGAGAGGACTTCCGCCCGCAGATCCGGCAGGCCAGGGAAGCGCTGGACGACCTGGAGAAGGACCGGTACGACCGTGGGCTGTTCAAGGGCGAGGAGGGTGCAGCTAGGTACGCAGCGCAGTACGGCAAGCTGGAAGAGCGGCTTGCCGCGCTGAACGAGAAGCAACGCACCGCCAAGCCTGCGGGTGTTGAGGCTGTTCCGACCGGTCGCACCCACGGACAGAACTGGAAGGACGCCGACACGGCGGGCAAGCGGGATCTACTGCTGGACGCCGGGGCGTACGTCGAAGTCGGCATGTCCCGCAAGGGTGGGCCGAAGCTCGACACGTCCCGTCTTACGGTGCACTTCGGAGAGGACGGCAAGTTCCGCCGTGCGGACGCTGACGGCAAGGACGTGGAAGCGGTCGTGCACCGTGCCGTGGCGCGGGAACTGGCGTTGTCCGGAGACTGACTGAGCATTCATGAGGTGCGCCACGTAGTCGGAGTGCTTCCTCACACGCTCCAAGAGGTCTTGGGGTGGAGACACCGGGTATTTCATGGCCAGTTCGTCAAAGGCGTTTTCAAGCCGTTCGAGGGTGCCAGTGCGCCGTACGTGCGCAAGCGCGGCGGGTGGGAGCGGGGTCACAGCGGGGTGCGGGCGCCGGTTGCGGGGTAGACGGGCGCCATGACTGTGGAGCGTACGACCGGTGGCGAAGCGGGACCGCGTACGTCGTGGTCCTGGGTGCTCTTACGGACGGGCCTGATCGTGCTGGCGTTTCTGGTGCTGGTCGCCTTCTCCGTCGTACTGGCGAAGCTGACGCTCGAACCGTCGCCCGCCTCCGAGGGGCTCGTGCACAGCAATCTGCGGCCCGGGGCGTCCCTGCGGCAGTACGTGCAGGACTACACCTTTCTCGGCGCGGCCAAGCAGGTCGGCGGGAATGTGCTCCTCGGCGTGCCGTTCGGGGTGCTGCTGCCGGTCCTGGGGGCGCGGCGGTGGCGGTTCGTGCGGATGCTGCTGATGACGGTCGCGGTGATCGTGCTGGTCGAGCTGGCGCAGGGGGCGATCGTCAGGGGGCGGGCCTTCGACGTCGACGACGTGATCATGAATACGGCGGGCGCGTTGATCGGGTACGTGGTGCTGGGGCGGCGGCTGGGGCGTGTGGTGCACCGGCGGCGGTACCGGGCGGTGGCTACGCCGGATCGTCCGCCAGCTCCGCCACCCCCGTGATGCGGTGCAGGGGGTACGTCTTCACCTGGTCTGCCGTGTGGTCGTAGGCGGTGACGAAGCCGCCCTCGACGCGGACCGGGGCGATGACGCGCTGGCTGGCCGCGCCGTCCGCGTTGACGTAGCCGATCCAGAGCGTGGAGCCGGTCATGGCGGCGGCCTGGACGGTGGCGAGGGTCTCGGCGGAGGAGGTGCGGGGGAGCTGGGCGCCGGTGGCGCTGGTGGTGGCGGATTCTTCGGGGGAGCCGGCCGCGGCGGGTTTGCGTACCGCGTTCGCGGCCATGTCGCCCGCGCGGATCGCGTGCAGCGCCGCGCCGAGCAGGGTTTCGTCCGGTACGTGCGGGCCTTCCGGCACCGGTGCCGGAGCGGTCCGCGGCGGTGTGCGGTGGGTGTCCGTACGCGTGATCAGTACGTCCCCGGCGGCCGACTCGGCGGCCGGCGCGAAGCCCATCGCGCGCAGTCCGTCCAGGAGCGTGGCCGGGTCGGTGCGGGCGGCCAGGACCGTGGGGGCGAGGCGGCGCAGGCCCAGGCCCGCCGAACGCTTGTCGGCGAGGATCTCGCCCAGTACCGCGTCGTCGTCGCAGCGTACGTAGGCGGAGGCGGCGCCCACGCGCAGGTGCCCGTGCCGGCGGGCCACGTCGTCGATGAGGTAGCTGAGGGGCTGCGGGATCGCGGTGCGGCTGTGCGCGGCAAGGAAGGCGTGCAGGTCGGAGGCGGCCTGGCCGGAGTCGAGCGCACGGCGCACCGAACCCGGTGTGAACCGGTACACGGTCGCCCCGCCCCTGCTCTCCACGTCCGCGATCACGGAGAGGGTCTCGGCGAGCGGGCGCTGCAGAGGTCCGGGGGCGACGGCGGTCAGGTCGGCCTGGAGCAGCACGTGGTCGAGGGGCTCGGGGATGAGGGGCGCGAGGAGGGTGGAGGCGCGGAGCGCGGAGGCGGCGGACTCGGCCTCGGTGGGGGAGACGCCGCCTTCGGTGACCGGGACGGTGGTGTGGGCGGCGGCTGTTGGGGTGGCGGTGCGTGCGGCGCCTGTTGGGGCGGTGGTGTGCGCCGTGCCTGTCGGGGCGGTGGCCGCGGGAGTGCCGTCCAGGCCGGCCAGGGCCCGGCCGTGGGCCGACAGCGCGCCGCGTCCCGTCACGCCCAGCTGTTCCGCCTCGGTGAGGGTCCACAGCGCCACGCGGGTGCGGAGTTCGCCGGTGGCGCCGCGCTGGGGGCGTTCCCAGCGGAGGCGGTCCAGGACGGATTCCGGAGTGGGGGAGGTGCCTTCGGGGAGGGCGGCCAGCAGGGCCAGGACCCGGCGGCGCACCTCGGGGGCCGAGGAGCGGTCCAGGTCGGGGCCGAGTGCGGACAGGGTGCGGCCCTTGGCGTCCTGGCCGCCGATCAGGCCCGCCGTACGGGTGCCGCGCAGCCAGGTGGCGGCGAGGCGGGTCCAGCGGTCCTGGGGCGGGAGGCCCAGCCATTCGTCGTACGCGGGCGTGGGTGCGTACCGTTCGTCGGTCTCGCCGTCGGAGGCCAGCAGCCCCGCCGCGTAGGCGAGTTCGATCCAGAAGGCGGCGGTCGGCTCCGGGAGGTCCATCGCCGCCGCCGTGCGCTTGAGGTCGCGGACGCTCAGGCCGCCGGAACGCAGCACGGCGGGGCCGCCCCTGTCCCAGTCCTTGAGCAGGTCCTCGACCGTCGTCAGCGCGGTGAACGCCTGGCCCGCCGCCGTCAGGTCGACCATCTTCCGCGCGTGCGACGAGGCGGTGACCAGCTGCGGAGGGAGAGGTTCCGTGGTGTGGTGGGCGCGGCCCGCGCGCAGGTGCAGGGCGGCTTCCCTGGGCAGTACGACCGTACGTGCGCTGGTCGGCAGCAGCAGCCCGTGGTCGCGCAGCCAGCGCACCGGCGGCGTCGGGTCCGAACTGACCTCGCCGTACGGCGGGCCCCAGACCAGCCGGTCGAGCACCGTCAGCGCCTCGGACGGGGCCGTGTCGAGCAGTGCGTCCATCCGGGCCCGGTCGGTGAAGAGCGAGGTCAGGCCGTGTACCGCCGACACCGGGTCGTGGGTGCCCGGCAGTCCGGCCGCCACCAGGATGCCCTGCAGCCGGGTCGGCGACATCCCGGTGGTCGCCTCCGCGACGGTCGGGCCGAGACCCGTGGGGGAGGGGTGCGTGGGGGACGGCGCGAGCAGCTCGCGTGCGGTGCGTACGAGCCGGAGCCGGTCGTCCGCACCCCAGACCAGGGCCTGTTCGCGCAGCACCCGGACGGCGTGCGGCAGCGCCGCCTCGGTCTGCGGGGCGCCCTCGTCGCCGGTCATCAGAGCGCGCAGCATGTCGTACGTCGCCGGGTCGGGCGCCACCGCGAGTGCCTCGGCGGTCTGCAGCGCGAACTTGTCGAGCCGCTCCAGGGCCCGGACGACGGAGGCCCTGGTTCCGGCCCGGGTGGCGAGCAGGCCCACGTCCCCGGGAACGGGCGAGAGCAGGTCGGGCCGGGCCCGCAGCAGCGCGGTCAGAGCCGCGTCGTCCCGGGTGCGCAGATCCTCGGCGAGGGTGCGCGGAGGCGCGGTGCGGCCGGATGAAGCGCTGCGGGATGCGGGCCGGTCAGATGCGGTGCTGCCGGATGCGGGTCGGTCAGATGCGGTGCTGCCGGATGCGGGCCGGCCTGCTGCGGTGCTGCCTGCTGCGGACTGGGCTGCTGCGGTGCGGTCGTGTGCCGGGCGGTTGGACGGTGTGCCGGCGGGCGTGCTGTCGCCGGGCATGCCTGCGGACGTGTCGGCTGTCGTTCCGGCCGACTCGGCCGACGTTCCGGCAGTCGTGTCACCGGTGGTGTTTCCTTCGGGCACGTGCGCCTCCAGGTCGCGCTCGCTGGTCCCCATCCGCCCCACGTTAGCCCCTGTGCGGGCCCCCACCCGGCGGCAGGCGCTAACGTCGGTCCGGGGCGGGTCGGCAACTGCCCGTGGCCGACGCGTACTTGCGAGGTGCGAGAAGCCAGGACGCCGCGGCGCAGCACGCGCAGCAATGGCACGGTTCAGCAGGGCACAGCACGCACAGCACAGCAGACGCAGGGGACGGACGGACGTCGTGGGCATCGAGAGCGACCAGCTGGTCTTCGACTATCTGAGCCGGGTCGGCGACCTGGCCCAGCAGCACCAGCTGAACTCCGGCGACCGCATGCGCCTGGTGTCCACGCTGCGCGGCGAGATCGACCGGCAGCGGGCGAAGGCGATCGGCGGCCCGGACAGCGTCGCCGCCGTACAGCGCATCCTCGGCAGGCTCGGCACGCCGGACGAGATCGTCGAGGCGGCGGGCGGCGGAGGCGTGGAGGCCGTCCTGGCCTCGCGTACGTCACGGAAGGTGCCGCGGCAGAGGCGTGCGGCCCAGGAGCCGGGCCGGGGCGAGAAGGCGTCCGGAACCCCCGTCGGCTTCGAGAAGCAGCCGGGGAAGCAGCCGGGCACGGAGGAGGGGAACCAGTCGGGCACGGAGGCGGGGAAGGAGTCGGGGGCGCCGTCGTGGATGCAGTCCGGGCCGTCTTCCCCGCACCTCGCCGACAGTGACGAACTCGGGCCCGGCGGCGACGACATCGAGTGGTGGCGCACCGAGCCGGGACCCTTCGGCGGCCTCGGCACCTCCGTGCCCGGCTTCACCGGCGGCGTCGAGATCCCCGAGATACTCAAGCCCCCGCCGGAGGACGACGAGGACGAGGCGGACGAGGACGACGGCGACGGCGAGGAGGACGCTGCGGGCCTGGGGCGGTGGCTGCCGCGCCGCCTCCGCCGGCGCACCCGCGCGGAGGCGGAGCAGGACGCGGAGGAGGACGCCGAGGAGGCACCGGCGCCCGTCCGCGCGGCCCTCGTGCCGCGCGGCAGCCCGTTCCTGCTCCTCGCCGCCCTGCTCCTCGTCACCGGCGCCGTGCTCGGCAACGTGCTGGTCCTCGCGGGCGGCTGGTTCCTCGCGTACTTCTCGCGGAAGATCAGCCGCGCCGAGGCGAAGTGGGCCGTACTCGGGCTGCCCGGTGTTGTCGCGGCCGGTGGTGTGGTCTGGCTGTGGGGGCGTACGGACGGACGCTGGGGCGCACCGCTGTCGACGCAGGCCGAGGGCGCGCTGAGCGACGCGATCGCGGGGCTCTGGCCCGTACTGCTGCGGACGGCGGCGGTCGCCACGGCGCTCTATCTGGTGTGGCGGGCCCGCAGGCTCGGCCGGTAACGCACGGACTGCGGCGAACGGCGAACGCGAACGGCGAGCGCGTGAGCCGGCTACTACTTCGTCAGGTCCGCCCGCAGCTCGTCCAGGATCCTGCCCGCGGCCGTGTAGCCGATGCCCTGGATCCACAACTGGTCGTCGACGCCGAAGACCTTGCCCGCCTTGACCGCGGGGATGTTCTTCCAGAGCGCCGAGTTCAGCGTCCGGGTCTGCTTGGCCTTCGCCGGGTCGCCGTACGTGGAGTGGAGGATGACGGCCGCGTCCTCGCCCGCGAGGTCGATCTTCTCGGGGCTCACGTCGTACGAGAAGCCGTCCTTGGCCTTGTCCACGACGGCGGGGCGGCCGAGGCCGACATCGGCGAGGACGGTCGCGATGTAGTTCTTCCTGCCGTAGATGCGGATGTCGGCGCCTTCGACGAAGCGCACCACATTGACCTTGGTCCGCGCCGCCTTGGCCTTGCCGCCGATCGCCGCGGTCACCTTCGCGGCGTGCGCGGTGTACTCCTCGACGGTCTTCTTCGCCTCGGCCTCCTTGCCGAGGGCCTTGGCGTGCAGCTGGAAGTTCTCCTTCCAGGGGAAGCCTGTGCCCTCGGTCATCACGGTCGGGGCGATGGCCTTCAGCTCGTCGTACTTGTCCCCGTGGCGGACCTTGCTGGTGAGGATCAGGTCGGGCTTCAGCTCGGCGACGGCCTCCAGGCTGGGGGTCATCATCTCGCCGACGTCCTTGATGCCCGCGACCTTGTCCTTGGGCAGGTAGTTCAGGAAGCCGGACTCGACGTCGGCGTGCGTGGAGCCGACCGGCTTCACGCCGAGGGTGATCGCGGAGTCCAGTTCGGCGGTGTCGAGGACGACGACGCGCCTGGGCGCCTCGGGCACTTGGACGTCGCCCATGGCGGTCTTCACGGTGCGCTTCTTCTGCTCGCCGGAGTCCGTGCCCGAGCCCTGGCCGGAGCCGCCGCACGCGGAGAGCGCGAGCGCGCCCACGGCGGCGAGGGAGACGGCGGCCGTGCGGCGAAGGAGGCGCGGTGCGTTGCTCATGAGGTGGCTGCCTTTCGGGGATCGGACTTTCGGAGAGCGGGCTTTCGGGGATCGGGCTATCGGAGAGCGGGCTACGGAAGGGCGGACGGAACAGAATCGTCCGCGTCGGCGGCGTCGGCCGTCACGGAATCCCCGTTCTCGGGCGGTGTCCACGGCGCCCCCGGCACCACCAGCGGCGACCCCGTCACCGGGTCCGGCACCACGACCGCCTCCAGGCCGAACACTTCTCGTACGAGATCCTCGGTGACCACGTCGGCCGGCGCACCCTCGGCGACGATCTCGCCCGCCTTCATCGCCACGAGGTGGTCCGCGTATCTGGCGGCCTGGTTGAGGTCGTGCAGCACCACCACGACGGTCCGCCCGCGCTCCCGGTTGAGCTGCCTGACCAGGTCGAGGACCTCCACCTGGTGGGAGATGTCGAGGTACGTCGTCGGCTCGTCGAGCAGCAGCAGATCGGTCTCCTGGGCGAGGGCCATCGCGATCCACACGCGCTGGCGCTGGCCGCCCGACAGCTCGTCCACGGACCGCTCCGCCAGCGCTGCCACGTCCGTACGCTCCATGGCGTCCGTGACGGCCCGCTCATCCTCTGCGGACCACTGCTTCCACCAGGCCTGATGCGGCTGACGGCCGCGTGACACGAGGTCGGCGACGGTGATGGCCTCGGGTGCGACGGGCGTCTGCGGCAGCAGCCCGATCGACTGGGCGATCTTCTTGGTGGGGATCCTCGCCAGCTCGGCGCCGTCGAGGAGCACCGCCCCGCCCTTGGGCTTCAGCAGCCGTCCGAGCGCCCGCAGCGTGGTCGACTTCCCGCACGCGTTCGGGCCGACGATGACGGTGACCCGTCCGTCGGGCACCGCCAGGTCCAGTTCGTGGACGACGGTGCGGTCCTCGTAGCCGAGGGTCAGCGAGGCCGCCCGCAGCCGTGACGCGTCGGAACTCATGCCTTGCCTCCTGTACGCCCACTGTGTCCACGCACGATGAGCCAGATCAGATACGGGGCGCCCACCGCCGCCGTGAGCACGCCCACCGGCAGTTCGGTGGGCGAGAAGAGCCTGCGGGCGAGCAGGTCCCCCAGTACGACGATGACCGCACCGAGCAGCGCCGAGCACACCAGCGGAATCTGCGCGGTCCGCGTCAGCCTGCGCGCGATCTGCGGCGCGAGCAGCGCCACGAAGTCGACGGGCCCTGCCGCCCCGGTCGCCACCGACGCCAGGACGACACCGAGCGCGACGAGGCCCAGCCGCACCCGCCCGAGCCGCACGCCGAGCGCCACGGCCGTGTCGTCGTCCATTCCGGCCGTGCGCTGCGCCCGCGCCGCCCACGCGATGCCGGGCAGCAGCACAAGGAGCACCCACCCGAGGGTGGCCGCCTCTTCCCAGCCGCGCCCGTTGAGCGACCCGGTCATCCAGATCTGCGCCTGCTGTGCGACGAGGTAGTCGCCCTTCGTCATGAAGAGCTGGGTCACCGACCGCAGCGCGATCGCGAAGCCGATGCCGATCAGCACGAACCGCGTCGCGTGCAGCCCGCCGCGCCACGCGAAGACGTACACCAGCGCCGCGGCCAGCACCCCGCCGACGACGGACAGGTACGGCAGTACGTCGTACGACGTGACGCCGAAGATCATCGCGCCGACGGTGAGCGCACTCGCGCCCTGGCTGATGCCGATGATGTCGGGGCTGGCCAGCGGGTTGCGGGCCACGGTCTGGATGAGCGCCCCCGCGACCCCGAAGGCCAGCCCGACCTGCAGTCCGACGGTCATCCGGGGCAGCCGCAGCGTCCCCACGACGAGTTCGCTGTGCGACTCCTGCCCGAAGAGCACCCGCAGCACTTCGCCCGGCGCCACGAAGCGTTCCCCGACGCACAGGTACGCGACGCACACCGCGGCGAGCGCCGCCGCGAGAGCGCCCGCGACGAGGGCCGCCCGGCGGTGCAGCAGGAACGACGCGCTCCCGGCCCGTACGAGCGTGTACCCGGCGGGACGGACCCGCACGGCAGCGGTCGCGGGGGCGGGGGTGGTGGCCGTCGTGCTCATGCCGGCACCGCCTTCCTGCGTACGAGTGCCACCAGGAACGGCACCCCGATCAGCGCCGTCATCACGCCCGCCGGCACTTCGCTCGGCGGGAAGACCAGCCGCCCGATCACGTCCGACACCAGGAGCATGACCGGCCCGATCAGCGCCGCCATCGGCAGCACCCACCGGTGGTCGCTGCCGACGACCGCCCGCGCGATGTGCGGCACGGCGAGACCGATGAACGCGATCGGCCCGGCGGCGGACACCGCGACACCGGTCAGGACCGTCGCGCCGAGGCCGCCCACGATCCGCACCAGCGCGACGTTCTGCCCGAGCCCCTTCGCCACGTCCTCGCCCAGCGCGAGCGCGTCGAGCCCACGCGCCACGGCCAGTACGAGCACCACGCCGACCACCAGGAACGGCCAGATCTGGCCAATGATCTCCGCGTCCCGTCCGGCCACCGAACCCACCTGCCAGAACCGGAACTCGTCCATCGCGGCGGCCTTCGTCGTCAGCACCGCCATCGTCACCGACACCAGCAGCGCGTTGATCGCCGCGCCGCCCAGCGCAAGCTTCACGGGGGTCGCGCCGCCACGTCCGCCCGAGGCGATCGCGTACACCGCGACCGACGCGAGCGCCGCTCCCGCGAACGCGAACCACACGTACCCGCTGAGCGTGTGCACGCCCGCGAACGCGATCGCGAGGACCACGCCCACCGAGGCGCCCTGGCTGATGCCGAGGATTCCGGGGTCCGCGATCGGGTTGCGGGTGATGCCCTGGAGGGCGGTTCCGGCGATCGCGAGGGCCGCGCCGACCATCAGCCCGATGACGGTGCGGGGCACCCGCATCTGCCGGACGACCTCGGCGTCGGAGGAGTTCCCGCCGTGCAGCAGCGCGTCGAACACCGTCGCCGGGGCGACGCTGCGCGCACCCAGCGCAAGGCTCAGCAGTACGGCCACCAGCAGTGCCGCCACCGCGAGCACGGTCAGGCCGACCCGGCGGGAGACGGTCGCGCTGCGGATCCCGGGCGGTGGGGCGGACCTGGACAGGGGTGGGGCGGCGGTCGGCATCGGTCCCATTCCGGAGGCTGGGCAGGCAGGTTAGGCGGACCTAAGTGTACGGGCGGGGGTGAGCGGGCCTCCCGGCACAATGGCACTCATGACCACTACTGGACCGCCTCTTCCCGGGCCCGCCGTCGGCTTCGACCTCGACATGACCCTGGTCGACTCCCGCCCCGGCATCCGGGCCGCCTACCAGCAGCTTTCCGCCGAAACCGGGGTGGAGATCGACGCCGACCTGGTTGTCACCCGGCTCGGCCCTCCCCTTGAGGACGAGATCGCCAACTGGTTCCCCGCCGAGCGGATCGAGGAGGCCGCGAACCGCTACCGCGCGCTCTACCCCTCGTACGCGATCGCACCCAGCACCGCGCTTCCGGGCGCCCGCGAGGCTGTCGAAGCGGTGCGGGCGGCGGGCGGCCCGGTCGTCGTCGTCACCGGCAAGTGGGAGCCCAACGCCAAGCTGCACCTCGCGCACCTGGGCATCGAGGTGGACGCCGTCGTCGGCAACGTGTGGGCGGAGGGCAAGGCCCTCGCGCTGCGCGAGCACGGGGCGGCCGTCTACGTGGGGGACCACCTCGGCGATGTACGGGGCGCACGCGCGGCGGACGCGCTCTCGGTCGCCGTGACGACGGGACCGTACGGCGCCCAGGCGCTGAAGGAAGCGGGCGCGGACGTGGTCCTGGCGGACCTGACCGCCTTCCCCGCCTGGCTCGCGGACTACTGCGCGGCGGAAGCGGCGGAAGCCGCGGGCGTGGCGCCTGCGGGAGAGGCCGAGACCGCCTTGGCCTGATGCCTCTGCACCGCGATCGACTGGAGCACCCCTGCCGCCGCGATCACGAAACCGACGCCCATCAGCATGCAGACGGCGTACGCCACCGACGGGAACGGCTCCGTCTTCAGGAACAGTGGGGCGACTGTGACCAGCGTGGCGATCGCGCCGGCGAAGAAGGTGATCGCACCGATGCGAACCAGCCGATCGCCGGCTCCGGACTCTGTCGTGGGGGTTTCATTGCTCACCCGGCAAGGGTAGTTCCCAGCCCTGAGGTTCAGCCTCGGGGGAAGCATTCAGCGACCCTTGTCAGCAGCGCACAGAGCATTAGCCTGGTGAGTGGCAGGTCGACGGTGACCTGCCGCAGTGCTATCCGGAGCCGTTTTCGCGGCTCTCCGGACCCGACGAGTACGAGGACGAGGACAGACGGTGCCTACCGGCAAGGTCAAGTGGTTCAACAGCGAGAAGGGCTTCGGCTTCCTCTCCCGCGACGACGGCGGCGACGTCTTCGTCCACTCCTCGGTGCTCCCGGCAGGTGTCGAGGGCCTCAAGCCCGGCCAGCGCGTGGAATTCGGCGTCGTCGCCGGTCAGCGCGGTGACCAGGCCCTTTCGGTGACGGTCCTCGACCCGACCCCTTCGGTCGCCGCGGCCCAGCGCCGCAAGCCCGACGAACTCGCGTCGATCGTGCAGGACCTGACGACGCTCCTGGAGAACATCACCCCGAGCCTGGAGCGGGGCCGCTACCCCGACAAGGCGGCGGGCGCGAAGATCGCCGGCCTGCTGCGGGCGGTGGCGGACCAGCTCGACGTGTAGCTCGTAGTACGTAGCCCGTACGTACGCAGCCCGTACGTACTACGGGAAATTCAGCGCATCGCGGCCGAGGGGCGGAACGAGCCCCTCGGCCGCCGCACGTTCCAGAAGTCCGCGCACCGCCGCGTACCCGTCCTCGCCGAGCTCCGCCGTGAACTCGTTCACGTAGAGGCCGATGTGCTGGTCGGCGACCGCCGGGTCCATCTCCTGCGCGTGCGCCAGTACGTACGGACGTGAGGCGGCGGGATCGTCCCACGCCATCCGCACGGACGTCCGCGCCGCCTCGGCCAGCTCCCGCAGCCGCGCCTCGCCCAGCGAACGCTTCGCGATGATCGCGCCGAGCGGGATGGGCAGCCCGGTGGTGGCCTCCCAGTGCTCGCCCATGTCGGCGAGCTTGTGCAGGGAGTAGTTCTGGTAGGTGAAGCGCGCCTCGTGGATGACGAGTCCCGCGTCCACGAGCCCGTCGCGCACCGCGGGCATGATCTCGTCGAACGGCATGACGACGACCTCGCCGACCTTGCCCGGCACGACGTCGGCCGCCCACAGCCGGAACAGCAGATACGCCGTCGAGCGCTCGCTCGGCACGGCGACGGTCTTCCCCGTCAGGTCGACGCCCGGCTCGCGGGTGAGGACGAGCGGGCCGCAGCCCCGGCCGAGCGCCCCGCCGCACGGCAGCAGCGCGTAGTCGTCGAGGACCCACGGCAGCACGGCGTACGACACCTTGAGCACGTCGAACTCGCCGCGCTCGGCCATGCCGTTGGTGATGTCGATGTCCGCGAAGGTGACGTCGAGCTCCGGCGCCCCTGGCACCCGCCCGTGCGCCCACGCGTCGAAGACGAAGGTGTCGTTGGGGCAGGGCGAGAAAGCTGTCTGCAAGGCATCAGCCGTGGTGGTCATGTGGTGTCCAACCCTCCAGTACGGGCCTGAGCTTCCCGAAGGCGTCGCTCAGCGCGGCGAGCGCGTCCCCGATCCGCCAGGCGTCGCGGTCGCGCGGCCCGACGGCGTTGGAGACGGCACGGATTTCGAGCACCGGCAGTCCGAACAGGGCGGCGGCCTCCGCGACCCCGAACCCCTCCATCGCCTCGACGGCGGCGTACGGATGCCGCGCGCGCAGCTCGGCGGCGCGGGCGGCGGTGCCGGTGACGGTGGAGACGGTGAGGGCGGTGCCCGTGGCGGCTCCGGTGGCCTGCGCCGCCGTACGTACGAGAGCGGCGGGCGGCAGGTGCTCGACGGTCCCGAAGCCGAGCCCGGTGACGGATACGTACCCCTGCGCGGTCTCGGCGCCGAGATCGGCGGCGACGATCGCATCCGCGACGACGACGGAGCCGACCGGCGCGACGTCCGCGAACCCGCCGCCGATCCCGGCGGAGATCACCAGGTCGTACGGGGCGGAGGCGGGGGCGGCGCCGGCGGGGGCCGTGGTGGCGAGGCCCGTGGTGGCGAGGGCCAGTGCGCGGGCGGTGGATGCTGCGGCGGCGGCAGGGCCGACTCCGCCGGAAATCACGTCGCAGCGGACCGTGTCGCAGCCCCCGAACGCACGCGTGACCGCGTCCCGCTCAGCGGGGACCGCGGTCACGACGAGGACGTTCACGGGGATCACGGGGGTCAGGAATCCTTCTCCAGCTTGAAGCTCCACACGCCGATGAGCTTCTTTCCGCCGGTCTCGACGATGCTGACCGTCGCTTCCTTGGCGGGCGGAGCGCCCTGCTGGCCGCTGGTGAAGAACGCGTTGCCGGGGATGGACCGGTACGTCTTCTTGAACGGCTCCTGCTCGGCGGGCTGCCCGTTGATGAAGACCGTCCAGCCGTTCTCGGCGACCTCGGGGTCGACGCCCAGGCGGACCTTGTCCTCCATGGAGACCTTGATGGACTTGGCGGGCTTCTTGTTCAGGCAGCCCGGGGTCTCCTTCTCGCTGATGCCCGCATCGCCGTGGGCGTAGCAGGCAGCCTCGGAGTTCACCGATTCCGAGCCGACCGTGAGGGTGGCGCGCGGAGTCGGCTTGTCGCAGGCGGAGAGGACGAGCAGCCCGGCGGAGACAACGCCGAGGGCGGCAGCGGTACGGCGGGCCTTGCCCGAGAACAACGCAACGGTCATGCGCGAAGGCTATCGCCCGGATGCTGTTCGGCTGCGCCGGGGGGTTTGCGGGGTGTTGGTGGCGTGAGCTGCCGGGCTGCGCCCGGGGCCCGGGGGTTGCCCGTCCGGGCGGGGTTTTCCGCGTGCGGGTGCGTTGTGGCTGGTGGCGCCCACGCGGCGGAGCCGCATATTGATACAGCCCCGCGCCCCTGACGGGGCGCCCCTGAAGGGGCGCTCCTGGAATGGTTAGCGGACTCGGGGGCGGCTTTTTCCGTGGCCGGCGCCCAGCAGGCCTCGTACCGACAGGAGTACTCCGGCCGCCACCAGTGCCGCTGCCACGCTCATCCCCAGCCAGGCCACCAGGGGCAGCACGATGCCGATCGCTCCGCCCGCGACCCAGGCCACCTGCAGCAGCGTTTCGGACCTGGCGAACGCCGAGTTGCGTACCGCCTCCGGTACGTCGCGCTGGATCAGTGCGTCCAGGGACAGCTTTCCCAGGGCCTGGCACAGTCCCGCCGTCGCCCCCAGTGCCGCCACCAGCACCCCGCTGAAGAAGACGGCGGTCAGCGCGGACACTCCCAGCGCGATACCGAGCACGGTCGCGATGATCAGTTCCGGTGCGCGTGACTTCAGCCAGGCGCCGACCGCCGTTCCCACCGCGTTCCCCAGGCCCGCCGCGACTCCGACGATTCCGAGCGAGACCGCCGCGCTCTGCCCGGCCAGCGGGTGCTGGCGCAGCAGGAAGGCGAGGAAGAAGATCAGGAAGCCGGAGAGTGCGCGCAGGGCCGCGTTCGCCTGGAGGGCGTGGACGACGGACGGGCCGACGTCGCGAAGGCCCCGCCCGGGGCGTTCCGGCGCCTCTTCCTCCCCCGGATGTTCGGAGGCCAGATGGGCGCGTCTTTCACCCTTGGCGGAGTCCACCTTTCCGGGCAGGGAGAAGGCGAGGAAGGTGCCGGCCACGAAGACGAGGAAGGCCCCGTACAGCGGCCAGGCAGGGCCGACGCGCTGGAGCGCCGCCCCGATCGGCGCAGCGGCCCCCGTCGCGAGCAAGCCTGCGAGGGTCACCCGCGAGTTCGCCTTGACCAGCGAGAAGCGGGGTGGCAGCAGTCTGGGCACGACCGCGCTCCGTACGACTCCGTACGCCTTCGAGGCCACCAGCACGCCCAGCGCCGCCGGGTACAGCTCGATGCCGCCGGTCGCCACCGCCCCCGACATGGCGAGGGCCAGTACCGCCCGCGCCAGCATCGCGCCCGCCATCGCGGCCCGCCGCCCGTGCGGCAGCCGGTCCAGAAGCGGGCCGATCACCGGGGCCAGCAGAGTGAAGGGCGCCATGGTGATCGCGAGGTAGAGCGCGACGCGGCCCCGGGCCTCGTCGGTCGGTACGGAAAAGAAAACCGTCGAGGCGAGTGCGATTGTGATCAATACGTCGCCCGCGCCGTTGACGGCGTGCAGTTCGATGAGCTTTCCGAGCCCCGACTCACCCGCGCCGTGGGCGTGCGTGGCGCGCCGGATGCCCCGCGCCGTACCGGTGAACGGCAGGTGGAGGGCGCGACCGACCGCCCGGCCCGCCTTGCGCAGCGGCCCAGTTGGGACGTACGAGCGTGACGACGAACGTGCGCTGGCCACCCCGCCATAGTGCCCCAAAGACGCGCGGGCACCGCCCGACCCGAACCAGGATTCGGACGTGCAGGTGGGATGGGGGCGGCGGAGGGGGTAGCGTGCGTAGCGCGCCACCGGCGGTTGTCCTCGGCCGCGCGCCTCTCAGCGATCCCGCAGAATGGATGGCGGAAGGTGTGCCCGAGGCAGGTAGGTAGGTCGGGCGCGGACGTCGACGCGGCCCTTCGGTCCGCTCCGCCCGCAGCTCGTACATCCATCTACATCGCTCCTCGGCAGGCGCACCCGTGATACGGCGTAGGAGAGAAGCGAAACCTGTGAGTGCTGCGACGACGAGAAGCCGTACCCCTGACCGTCTGTGCGCCGAAGCGGTCGACCTCGCGCGCGAGGCTGCCGAGGAGGCTGCGTACCCCGGGGTGGTCGGCGAGCACATCACTCTGTTCTCCGAGGGCGACCGGGTGGTCACCCACCTCTTCGAGGCCAAGGAGCCCGGCTACCGCGGCTGGCGCTGGGCCGTCACGGTGGCCCGCGCGTCCCGCGCGAAGGTCGTCACCCTCGACGAGACGGTGCTGCTGCCCGGCCCGGACTCCCTCCAGCCCCCCGAATGGGTGCCGTGGAGCGAGCGGCTGCGCCCCGGCGACATGGGCCCCGGCGACCTCCTCCCGACGGAGGCCGAGGACCTCCGGCTGGAGCCCGGCTGGACGGGCGAGGACGCCCCGCCGCCGAACTCCCTCCTCTCCGAGGAGATGGAGTCCCAGGCCCTCGCCGAGGTGGTGGACGCCGAGGATGCGGAACTGACCGCTCCGGTGACGCCGGTCCCCGTGCGCGGCTCGATCACCTCCGTGGCCGAAGAGCTCGGCATGCGCCGCGCCCGCGTCCTGTCCCGCTACGGCCTCCACCTGGCGGCCGACCGCTGGGACGAGGAGTACGGCCCGAAGACCCCGATGGCGCAAGCGGCCCCCGCCACCTGTGTCTCCTGCGCGTTCCTCATCCCGGTCTCCGGCTCGCTCGGCCAGGCCTTCGGCATCTGCGCGAACGAATTCGGTCCGGCGGACGGCCACGTCGTGTCGCTCTCGTACGGCTGCGGGGGGCACTCGGAGGCGGCGGTCATGCCGAAGACGCCGAAGCCGACGGGGCCGGTGCACGACTCGATGGCGGTGGATGCGTTTCCGCTGAGGCCGGACCCGGAGGGTGGTTCCGTGCCCGGCGCCATGGACCCGGAGTCGGAGGACCTGGGTCACTCCTGACCCCGTATTAAGGGGCGCGGGGAACTGCGCAGAACGCCGGCCCCCACGCACCCGCACAAAGTCCACCGGCTCCCCGCCGGGGAGGACTGTCCGGCCGCTCACCGGGCAGGGGCATGGGTCAGCCGCGCGGTACCTTGCACGCCGCAGACCACGACAGAGGAGCACCACCGTGAGCGCATCGGAGACGGACACCACCCCGGGCGACCCGTTCGGCACAGCTCGACTGCGGCGCGGTGTGCTGGACGCCTGGACCGCGACCCCGGCCCGTTTCCGGGAGGACGCGAACGCGGAGGAGGACCTCGCCCTCGGCGGCTACCGCGACCGGCTCGTCGTGGAGCTCGCGCAGAACGCAGCCGACGCGGCGGGACGCGCGGGAGTCGCCGGGCGGCTGCGACTGACCCTGCACCCGGCCACCGCCGACGGGCCCGCCGTGCTCGCCGCCGCGAACACCGGTGCTCCGCTGGACGCCGTCGGCGCGGAATCCCTCAGCACTCTGCGGGCCTCCGCAAAGCGCGAGGACACCGACACCGCCGTCGGCCGCTTCGGGGTCGGCTTCGCCGCCGTCCTCGCGGTGAGCGACGAGCCCGCAGTGCTCGGCCGGCACGGCGGTGTGCGCTGGTCGCTCGCCGAGGCGCGCGGGATGGCGGAGGAGTCCGCACTCCGCAGCCCCGGCCTCGCCGACGAACTCCGCCGCCGCGACGGCCATGTGCCGCTGCTGCGGCTGCCGTTGCCCGCCGAGGGGACCGCACCCGAGGGGTACGACACGGTCGTCGTGCTCCCGCTGCGCGACTCGGCGGCCGTGGCGCTGGTCGAGCACCTGCTCGTCGCCATCGACGACGCACTGCTGCTGACGCTGCCGGGTCTGAGCGAGGTCGCCGTCCAGACGCCCGAGAGCGTACGGACGCTGTCGCGGTCGGTGGACGGGGCGTACGTCCACATCAAGGACAGCCGGAACGAGAACGGCCGCAACGAGGACGGCCGGAACGAGGACGGCCGGAACGAGGACGGCCGGAACGAGGACAGCACGACCCGCTGGCGTACGGCTGCCGCGTCGGGCCCCCTCACCCGCGCCCTCCTCGCGGACCGCCCCGTCGAGGAACGCCTGCGCCCGCACTGGTCCCTCACCTGGGCCGTCCCCGTCGACGACGACGGGTCCCCGCTGCCGCCGCGCACCGCACGCGTCGTGCACGCCCCGACGCCGACCGACGAGCCGCTGGGCATGCCCGCGCTGCTCATCGCCTCGCTGCCGCTGGACACCACCCGCCGGCACCCCGCCCCCGGACCGCTCACCGACTTCCTCGTGGAGCGGGCGGCCGACGCGTACGCCGAACTGCTGAGCGGCTGGGACCCGGTCTCCATCGGCACGCTCTCCCTCGTCCCCGGGCCGCTGGGCAAGGGCGAGCTGGACGGAGCGCTGCGCGCCGCGATCGTCGCCCGGCTGCCCCGCATCCCCTTCCTCCTGCCCGCCGCGCCCACCGAGGAGCAGCCCGCACTGCGCCCGTTCGAGGCGGAGGTCGTGGAGGGGGCGGGCGAGGAGACCGTACGCGTACTGGCGGAAGTCCTGCCCACCCTGCTGCCCGCCGGGCTCGAACGGCGGGCGGAACTGCGGACGTTGGAGGTGGGGCGGCTCCCGCTCGGTGACGCCATCGAGCGCATCGCAGGCGCCGAGCGCGCTCCCGGCTGGTGGCGCCGGCTGTACGAGTCGCTGGCCGGCGTCGACCCGGACCGCCTGGCGGGACTCCCGGTGCCGCTCGCCAACGGGCGTACCGCGATCGGCCCCCGGCAGGTGCTGCTGCCGCTCCCGGACACCCACGCCCCCGAGCAACTCGCCAGGCTGGGGCTGCGCGTCGCGCACGCGGAGGCCGTGCACCCCCTCCTGGAGAAGCTGGGCGCACTGCCCGCGACACCGCGCGCCGTACTGACAACCCCCCAGGTGCGGGCGGCAGTTGCGGGCTCGCTGGACGGTTCGGACATCTGGGACGAGGACGCGCTCGACGCGGACGAGCTGACCGATACGGTCCTCGGCCTCGTACGGGACGCGGATCTGGTGCCGGGCGACGAGCCGTGGCTGGGCGCGCTGGCCCTGCCGGACGAGGACGGGGAGCTGTCCCCTGCCGGTGAACTCGTGGTACCGGGATCGGACTTCTCCCTGGTCATGCGGGAGGACGAACTCGCCCTGGTCGACCAGGACCTGGCGGACAAGTGGGGCGAGTCGGTGCTCGCCGCCGTCGGCGTGCTGGCCACCTTCGCCCTCGTACGGGCGACGGACGTCGTGCTCGACCCGGACGAACTCGAACCGCGCGACGGGGACTTCGCCGAGCCGGACGACGCCGGGCTGCTGGACGCCGTGGACGTGTGGTGCGAGGACATCCTCGACCAGCTGCCCGACATGCCGGTGCCGCCGGTGGCGACGGAGATCGTCGCCGTACGGGACCTGGACCTGGTCGACGACGACAAGTGGCCCCGCGCCCTCGCGCTGCTGGCGCAGCCGCCGCTGCGGGACGCCCTCACTCAGCAGGTGCGGGTGCTGCTGCCGGACGGGACGACGCGGTCGGTGCGGCCGTACACGGCGTGGTGGCTGCGGGACCACCCGGTCCTCGACGGACGCCGCCCGGCGGGCCTGCTGGCGGCGGGCGGGGACGCCCTGCTGGAGGGCCTGTACGACGAGGCCGACGCGACCGGCTTTGAGGACGAGCAGGTGCTGCGGGCACTGGGCGTACGCACCTCGCTGGCCTCGCTGCTCGCCGAGCCGGGCGGGGCTGCGGAACTCCTCGGCCGGCTCGCGGACCCGCGGAGCGAGGTCGACGAACACCAACTGCACGCGCTGTACACGGTGTTGGCGGACCTGGACCCGGAGCAGGTGACGCTCCCCGACGAGCTGCGCGCCGTCGTCGACGGGCGGGTGGAGGTCGTGGACGCGGCCGACGCGCTCGTCGCGGACGCCCCGGACCTGCTGCCGCTGACCGGCGGCCTGGCCCTGCTGCCGGTGTCGCCGTCGCGGGCGGCCCGGCTGGCGGAGCTCTTCCAGGTACGGGGGCTGGGGGAGACGGTGCCGGGGGAAGTGAGCTCGGAGGGCGCCGAACGGGAGGTTCCGGCGGCGGTACGGGAGCTGCTGGGGTCGCGGACCCCGGCGACGTACCTCGAACACGAGGAGCTGCTCGGGGGCGGCGTGGAACTGGACTGGCGCGGGACGCCGGACGGGGTGCTGCACGCGTCCACGCTGGAGGGTGTCGCTGCCGGCCTGGCCTGGGCGGCGGGGCAGTGGCCCCGGCGTTTCGAGGTGGCGGCGCTTCTGGAGGACCCGACGCGGAGGGTGGAACTGGCCCGCAACAGGTGGTTCGACTAAGCCCTGAGCGCGGTCCCACCGCCCCCTAGCCTCCTTGGGCAGCGGGGCCGCCCCCCGGGGGCGGGACGGGTGGGCAAGGGGGCGGCCCCACGCGGAGCGCGCCCCCTCCGCGCCCGCTGCTGCACATCGTGCGGGTGCGTCGTGGCTGGTCGCGCAGTTCCCCGCGCCCCTAACTGCCTGCCCCTCAGCCCCGCGCCCCTAAATGCCGTCTACGCCGGCCACCTGCGGCCGACCCACCTCCACGACCCCTCCAGCAGCGCCGCCGCCGCCGCGGCAATGCCCACCGCCGTCCACGGCATCGTCGTTCCGATCAGCTTCAGTGCGAAGAAGTCCTGCAGCCACGGCACCGCCAGGACCAGCAGGAACCCGGCTCCCATCGTCGCCACCAGCGCGATCCGCCACCACGTGTACGGCCTGGCGATGATTGCCAGTACCCACATCGACACCAGGAAGAGCGTCAGCGTCGCCGCGCTCGTTTCGGCGGCCAGTGCATCGGGGCCCGAGTAGTGGGACCGTGCCAGCAGGTACGTCGCGAAGGTGGCGACCGCCGCGATGGCCCCGCTCGGGATCGCGTACCGCATCACCCTCCGCACGAAGTGCGGCTTCGCCCGCTCCTTGTTGGGGGCGAGGGCGAGGAAGAAGGCCGGGATGCCGATCGTCAGCGTCGAGAGCAGGGTCAGGTGGCGGGGCAGGAAGGGGTACTCGACCTGCGAGCAGACCACCATGATGGCGAGGAGGACGGAGTAGACCGTCTTCGTCAGGAAGAGCGTCGCCACGCGCGTGATGTTGCCGATGACCCGGCGGCCTTCGGCGACCACCGACGGGAGGGTGGCGAAGCTGTTGTTCAACAACACGATCTGCGCGACGGCGCGCGTCGCCTCCGAGCCCGAACCCATCGAGACGCCGATGTCGGCGTCCTTCAGGGCGAGTACGTCGTTGACGCCGTCGCCCGTCATGGCGACCGTGTGGCCCTTCGACTGGAGGGCCGCGACCATGTCCCGCTTCTGCTGCGGCGTAACCCGCCCGAAGACCGCGTTCGAGTCGAGGACCGCCGCCATCTCGGCCTGATCGGTCGGGAGCCGGCGTGCGTCGATCGTGTTCTCGGCGCCCGGCAGTCCCAGCTTCCCGGCCACCGCGCCGACCGACACCGCGTTGTCGCCCGAGATCACCTTGGCCGCCACGTCCTGGTCGGCGAAGTAGGCGAGGGTCTCGCCGGCGTCCGGGCGCAGCCGCTGTTCCAGGACCACCAGGGCGCTCGCGGTGGCTCCCGCGCCCACCTCCGGATCGCTCAGCTCACCCGCCGCACGGGCGAGCAGCAGCACCCGCAGCCCCTGCGCGTTCAGCTCGTCGATCTCGGCGAGGGCCGGGTCGTCGGCCGGCAGCAGCACGTCCGGGGCGCCGAGCAGCCACGTCGAGTTCTCGCCCGTACCGTCGCTGAAGGACGCCCCGCTGTACTTCCGCGCGGAGGAGAAGGGGAGGGACTCCTGGACCCGCCACTCCGCCTCGTCCGGGTACTTGTCCTTGATGGCCGTCAGGCTCGCGTTCGGGTGCGGGTCGGACTCGCCCAGCGCGCCCAGGACCTGCCGTACGTACGCCTCGTCCGTGCCGTTCAGCGCCCGCAGCTCCGTGACGTCCATGCCGCCCTCGGTGAGCGTGCCCGTCTTGTCGAGGCAGACGACGTCGACCCGGGCCAGGCCCTCGATCGCGGGCAGCTCCTGCACCAGGCACTGTTTGCGGCCGAGCCGGATGACGCCGATGGCGAAGGCGACCGAGGTGAGGAGGACCAGGCCCTCGGGGATCATCGGGACGATGCCGCCGACGGTGCGGGCCACGGAGTTCTTGAAGTCGTTCTCCTTCACGACCATCTGGCTGATGATCAGCCCGATCGCCGTCGGGATCATCATCCACGTCACGTACTTGAGGATCGTGGAGATGCCGGAGCGCAGTTCGGAGTGGACGAGCGTGAAGCGGGACGCCTCCTCGGCGAGCTGCGCCGCGTACGCCTCCCGGCCGACCTTCGTCGCCGTGAACGCGCCGCCGCCCGCGACCACGAACGAGCCCGACATCATCGCGTCGCCCGGCTTCTTCAGCACCGGGTCGGCCTCGCCGGTCAGCAGCGACTCGTCGACTTCGAGGCTGTCGGCCTCCGCCACCTCGCCGTCGACCACGACCTTGTCGCCCGGCCCCAGCTCGATGACGTCGCCGAGGACGATCTGTGACGTCGAGATCTCGGCGGCCACCCCGTCGCGCCGCACCGTCGGCTTCGCCTCGCCGATGACCGCGAGCCCGTCGAGGGTCTTCTTGGCGCGCAGCTCCTGGATGATGCCGATGCCGGTGTTCGCGATGATCACGAAGCCGAAGAGGCTGTCCTGGATGGGCGCGACGAACAGCATGACGATCCACAGCACGCCGATGATCGCGTTGAAGCGGGTGAAGACATTGCCCCGGACGATCTCCGACATCGAGCGCGAACTGCGCACCGGAACGTCGTTGACCTCGCCCCGCGCGATCCGTTCCGCCACCTCGGCGGTGGTCAGCCCGGACGCGCGCACGGCGACCGGCCGTTCGGAGGCGGGCGCTTCCACCGGGTGTACGGGGTCCAGCTCCGAGCCCGCGTCAATGTGCGTCATGCACTCGACCGTACGACCGGATGTCCGGGTCTACCCGTCGAGGGACCGGATTTCAGGGCCACCGGGAGGCAAGATCAGACCTCGGTACGAGGCGGCTTGACCGCGAGATGTATACCGGTGGCGGCTTTTGTCGGTTACGGGGCCCTCGGGCATTGCCGGGCTGTCGGTTACGGAGTCGCCGGTTACGGGGCGGAGGGCGTGCCCTCGCCGGCAGCCTGCGCCGCCTTCTCCGCCGCGAACCGCTTCAGCGCCGCGTCGCGCCCCCGTACGTACCAAATGCCGATGAGGCCGAGTCCGGCGCCGGCCAGCGGCGTCCAGTACCACCAGACCAGGTCGCGGTCGGCGAACCAGCCGTAGAACGCGGCCTGGGCGAGGAAGATCACGAACCAGATGATCGTGCCGCCGACGATGGTGCCGACGACGGGCCCCTCCAGGGGCTCCGGTGCTTCGTGCTTCGCTGTCCACTTCGCCATGTCAGCAGTGTAGGCCGCAGCCGGGAAGGGGTCGCGGGAAGGCCGTCGGGCCGGGCGCCCCATGGGTCTACGCGCGGAGATACCGATCTTCAACTTATGCATTCATACTGAAACAACCGTCGTTTGACTGATTCTGTTCGTCGGAACATCCAAGTCTGACCGGTTTCCCCGCCTTTCGTCGCCCCATCCCGTGAGGTCACGCATGCCCCCCGCCAGCTCCCCGGTGGACGCCGCCGAACAGTCGCCCGCCCCGAAGCCGACGCAGTCGCAGCCGGGGCCGGTCAACGGACTCGACCGGTTCTTCAAGATCACCGAGCGGGGTTCGACGGTCTCCCGCGAGCTGCGCGGCGGTCTCGCCACCTTCTTCGCGATGGCGTACATCATCGTGCTGAACCCGATCATCCTCGGCAGCGCCAAGGACATGTACGGGCACCAGCTCGACAACGGCCAGCTGGTCACCGCGACCGTCCTGACCGCCGCCCTCTCCACGCTCCTCATGGGTGTCATCGGCAACGTCCCGATCGCGCTCGCGGCCGGCCTCGGCGTCAACACCGTCGTGGCCCTCCAGCTCGCGCCCAGGATGAGCTGGCCGGACGCGATGGGCATGGTCGTCCTCGCCGGTGTCATCGTCATGCTGATGGTCGCCACCGGGCTCCGGGAGCGCGTGATGAACGCGGTGCCGCTGGGTCTGCGCAAGGGCATCGCGATCGGCATCGGCCTGTTCATCATGCTGATCGGCCTCGTCGACTCGGGCTTCGTCTCCCGCATCCCGGACGCCGCGCACACCACCGTCCCGCTCCAGCTCGGCACGGGCGGCCACCTCGACGGCTGGCCGGTCCTGGTCTTCGTCCTCGGCGTCCTGCTGACGCTCGCCCTGCTGACCCGCAAGGTGCCCGGCGCGATCCTGATCTCGATGGTCGTCATGACCGTCCTCGCGATGATCATCCACGCGGTCGCCGACGTGAAGAGCTGGGGCCTGACGACGCCCGAGTGGCCCGGCAACCCGGTCGCCGCGCCCGACTTCGGGCTGCTCGGCAAGGTCAGCCTGTTCGGCGGCTTCGAGAAGGTCGGCATCCTCACGGGTGTCCTCTTCGTCTTCTCCGTACTCCTCTCCTGCTTCTTCGACGCGATGGGCACGATCCTCGCGGTCGGCGACGAGGCCAAGCTGACGGACGCGAAGGGCAACCTGCCGGGCGTCAACAAGGTGCTCCTGGTCGACGGTCTCGCCGTCGCCGCCGGCGGCGGAACCTCCTCCTCCGCCACCACCTGCTTCGTGGAGTCCACGGCCGGTGTCGGCGAGGGCGCGCGCACGGGGCTCGCGAACATGGTCACCGGCGGCCTCTTCGCCCTCGGCCTGTTCCTGACGCCGATCGTCACGATGGTCCCGTCGCAGGCGGCGACGCCCGCACTGCTCGCGGTCGGCTTCCTGATCATGGCCGGGTCGATCAGGGGCATCGACTGGAGCGACTACACGATCGCGATCCCGGCGTTCCTGACGATGCTGATGATGCCGTTCACGTACTCGATCACGAACGGCATTGGCATCGGCTTCGTCAGCTTCTGCGTGCTGCGGCTGGCGGCCGGGCGCGGGCGCGAGGTGCCGGTGGCGATGTACGCCGTGTCGGCGGTCTTCGCCTTCTACTACCTGATGCCGGCGCTGGGTCTGACGTAAGCGCCTTGTGCGCACGGGGTCCACACGGGCTCACGCGGCTTGTACGCGCGGACTCAGGCAGCTTGTACGCACGGGCTCACGCAGCGCCGTAGAACTTCTCCGTCTCGTCGACCGCCGTTTTGAAGCGCTCGTCGAAGTCGTCGCGAATGAGCGTCCGGACCACATAGTCCTGGACGCTCATTCCGCGTTTTGAGGCATGGTCCCGGAGTCGGTCGAGGAGATCGCCGTCTATCCGCAGGCTGAGCACTGACGAATCCATCGCTGGTGGGGTCACCGCCCCAGGGTCGGTCCGGGGCCGGGCAGTGCGTGTCACTTTCCGACCCGTTCTCACTCGTACGGGTGACTTCTGCCACCACGCCCCGTGCCTCTGTGGCGGGGGTGGTCTTTAGAGTGGGTAATGAGTTACGCTAACAAACATGCCTGACCTGTCCCACGGCGACAACGCCGCCGCCGTGAACGCCCTCCGCTCCGCAGTCATGCTGCTCGGCCGGCGTCTGAAGCACCAACGAGTCGACGAGTCGCTGAGCCCCACCGAGATGTCGGTGCTCGGCACCCTCGCCCGCTGCGGCTCCGCCACACCCGGCGAGCTGGCCCGCAAGGAACACGTACAGCCGCCTTCGATGACTCGCATCGTGGCGCTGCTCGAAGCGAAGGGCCTGGTCAGGCTGGAGCCACACCCCGAGGACCGCCGGCAGAAGGTGGTCAGCCAGACCGAGACCGCCGAGGCGATGCTCGAAGAGAGCCGCCGCAAGCGGAACGTCTGGCTGTCCCGTCTCGCCGACGGTCTGGACGAGGACGAATGGGCGAAGCTGCGCGCTGCCGCCCCGGTCCTGGAAAAACTCGCCCACCTGTAAGTGCCAGTTGGCTGGCCTGCCCAGGGTGGGCCCCTGCCGCTATCGACCCCGCGCGCCGCCAAGGAGGCGAACCCACATTGAGTACGGGATCCGGAGCAGACTCCGCCCCCGCACCGACCACCCCCAAGCAGTCCATGTTCAGCTCGCTCAGGAACCGGAACTACCGGCTCTTCGCAAGCGGGCAAGTAGTTTCCAACACCGGCACCTGGATGCAGCGCATCGCCCAGGACTGGCTGGTGCTGTCGCTCACCGGGTCGGCGTCCGCCGTCGGCGTGACGATCGCTCTCCAATTCCTCCCGATGCTGCTCTTCGGCCTGTACGGAGGCGTGCTCGCCGACCGCCTGCCGAAGCGGCCGCTGCTGCTGGTCACCCAGTCCGCGATGGGCCTGACCGGTCTCGCGCTGGCCGTCCTGACGCTGACCGGGCACGTCGAGGTCTGGCACGTGTACGCGACGGCCTTCGTCGGCGGACTCGTCACGGTCGTCGACAACCCGGCCCGGCAGACCTTCGTCGCCGAGATGGTCGGCCCGGCCGACATCCAGAACGCGGTCAGCCTGAACTCCGCGAACTTCCAGTCCGCGCGGCTGGTCGGCCCGGCCGTGGCCGGTGTCCTGATCACCGCCGTGGGAAGCGGCTTCGCCTTCCTCCTCAATGGCCTCTCCTTCCTCGCGCCGATCGCCGGCCTGCTGATGATGCGTACGTCCGAACTCCACAAGGTGGAGCGGACGCCGCGCGGCAAGGGGCAGTTGAGGGAGGGACTGCGGTACGTCGCGGGCCGCCCCGACCTGATCTGGCCGATCGTGCTGGTCGGCTTCATCGGCACGTTCGGGTTCAACTTCCCGATCTGGCTGACGGCCTTCACCGACGACGTCTTCCACGAGGGCGCGGGAACGTACGGGCTCCTCAACACCCTCATGGCGGCGGGCTCACTGGCGGGTGCGCTGCTGGCCGCCCGGCGCGGCACGTCGCGCCTGCGGCTGCTGGTCGGTGCCGCGGTGCTGTTCGGCGCCCTCGAAGCGGTCACCGCCTTCGCGCCGTCCTTCTGGCTGTTCGCGGCGCTGATGGTGCCGATCGGGATGTGCGGCCTGACGGTCAACGTCACGGCGAATTCGAGTGTCCAGATGGCGACGGACCCCGCGATGCGGGGGCGCGTCATGGCCCTCTTCATGATGGTGTTCACCGGCGGTACGCCGCTGGGAGCCCCGCTCCTCGGCTGGATCACGGACACGTACGGTGCGCGGATCGGCTTCGCGGCGGGCGGCGTGATTTCCGCTCTGGCCGCGGCGGGGGTGGGGGTGCTGCTCTGCAGGGTGGGCGGCCTCCGGCCGAAGCTGGATCTGCGGAAGGGGCACCGGCATCTGCAACTGGTGCCGAGCGCGCGGGCGGCTCGCCGCAAGGAACTGGTGGCGGTGGCGTAGCCCGCGGCCCCGCGGCCCCGCGCCCCCGCCCCCGATTCCCTGGCGCTCTTGGGCAGAGAGGCATGGTGCGGGTGCGTCGTGGCTGATCGCGCAGTTCCCCGCGCCCCTAAAAGATTGCCCCCTAGCCCTTAGCCCCTTTGAGCCCCCTAGCCCTCTTGGGCAGCGGGGCCGCCCCCCGGGGGCGGGACGGGTGGGCAAGGGGGCGGCCCCTACGCGGAGACCGCCCCTTCGCGCCCGCCCCCGCTCCCCTCGGGCGCGCTGGGCCGCCGTCGGTGGAGTAGGCGCCTCCCTGTGGTCACAGGCCCCGCAAAGGGTTGTCCCGAGCCGGGAACGGGGATCGGGACCCGTCGCTACAGCTCGTAGTCCTGGGCCAGTTCCTCCCAGCGAATGCTGCGAAGCGCGAGATCGGCATCCTCGCCCGCCGGTACCTCCGGTGTGGGCTGGAACCAGGCGACGACGAGGGCGGAACCGTCCATTGCCGGGTCGAGCGCCGTGGAGGCGAAGAGACCGACGCAGGTCACGGAGGGCAGCACCTCGACGGGGCCGAAGGCGCCGGCGGTCTCGTCCGGGTACTCGCGGGAGGGCGGAACGAGATGGACCGGCGTGGCGGGAAACGCGCGCTCGGCCTGCGCCCGGAGCCAACCGGTCTTCCGGTCGTTGACGGGCTTGCAGGGGTAGCCCTCCAGCAGCCCCCCGTAGGTCGAAGACATCCGCAGCTCGGTGAGCCGGAGCGAACGACCGGACAGGAGGGCTATGTGACTCAGTGACATGCCGACACCCTATGTACAGGTGGCTCCCCCGCACGGGGGAGGCTGATCGTTCGTACGGCCGACGCCCTGTTGTCGAGGGTCGGCGACGGTGGAGCCGTGACGATCAAGCATTCTTTGGACGCACCAGTGCGTCAGGAGCCGGGCCGGGCGCTCCGCCTCCGCCTGGGCAGGTGGCCCGGGTTCGCCGTTGCGGCGTGGGGGGTTCTGTTCGCGCTCCCCAGTTTCGTCTGGGCGTCGGGCAGCACCTTCGGTGCGCGGTCGACGGTGGCTCCGTCGCTGGTGAAGCTTGCCGATGACCGGGTGGCGTGGTTCGTGGCCGTCTTGTGGGTGACCGGTTTCCTGAAGCTCTTCGGGGCGTTGATCGGTATCGGCCTGACGTGCCGTCGCGGCAAGTGGGCGGGCCGGTTCATGGTGTTCTGCGGCGGTGGCGCGACGGTGCTGCTCGTCTGGCACGGATGTCTGTTCGTCGTCCACGGAGTGCTGGTCGAGGCGGGGGTGCGCGCTGTCGCGCCCGATCTGGCCGGGCTGACCCGCTGGTACCTCTACCTGTGGGGGCCGTGGTTCATCGCCGGCGGCCTGGCCTTCGCCGCAGCCGCCACGCATTACGTCCGCCGACTCGATGGCCGGCGCGAGGTGCGGTTCTACGGCTCTGTGGGTGCGCTGGGTGCGCTGTTCCTTTCGTTGGCCTCGGTGGTCACGGGGATTGGCTGACGGCTGTCACGCGGCTCCCGGTCACGGGGATTGGCTGACGGCTGTCATGCGGCTCCCGGTCACGGAGCGCCGGACGGTCTAAGGCCCTCGATCGCTGCCAGCACCAGATCCAGCGCCCCTTCGAACGCCGACCCCGCCATCACCGGCAGGTGCTCCCGTACCGCGTACAGGTTCGGGTACTCCTCCTGCGACACCTCCGCGTACGCCGACGCCCACGCTCCCGCGTCCGCCTCCTGCTGTTCGGGGCGCAGGCCCTGGACCGCCGCGTCCAGGGCCGCGTGGCCCAGGACCGTGTCGACGAAGGCGTGGTAGTGGCGTACCGCCGTCTCCTCGTCGAAGCCCGCCGCGCGCAGCAGGCCGATGCCCGTGTCGATGGCGCGCTGTTCGTTCGGGAGGCGGGTGACGCGGAAACCGCTCAACAGGGCGGCCCGCGGGTGGCGTTGGGCCGAGTGGTAGGCGCGTACGCCGAACTCCCGTAGCGAGGCGCGCCAGTTGGCGGGGTCGGGGTCCGGGGTGAAGCCTGCCATCGTGTCGGCGATCAGACGGTCGCCGAGCGCCAGGTGCAGGTCCTCCACCGAGCGGAAGTAGCGGTAGACCGCGCTCGGGTCGGCGCCGAGGGCCTGGCCCAGCCTGCGCATGGTCAGGGCTTCCGCGCCGTGCTCCTCGACCAGGGCGAGCGCCTTCTCGACGATCGACTCCGCGGACAGGACGGCCCCGGAGCGTGTCGGCCGGCGCCGCTTCCGTTCGGCCGGAACGCGTGCCGCGTCACCGCGCGTACCGCCGCGTGTGCCGCTCTGCGTACCGCCGCGCGCGTCGCTCTGCGTACCGCCGCGTGTGCCGTTCGCTGCCATTGGTCCGAGGCCCCCTCGACGATCTCCGTTCTCCTGCGGGCCAGTTAACCACCGTGTTACGTCAACACCATTGACATAAGTCTGACGGCGGCTGTTTCATCGGCGCACACCGCCCTTAAGCCCAGGACCCGCCAGGAGTGTGCGCCGTGCCCCCGAACACGCAGCAGCCACCGTCCGAGCCGCAGCAGGCGCCGCAGCAGGCGCCCGCCCTGCGCCGCTCCCTCGGCGTCAAGGACGGCATGGCCATCGCCGCCTCCAGTACCGCCGCCACCACCAGCATCGGCATCGGGATGGGGTCGCTGGCCGCCTACGCGGGCCGGCAGACGCCGGTGCTTCTGCTCATCGCGTTCCTGCCGATCATCGGCATCGCTCTCGCGTACGCCCGCCTCAACCGTGTCGAGCCCAACTGCGGCAGCGGCTACACGTGGGTGGGGCGCTCCATCGGGCCCTGGTCCGGGTTCCTCACCGGGTGGGTCGTCCTCGTCGGGACCATGATCTTCATGGCGTACACCGGGGCGGTGACCGGCTCGGTCATCCTCCAGTTCCTCAACAAGCTCGGCCTCGAATCCTTCCTCGGCATCGCCCTGGACCCGTCCTCCACCGGCATCAGCACCGTCGTCGGCCTGGTCGCACTCGTCGCGGTCACCATCACCGCGATCACCGGAGTGAAGGGCGCGACGCGCCTCCAGCTCGGGCTGCTGATCTTCGAGTACGCCGTACTGATCGTCTTCTGCGGGTGGGCGATCGCCGCCGGCGACCAGCCCTTCTCCCTCTCCTGGCTGAACCCCTTCGAGATCGGGTCCGGGCAGTCCCTCGCCCAGGGGCTCGTCCTCGCCGTCTTCATCTTCTGGGGCTGGGACGCCGCGTTCAGCGTCAACGAGGAGAGCAAGGACCCGCGCGACGCGGCCCGCGGCGGCTTCATCGCGCTCCTCACCATGCTGGGTCTCTTCCTCTTCGCGTCGATCGCCTTCCAACGGGTCATGTCCACCGACCAGTTGGTGGAGAACGGGCCGCAGGCCCTCACCTTCCTCGGCTCGCACCTCGCCGCCGAGCCGTGGGCCTCGCTGCCCCTCGCCGCCCTCATGTGCTCGGCCTTCGCGTCCCTCCAGTCGAGCGTCATCCCGACCGCCCGCGGAAACCTGGCCATGGGCCGCGACCGTACGCTCGGAAAGATGTGGACCCGCATCCACCCGCGCTTCGGCACCCCGGCCGTCGGCACGCTCGTCCTGATGGCGATCGCCGCCGGAATCTCGGTCCTCGCGGTCGGCATTCCCAAGCTCAACGACATGATCCTCACCGCCGTGAACTCCATCGGCCTGATCGTCGCCCTCTACTACGGCCTCACCGCCCTCGCCTGCGCGGTCCGCTTCCGCAGCTCACTGCGGGCGGGTGCCCGTGAGGCGATCGCCGCCGTGATCGTGCCGGCCGCGAGCGGCCTCGCGCTCTTCGTGCTCGGCGGGTACCTGGCGTACACCTACGCCACGATGAGCGATCACTTCGAGGCGAGCCCGGACAACGGGTGGTTCATGCTGACCATTCCGGTGGCGGTCGTCGGGTCCGGCTTCCTGGCGGCGGCGATCGCCAAGTGGGGCCGCAAGTCTCCCTACTTCACCCGCGAGGGGCGCGGCCGGGGAACCGACCCCGACGCACTCGTCCTGCCCATGGACCAGACCCCCGCCTCCCTCTGACCCCCGCCTCCCTCTGACTCCAACGCAAGGAGCACCACCCATGCCGACGTTCGACCGGCCCGCAGACCTCGTCCTCACCGGCGGCCCCGTGCACACCGTGGACGCCGCCCGCTCCCGGGCAAGCAGTGTCGCCGTGCGCGACGGGCGGATCGTCGCCGTCGGGCACGACGAGGTGCGCGAGCTGATCGGGCCGCGTACCGAAGTCGTCGACCTGGCAGGGAAGTTGCTGATCCCGGGCTTCCAGGACGCGCACGTCCACCCGGTCGGCGGCGGCGTCGAAATGGGCCAGTGCGACCTGACGGGGGCCGTCACCGCCGACGAGTACCGCGAGATCATCCGTACGTACGCGGACGCACACCCCGAGGCGGAGTGGATCACCGGCGGCGGCTGGTCGATGGAGGCCTTCCCCGGCGGCATGCCGGACCGGGCCTTCCTCGACGCGCTCGTACCGGACCGGCCCGTCTACCTGGTCAACCGGGACCACCACGGCGGCCTCGCCAACTCCCGTGCACTGGAACTGTGTTCCGTCACCCAGGACACCCCCGACCCCTCCGACGGCCGACTGGAGCGGGACGCCGCCGGGGCCCCTACCGGCATGCTCCAGGAGGGCGCGATGGGACTGGTCGCCCGCCACGTCCCCGCCCCGACCCCGGCCGAACGCCTGACCGGTCTCCTCCGCGCCCAGCGACTGCTCCACTCGCACGGCATCACCGCCTGGCAGGACGCCATGATCGGTGAGCACGGGGGCATGGTCGACGCCACACCGGCCTACGTGTCGGCGGCCCGGGACGGCCTGCTCACCGCCCGCGTGAGAGGATCCCTCTGGTGGGACCGGGCTCGCGGCACCGAACAGCTCCCCGAACTCATCGCCCTGCGCGAGGAGTTGACCATCGGCGACCGGCTCGGCGCCTCCACCGTGAAGATCATGCAGGACGGCATCGCGGAGAACTACACCGCCGCGATGCTCGACCCCTACCTGACCGCCTGCGGCTGCCCGTCCGACAACTCGGGCATCTCCTTCATCGACCCCAAGTCCCTCTCCTCGTACGTCACTTCACTCGACGCGGCGGGCTTCCAGGTGCACTTCCACGCGCTGGGCGACCGGGCGGTACGGGAGGCGCTGGACGCGGTCGAGGCAGCGCGTGCGGCCAACGGCTGGAGTGACACCCGTCCGCACCTCGCGCACCTCCAGGTGGTGCACCCGGACGACGTGCCGCGCTTCCGCGCGCTGGGCGCCACCGCCAACATCCAGGCCCTCTGGGCGGCCCACGAACCGCAGATGGACGAGCTGACCATCCCCTTCCTGGGTGCGGAGCGCGCCACCCACCAGTACCCCTTCGGCGACCTGCTGCGCGCCGGTGCGACCCTGTGCGCGGGCAGCGACTGGCCGGTCAGCAGCCCGGACCCGCTCGCCGCACTCCAGGTGGCGGTCACCCGCCGCGAACCGGACTGCGACGACGCGACCCCGGTCTTCCTCCCGGAACAGCGCATCGACCTGGGCGCGGCCCTCGCCGCTTACACGGCCGGGAGCGCGTACGTGAACCACCTCGACGAGACGGGCTCGATCCGCCCCGGCATGCTGGCCGACCTGGCGATCCTGGACCGGGACATCTTCGCGGGCCCGCCGCAGGAGATCGCTTCGGCGCGGGTCGTGTCCACGTACGTGGGGGGTGTGGAGGTGTACGCGGCGGGGGAGTGAGGGGCTCGCGCGGCGGGGTGTGAGGGGTGGGCGTGGCGGAGTGTGAGGGGTCTGCGGGGTGGGTGCCCCTGCAAAACTGGCCCGATGAGACTCTTCGTCGCCGTCATCCCCCCGCCCCTGGCAATCACCGAACTCGCTCACACCGTCGACCAGTTGGAAAAGCTCCCGGGTGCGGAAGCCCTCCGCTGGACCGCCCGGCCCGGCTGGCACTTCACCCTCGCCTTTCTCGGCGAGGTCGAGGACGAGCGGATTCCGTCGCTTCAGCGGGCTCTCGCGTACGGCGCCGCCGGTGCGGCTCCGTTTCCGCTCGCCCTCCACGGGGGTGGGCACTTCGCGGGGCGGGCCCTGTGGGCCGGGGCGGACGGTGACACCGCCGCCCTGCGCCGGCTCGCCAAGGCGTCGGGCGACGCCGCCCGGGAGGCCGGGGTGGAGCCCGACACCGGGCTGCCGTTCCGCCCGCACCTCACCCTCGCCCGCACCCGGGGCCGACGCGAAGAGGCGAGGGCGGGAGATGCGGACCTCGGTCCGTACCTCGCCGCCCTCGCCCCCTTCGCCGGTACGCCCTGGACGGTGTCCGAGCTCGCCCTCGTACGCAGCAACCCGCCCACCCACGGAGTGCGTGGCTGCGGTCCGCGCTACGAAACCGTCGCCGACTGGCACCTGGGCCGGTGAGCCGGGCCGCCGGCCCTTCCGGTTACGCTCGATGTGTGAATCCCAAAATCCGTAACCAGATCATGGCCGGCGTGCTCGTCCTGATGTTCGCCGTCATCGCGGTGGCGTCCCTCGCGGGCAACTAGGGCCTGGCCCGGCCGCCCGAGGCCAGCACCGCTTCTACCAGGCAAAAGCCTCCGGAGAGGCCCCCGGGCCTGGGAAGATTTCGTCCAGTCCCGTCAGTACTTCCGCCGACAGCTCCAGCTGAGTCGCCCGCAGCGCGGACGCGAGCTGGTCGGCGGTGCGCGGGCCGACGATCGGCCCGGTGACGCCCGGCCTCGTCAGCAGCCAGGCGAGCGCCGCCTCGCCCGGCTCGATGCCGTGCTTGTCGAGCAGGTCCTCGTACGCCTGGAGCTGCTTGCGTACGGACGGGTCCGCGAGCGCATCCGCCGACCGCCCGGACGTCGAACGCGCCGCACCGCCCTCGCGCTCCTTCCGCAGCGCGCCGCCGAGCAGCCCGCCGTGCAGCGGTGACCACGGGATGACTCCGAGCCCGTACTCCTGGGCCGCCGGGATGACCTCCATCTCGGCGCGCCGCTCGGAGAGGTTGTACAGGCACTGCTCGCTGACCAGCCCGTACGAGCCGAGCCGCCGTGCGGTCTCGTTGGCGCGGGCGATGTGCCAGCCGGCGAAGTTCGACGAACCGGCGTAGAGGATCTTCCCCTGCTGGATCAGTACGTCGACGGCCTGCCAGATCTCCTCGAAGGGGGTCGAGCGGTCGACGTGGTGGAACTGGTACACGTCGATGTAGTCCGTGCCGAGCCGCTTGAGGCTGGCCTCGACCGAGCGGCGGATGTTCACGGCGGAGAGCTTGTCGTGGTTGGGCCACGGCTCCTCGCCGTCGCCCGCCATGTTCGCGTACACCTTCGTCCCGAGGACGACCTTGTCGCGCCGTCCGTCGCCCTTGGCGAACCAGGAACCGATGATCTCTTCCGTACGGCCCTTGTTGTTGCCCCAGCCGTAGGCGTTCGCGGTGTCGAAGAAGTTGACGCCAGCGCCGAGCGCGGCGTCCATGATCGTGTGGCTGTCGGCCTCGTCGGTCTGCGGCCCGAAGTTCATCGTGCCGAGGACGAGACGGCTGACCTTGAGTCCGGTGCGTCCGAGCTGTGTGTACTTCATGACAGCCAAGCCAACGCCTTCGAGCGCGCTCGATGCAAGGGGGCAGAAGGGGGACGGTGTGTGTCCGTGGGGCACGGACCACCCGCCCGGACCACCCGCCCGGACCACCCGCCCGGACCACCCGCCCGGACTACCCGCCCGGACTACCCGCCCAGCCATCCTGCCGTGTCCAGCCGGAAGCGGTCCGAGGGCGGTACGAGCGTACGGAGGGCCGACTCCAGGTCTCGTACGCGCTCCGGGCCGACCGCCTCGGACCACTCCGCGCGCAGCGTTTCGAAGATCGCGGCAGAGCGCGTCAGGGCGTCGAGGCCGTGCGGGGTGAGGCGGAGGAGTTTGCGGCGGGCGTCGGCCGGGTCGGGGGCGGTGGTGGCGTAGCCGAGGGTGATCAGCCGGTCGACGGTCTTGCCCGCGGCCTGCTTCGAGATGCCGAGGCGGCGGCCCACCTCGCCGGCCGTGGCGCCGGCGGGGCCCGACGCGCCGATCGCCTGCATGGCGAAGCCGTACGCGGGGCGGGCGTCGGGGTGGCCCTGAGTGGCGAGTTCGGTGTGCAGGCGGTCGATCAGGGAGCGGAAGCCGGCGAAGAGGAGGAAGGGGAGTTCCCAGCCGGGGGTGGGGTCCGGGCCGTCCGGTCCGGGGTCGGTGGCCGGCTGGGAATCCCCCTTGCCCGAATCGACAACCTGGTTTACTTTCTTTTCGTCAACCATGTTGTCGATTCTAGGGGGCTGCATCCATGCGCGAAACCGACCTGCGATTTGCCGAGCACACCGTCGACACCGCGCCCGCCGGGTCCGTGAAGGCGATGGAGGGCATCGTCAAGAACCTCGGGTTCCTGCCGTCGATGACCGCCAGGCAGTCCGAGTCGCCCGAGCTGCTGAACGGGTTCCTGCGGATGAGTGCGCTGTTCGAGAGCGTGACCCTGGAGCCGGTCGCACGTGAGGTCTTGATCATGACCGTCGCCGCGCGGAACGAGTGCGGGTTCTGCGTGCGAATGCATGCGGGGAAGCTGGAGGAGTTGGGGGTGGGGGCGGATGTCGTTGAGGCACTGGAGGGTCAACAGCCGCTTGAGGACGATGCGTTGGAGGCCGTGCGGGTGTTCACGCATGCGGTGATGGACCGGGCGGGGGCGGTGAGTGATGCGCAGCTGGAGGCGTTCTACGCGCACGGGTACAGCAAGCGCCAGGCCCTCGAAGTGGTCCTCGGCATCGGCACGTACACCCTCTCCACCTTCGCGAACCGCCTCGTCGAGCGCGGGGAGCACCTGAGCTAGTGGCTCGTCCCGGTCCGGAGCCGGCGGCAGGCTTTGCCAAACGGTCCACCAGTTGTCTCTCCTGGGCGGCTAGCTTTCAGGGCATCCAACGATCTTTGTGTGCGGGCCCGTTCGGCATGACCGACCGGGTCCGTGAGAGGGGTGTGCCATGAATGTGCTCGACCTTGCGGAGACGGCGGCCGGTCTGCCGGAGGCGTGGAGCTCTCGCGTGCTGGGCACGGTGGGGGCTGCCTGCGTGAAGGTGCTGCGCATGGACGAACTGCCGGTCGAGAAGGAGAGCCATGGTGCCGCCGAGGCTCTGCTGGTCCTCGACGGCCGGCTGGAGCTGGAGGTGGAGGGTGCGCCGGTGTCGGTGCGGGCCGGCGAGCTGTTCATGGTGGCGGCGGGAGCTGTACACGCGGTCCGTCCCGGAAGCAGGGGCACGTTGGTGATCGTGGAAATGCCGGAGGCGTAACGGCCACTGGTCCTGGGCGCGGCCGCCGGTCCTGGCTGCGGCCACTGGTCCTAGGTGGGGTGTGGGGCCTTACTTTTGGCAGGGGTGGGGCGGGGGTGGTTCTCCGTACGGTCGCCGCATGAGCCGAAACGTGAACAGAAATCGCCGCCTCGCCGCCTCCGCGGCAGCCCTGCTCGCTCTCTCCCTCGCAGTCCCGCTCGCTTCGGCGGGCAGCGCCTTCGCCGCGTCCGGTCCGGCAGCCGTGTCGGCCACTGCTTCCGTGTCCGCCGCTTCATCCGTGTCCGCCGCTTCCTCCGCGTCCACCGCCGCTTCCGTGACCGCGCAGCTTCAACTCCCTTCCCCCAGCGGCAGGTTCGTCGTGGGAAGGAAGGACCTTCACCTCGTGGACAAGTCCCGGACCGACCCCTGGGTGCCGGCCGCCGGGAACCGCGAGCTGATGGTGTCGATGTACTACCCCGCAGGCAGGGGCGGCGGGGGTGCGTCCTCCTCGTACATGGGCAAGGGGGAGGCCCAGCTGCTGCTGGAGGGGATCCGGCGCGCGGACCAGTTCCCCGCCGAGCTGCTCAGCGGTGCGCGCACCAACTCCCGTACGAACGCACGCCCGTTGGGCGGAAAGCATCCGCTCGTCGTGCTCTCGCCCGGGTTCACCCTGCACCGTGCCACCCTCACCATCCTCGCCGAGGAACTGACCAGCCGCGGGTACGTCGTCGCGCTCGTCGACCATGCCTACGAGTCGTACGGAACCACCTACCCCGATGGTCGCACGCTCACCTGCGCCGCCTGCGTCGACGGCAACATGAAGCGGGTTCCGCAGGGGCGGGCCGCCGATGTTTCCTTTCTGATCGACCAACTCCTGCGGAAGGAGCATGAGTTCAGCAGGGTCATCGACCGGAAGCGGATCGGGATGGCCGGACATTCCATCGGCGGCAACAGCGCCGCCGTCGCCATGGCCCAGGACCCGCGGATCAGGGCGGGCGCGAATCTCGACGGCGGCTTCCAGGACGAGACTCCCGGCGCCGGGATGGCCGGCCGGCCGTTCCTGCTGCTCGGGACCGACGCCACCCATCGGCCCGAGCTCGGCAAGGGCAAGTGGCTGGAGGCGTGGGGCCGGATGGACGGGTGGAAGCGGTGGCTGACGGTCGCCGGATCCGGGCACTTCTCGTTCAATGATGTGCCCGTGCTCGGCGGGCAGTTGGGTGTGGTCGACCCGAGCGCTCCCCTCTCCGGGAAGCGCTCGGGCGAGATCACCCTGGGATACGTCGGGGCCTTCTTCGACCTTCAGCTGAAGGGGAAGCGGACCACGCTGTTCGACGGGCCGACGGCAGCCAATCCTGAAGTTGACTTCCACCGTCCGTGAGCAGGCTCGTGGGCTCCCCCGTGAACAGCTCTGTTCAGCTGGGGAGTTGACCCACGATCCACGATCCCAGTTCCGGCGTCATCGTCGTGTGCGCGGTGGTCGACGGCGCGCACAGGAAGTCGTGCAGGCCGCTGCGTTCCACCGGGACCTCGCGGAGGTCCGCGAACGGGTCGGCCTCCGGGGTCGACAGGTCAAAGTCCGCCAGGTCCACCGCGCTGCCCGTCGGCACGAAGCACGTCGCCGGGTGGTGCGCGGTCGCCGGCGCACCGAGCGCGCTCAGCAGCTGCGCCACCAGTTCGAAGTTGACGAGGGTGCCGCCGGGGGCGCCGTCCATCTCGGGGACGGTGTCCGTGTGGACGGGGATCGGCTCCGTGCCGGTCTTCGCCAGTTCGGCGACCAGTGCGCCCCTGCCCTGCTGCTGCGTGTACAGCCTCGTACCGGAGAGGTCGCCCGCGGCGGACAGGGCGAGCTGGTCGGGCTTGATGCCGTTGCCGATGCCCTTGCCGTCGCCGTTCGCGACGCCGACGAGGCGGGGGATCGAGGGCCAGCCGCCGACCCGCTCCAGCTGCTGCAGGAACGTCTTGCGGTCGTCGTGCATCGCCGGCTCGCCCTGGACCTTGCTGGTGTGCCAGCGCATCATCTGCTTCGCGGCGGGGCTGCTCACCAGGCCCAGCATCCGCGAGTCGCCCAGCAGGTACGGGACCAGCTTCTGGATGCCGATCGGCAGCCAGGCGCCCCGGTGCGGGGTGTCGTACGAGACGTAGAGGGCCGTGCGGTGCTCCATCCGCTGGCGTTCCATGTGCGCGAGCGCGTAGCGGGTGATCAGGCCGCCCATGCTGAAGCCGCCGACGGTGAGGGGCGCGTTCCCCTCCTGCTTGGAGAGGGCGGCGATGATGCACTCCGTCGCGACCTTCGCGTTGTCGAAGATCGACTTCGTACGGTCCTGGTAGCCGAGTAGGACGAGGTCGTGGCCGCGCTGGTGCAGGGCGGAGATGAACTTGTAGTCCGGGGAACCGTCGCCCTCCAGGCCGTAGTAGAGCTCGTCGTACGAGCTGGGCAGGCTGGAGAACCCGTCGGAGAGGATGACGGGCCTCTGTATCGCCAGGCGGCCGGGCACGCGGTACACCCATGCGGTGCCGCCGTCCCTGAGTGTCCAGGTCTCGTCGGGGAGGGGCGCTTGGGGGAATGCGGTGCGGGCGCGTGGGTCGAGGTCGCCCCAGAAATTGACCACAGGTGCGGACATTCAGGCCTCCCGTACGTCGAATGGTCCACCGAGGGTGCTCGGCAGGGCACTGAAAGTAGTCGGGGGTGTGGGGCGGATTGAATGGGTCGGATCACCTTTGGCTGCAAAGTATTGGTGTAGGCGGAAAGTCGTCCGGGTGGGTTTTGGCCATGTATGCGCCGGTGGGGTGGCGGGGGTGGTGGCGGTGGAGTACGGGGGTGTACAGGGGTGTACGGGGGGTGTACGCGCCGAAGCCCGGCGGCACCGTGGGGTGCGCGCCGGGCTTCGGGGTGGAGCGGTGCTGCGGTGGAGCGGTGCTCCGGTGGAGCGATGCTGCGGTGCAGCGGTGCTCCGGTGCTGCGGCTGCTGGTTAGAGCTGGCCGGAGGCGGCGATGGTGATCTTCGCCGAGGTGCGGCCGCTCCCCGAGCCGAGCGACTCGATCTTCTTGACGAGCAGCATGCTCTCCTCGTCCGCGACCTCGCCGAACACGACGTGCTTGTCGTCGAGCCAGCCGGTGACGATCGTGGTGATGAAGAACTGCGAGCCGTTGGTGTTCTTGCCCGCGTTGGCCATCGAGAGCTGACCCGGCTTGGTGTGCTTCAGCGTGAAGTTCTCGTCGGCGAACTTCTCGCCGTAGATGCTCTTGCCGCCGGTGCCGTCGCCGCGCGTGAAGTCGCCGCCCTGGAGCATGAACTCCGGGATGACGCGGTGGAAGGAGGAATTGGCGTAGCCGAAGCCCTTCTCGCCCGTGCAGAGGGCGCGGAAGTTCTCCGCCGTCTTCGGGACGACGTCGTCGAAGACGTTGAAGGTGATGCGGCCCGCGGGCACGTCATCGATGGTGATGTCGAAGTACGTCTGGATCGTCATGGGGGCAATCCTGACACCTGGGGGGCGGGGGCGGCGAACCGGGCCATGAATATGCAGGTCAGCGCGTGGGTGAGGCGGTGCGCGAGGCGGGGGTGAGGCGGGCTCGGGGTTGGCGGACGGTCATGCCGACCTGGTTGTCGGCGGTGGGCCGGAGCTGTGCGGACCCCTCTTTTCATGATCGCGCTCCGGGGGTTCGGTAAGGGGCGCTCCTGCGGTCCGTGCAGGGGAGCTGGGTGTAGGCGAGGTGGCCTCCCGGTGACGCCGAACTGACCGTTTATAGGCGGTTGTTGGGCGTTAGTGGAGTGTTAGCGGACCTCGCCATGATGGGGTTGCTGCGATCTTGGGCCCGTCTCGGCTCGGCGTGCGCGGCGAGGATGGGAGAGGGATCGATGAAGAAGGCAAGAATCGTGACCACGGCGTTGGCGGTGGTGCTGGCCGTCGGATCGGCAGGGGTGGTCGTCGTCAACGCGTCCGCTTCGGAGGGGGTAGGGGCCTACCTGGGGCTGTGTCCTCCTTCCGGGGGCCCGTCGTCGGTCCCGTCGTCGGCTCCGTCGTCGGCGTTGCCGTCGCAGCCGTCGGACGGGGAGAGCGGGACGACGCGTCCGTCAGCCCCGGCGTCGAGCGATGTTCCGACCCCGCCGGTCTCGGGGACCCCGACGCCTCCGCCTCCGGCTCCGGGAGAGAGCAGTACGCCTCCGCCTCCGGCTCCGGGAGAGAGCAGTACGCCTCCGCCTCCGGCTCCGGGAGAGAGCAGTACGCCTCCGCCTGCGCCGAGTGAGGGGGGCGTGACGGAGGTTCCCGAGGAGCCGTCCGCGGCGCTTTCCGCGGAGCGTTCCCGGACAGAGGGGCGTGCGCAGGGGGACGGCGACGGTGACGGCGGCTCGTGGCTGTGCCCTCCGTCCGGGGCGCCGTCCTCGGTTCCGTCGTCGGTTCCGTTGCCGTCGCAGCCGTCGGACGGGGAGAGCGGGACGACGCGTCCGTCCGCCCCGGCCACCAGTGGTGTTCCGACGCCTCCCGCTCCGGCAACGAGCAGTGCGGCTCCGCCTCCCGCCCCGAGGACGAGCAGCGCGGCACCCCCCTCCGCGCCGGTGACGAGCAGTGCGCCCACACCCCCGCCGGCCCCGCGCATCTCTGCGGAAGTGCCCCCTGAGCCGGGCGGCATGACCAAGCGCCCCGGGTTGCCCGGCGGCTCGGCGGAGATCCTGCCCCACTACAACTGATCTGCGGGGTCTCCGGCTCCGGGACGCAGAGAGGCCTGAACTGCGGTTGTCTCAGCGACAGTTGGGGCCTGTCCAGTCCGGGTCGTCCTGGGCGGTGGGGAGGGGGCGGTAGCCCTCCGAGTAGTGGTTCGTCCAGCCGCAGACGCCGCATGCGTAGCGGCCGTCCAGGCCCGCTATTTCGGTGCCGCAGCGGCGGCAGTTGGTGTACGTGATCTCGGGTGGGGCCGGTGTCGGACGGGGAGGCCGGGACGACTTGCGCGCATTCATGATTCGAGGAGTATGCGGGACGCGGGGGCGGGGGACGCGTGGTGCGCCGCGATCGGGGGGCGGCGAGTCGCGGCGCACCCTGTGGGACGGGTGGTGCGTACGGTGCGTACCGTGCGGGTCAGCTGGTGGCGGCGGGGCTCATGGTGAGCACCCTGCCGGACGTCGCTAACGAGCGGCCAACGTTCCCATGGCGTCCGGGAGTTGGGTGCCTGTACCCCACGCCTGGCGCATCGCGTCCGCGAAGGCCATGGCGAGTTTGTGCTCGCCGGTGGGGCCCGGGTGCGTGCCGTCGTACGTGTCCGTGTGGATGTCGTACGTGGGGTGGGGCGTGGCGAGGAGGAGCGGGGAGCGCGGCTCGCCCCGGTCGGCGACCGTCTTCGCGAGGAGCTCGTTGAAACGGGTGCACTCGGCGGCGAAGGGGGCGTCGCGTTCGGCGCGGACGTTGGGGATGACCGGGTGGATGACGATCGCGATGTGCGGGTTCGCGGCGCGGGCCTCGGTGAGGAAGAGGTCGAGGTTGGCGGCGGTCTGCGTGGCGTTCGTATAGAAGCCGAGGTCGATCAGGCCCAGGGAGACGAGGAGGGTGTTCGCGCCGGTCGCGTCGACGGTTTCGCGGATCGCCGGGGCCATGTGCAGCCAGCCCTCGCCCCAGCCGGCGAGGTGGCGGCGGGCCGCGGCCGGGAAGTCTTCGGCGGCGTACGCGTCGGAGGTGGCGGCGGCGGTGGTGGGGTCGTACAGGGCGGTGCGGGGGCCGACGATCTCGTACGGCTCGCTGCCCGCCTCCAGGTGCTGCCACATGCGGTAGCGCCACGTGAAGTCGCCGGGGCAGCCGATGGTCATGGAGTCACCGACGAAGAGGAAGCTGCGCATCCGATCATCATCGGGGATGCGCTGCGGGGGTCGCACCGTGATGCTGAACACTTGGGTGCATGCGCTCTTCTCGTACGTGTGTAGTCCTGGCCGCCGCCACCCTGGGAGCCGTGCTGGTGCTGCCCGCGCCGGTTGCTTTCGCTGGGGATGGTGAGGGGTTCACGATCAAGGACCCGCGGATCACCGAGTCGAGCGGCCTGGCGGCGAGCCGTGCGCATCCCGGCGTGTACTGGACGCACAACGACCAGGACGGGCCGTACGTGTACGCGGTGGACGGGAAGAGCGGGGAGACGGTCGCGCGGATCACCATGCGGGGGGTGGGCAAGCCGCGCGACATGGAGGCGATCTCGGTGGGACCCGACGGGAACGTGTACGTCGGGGACATCGGGGACAACCTCGGCGGGACGTGGGACCACGTGTGGATCTACCGGTTCCCCGAGCCGAAGACGCTGAAGGATCAGAGCGTCTCCGCCGTGCAGTACGACGTGAAGTACGCGGACGGGGCGCGGAACGCGGAGGCGCTGATGGTGCACCCGAAGACGGGACGCGTCTACATCGGCAGCAAGCAGGAGGACGGGGCGGGGCTCTACGAGGGACCCGCGCAACTCTCGCCGAAGGCGACGAACACCTTCCGGAAGGTGAGCGGGATCCCGTGGGTGACGGACGGAGCGTTCTCGCCGGACGGGAAGAAGCTGGTGCTGAGGTCGTACCTGGGGGCCGAGGAGTACGACTGGAAGTCCGGCGGCCGGGACCTCGGGGACGGACGGTCGCTGAACATCGGGTACCGGGGGCAGTCGGAGTCGGTGACGTTCGAACTGGACGGGAAGTCGATGCTCTTTGGGGCGGAGGGGGAGGGGAGTGAGGTGATGCGGCTGGCGGTGTCGCCGCGGGAGGACTCCTCCTCCGACTCCTCCGACTCGTCCGATTCGCCGTCGGCGAGCCCTGGTGGAGAGAGTGGTGGGGGCCGAGGGGCGTTGGGTGGCGGGGTTACGGGGTTCGTCGTGGTGGGGGTGGTGGTGCTGGCCTTCCTGGGGCTGCGGGGGAAGCGGAAGCGGGGCTGAGGGGGCGGTGTCGGGGGGCGTGCGGCCGCGAGGGGTGGGGCTCGCGTGGGGGGCCGCCCCCTTGCCCACCCGTCCCGCCCCCGGGGGGCGGCCCCGCTGCCCAAGAGGGCTCGCGGCGAAGGGGCAGGCATTTAGGGGCGCGGGGAACTGCGCGATCAGCCACGACGTGCCCGCACGATGCCCACCGCTCAGCCACGACGTGCCCGCACGACGACCACCCGCCCCCACGCACGGGGCCCGGCACGCATAGCTCGTGCCGGGCCCCGTGCTACGTACCGCAGGAAGATGTCAGAGCTGCTCGATGACATAGTCGATGCACGCCGTCAGCGCCTGCACGTCCGCCGGGTCGATCGCCGGGAACATTGCCACGCGCAGCTGGTTGCGGCCCAGCTTCCGGTACGGCTCCGTGTCGACGATGCCGTTCGCGCGCAGGACCTTCGCGATGGCCGTCGCGTCGATGCCGTCCGCGAAGTCGATCGTCCCGATGACCTGCGACCGCTTCGCCGGGTCGGTGACGAACGGCGTCGCGTGCTTCGAGTTCTCCGCCCAGGAGTACAGGGCCGAGGAGGAGGCACCCGTGCGCTGGACCGCCCAGTCCAGGCCGCCCTGCTTGTTGAGCCACGTCAGCTGCTCGTTGAGCAGGAAGAGCGTGGCGAGGGCGGGGGTGTTGTACGTCTGGTTCTTGAGGGAGTTGTCGATCGCCGTCGGCAGCGAGAAGAACTCCGGGACGTGGCGGCCGGAGCCGTGGATGCGCGCCGCGCGCTCCAGGGCCGCCGGGGAGAACGCCGCCAGCCACAGGCCGCCGTCCGCCGCGAAGGACTTCTGGGGCGCGAAGTAGTAGACGTCGGTCTCGGTGATGTCGACGGGGAGACCGCCGGCGCCGGACGTCGCGTCCACCAGGACGAGGGAGTCGGCGTCGGCGCCCGCGACGCGCTTGATCGGCGCCGCGACACCCGTCGACGTCTCGTTGTGGGTGTACGCGTAGACGTCGACGCCCGCCTCGGCCTTCGGGTCCGGGTGCGTACCCGGGTCGGAGGCGATCACGGTCGGGTCGGCCAGCCACGGGGCGAGCTTGGCCGCCTTCGCGAACTTCGACGAGAACTCGCCGAAGCAGAGGTGCTGGGACTTGTTGTCGATGAGCCCGTGGGTGGCGACGTCCCAGAAGGCGGTGGAGCCGCCGTTGCCCAGGATGACCTCGTAGCCCTCGGGGAGGGAGAAGAGCTCGCGTACGCCGTCCCGTACCGCGCCGACCAGGTTCTTGACCGGGGCCTGGCGGTGGGACGTACCCATGAGTGAACTGCCGGTGGCGGCAAGCGCGTCGAGCGCCTCCGTCCGTACCTTGGAGGGGCCCGCGCCGAAACGGCCGTCGGCGGGCTTGATGTCAGCGGGAATCTGGATCTCAGCCACGAGCCGGAGCGTAGTCGCTCCCGGGGGACGGGTGTTACCTCCGTCCGGCGGATGAGACGACCGGCACTCCGGCCCGTCGCTCCGGCCCGTACAGGTGCCTTCCAGGTGCCTTCGTACGAGAGACGCGCTGGTCAGGCCTGCTTGCCCAGGCGGACCGGGACGTCGACGAGGTCGTTCTGGGTGAGTACGGCCTTGTTGCGCAGCTCGGACGCGGGCACGGCGAGGGTGAGGTCGGGGAAGCGCGCGTACAGCGCGGGCAGTGCGATCGCGGCCTCCAGGCGGGCCAGCGAGGCGCCCGGACAGACGTGCGGGCCGTGGCCGAACGAGATGTGCTTGACGCTGTCGCGGGTGATGTCGAAGTCCTCCGCGGTGTCGCCGTGCACCCGCTCGTCGCGGCCGAGGGCGCCGAAGGAGACCAGCAGACCCTCGCCCTTGGGGAGGACGGCGCTGCCGACCGTGATGTCCTCGGTGGCGTACCGCAGGAGGACGTGCGAGGTCGGGGTCGACCAGCGCAGGGTCTCCTCGACGACGTTCTCCCACGGGATCTCGCCGGAGAGGGCCTTCGCGCGCTGCTCGGGGTGCGTCTCCAGGCCGATGACCGCCTGCAGGAGGAGGCTGATCGTCGTCTCGTGACCGGCGATGATCATCACCTTGATGGTGTTGAGGAGCTCCTCCTCGGTGAGGCTGTCACCGCCTTCGGAGGCCTGCAGGAGGGCCGTGGTCAGGTCGTCGCCCGGGTGCGTGCGCTTCTCCGCGACGACCTCGGAGAAGATCTCGTCGATCTCGGCCAGGACCCTGGGCATTTCGCCCGGCTCGGTCTCGCTGGAGAAGAACCGGTCGAAGACCGCCGTCAGGCGCGGGCTGACGACCTTCTCGACGCCCATCAGCGCGGTGACGACCTTCATCGGCAGCGGCTGGGCGAACTCGGCCTTCAGATCGACGACTTCGGTGGCGCTGCGGGAGCCGAGGGCGTCCAGGAGGGTGTTCGTGATCGCCTCGATGCTGCCGCGCAGCCGCTCCACCCTGCGTACGGTCAGCGCCTGTGCGACCAGGAGGCGCAGCCTGCGGTGCTCGGGGCCGTCGACGGTGAGCATCGAGCGGCCCGGGTTGACCAGGCCGATCAGCGGCCAGTCCATGGCGATCTCGCCGCGCTGCCAGGCGTTCCACTGGTTGATGTCCTTCACCAGACGGGGGTCGGTGAGGAGCTGGCGGGCCTCGGTGTGGTGGGTCACCGCGTAGACGCGGACGTCGCCGGGGAGCACCACGGGGACGAGGGGGCCGGCGGCACGCAGCCGGGCGCCTTCGCCGACGAGGTCCCGGACGAGGGGGTCGAGGGCTATGGGGGCGGGCGGGGCGCTGGTGGCTCCGGTAGGTCCGGTGGCTCCGGTGTAGGGGCAGGTGGGAGCGGTGCCTGCGTCGGGTGCGGTGGTCATCTGTGGCCTCCGGGGGCGGGAGCCGGCCTGAGGGCCGGGGTGGGAGTGAACGTCACGGGCAGTGCGGTCATCCCGCGCAGCCAGGCGGACGGACGGCGGGTGAGCTCCTCGGCGGGTACGGCGAGGTCGATGTCCGGCAGCCTGTCGAGGAGTACTTCGACCGCGGTACGGGCGATGACCTCGGCGATCTCCTGCGCGGGGAAGGGGCAGCGGTGCTCGCCGTGGCCGAAGGAGAAGAACGCGTTGTTGCCGCCGGTCAGGACGGACGCGTCCGTACGTACCTGCGGATCGGCGTTGGCGGCGGCCAGGCCGAGGATCAGCAGATCGCCCGCGGCGATCGCGCGGCCGCCGAGACGGGTGTCGCGGGCGGCCCAGCGGCCCGCGACGTTCTGGGTGGGAGTGTCCTCCCAGAGCACCTCGTTCATGGCTTCGGCGACGCTGTGCCGGCCGCCGGAGAGGGAGGCGGTGAAACGGTCGTCGGTGAGCATCAGACGCAGCGTGTTGCCGATCCAGTCGGCGGTGGGCTGGTGGCCGGCCGCCGCCATCACCATCAGGTCCTGCGCGGCGTCGACGGCGCTGAAGCCCTGGGTGTTGGCGAGCATGCGGGACGCCACGTCCGGGCCGGGGAACTGCGACTTCTCCGCGATCAGCGCCATGATCGTCTGCTGTACGTGCTGCTGGCCCGCGAGTGCGCGCTCCCGGCCGTCGATCATGTCGATCAGGGCGGCGACCAGGTCCGGGCCCTGGTCGTCGGGGACCCCGTACATCTTCGCGATCACGCGGACCGGGAGCAGCATCGCGTACCGGCTGATGATGTCGGTCTCGCCCGTCGTGCAGAACAGGTCGATCAGGCTGTCAGCGAACTCCTCGGCGTAGCGCCGCAGTTCGTGCGGGTCGACGCCTTCGAGGGCGTCGCTGATCATCCCGGCGCGGGCCTGGTGGCGCTCGCCGACGGTGTAGAGGATCGACGGCTGCTCGCGGCTGATCATCGGGGCGAGGGGCCAGTTCGGGGGGAGGCTGTCCCACTGGTTCCAGAGGGTGGAGTCCCGGGTGAACAGGCTTGCGTCGGTGGTGACTTGGTGCATCTCGCGATAGCCGATCACGAGCCAGGCGGGGATGCCGCCGGCCAGGGTCACGGGGACCACGGGGCCGTGCTCGCGGCGCAACTCGCGGTATAGGGCGGAGGGTTCGGACTGGAAGCGGGGGCCGGAGAGGGGGACGGACTCTTCGGCTTCGGGGCCGGGTGCGGGGCCGGGTGCGGGTGCGGGTGCGGATGTGGTTCCGGGGCCGGCTTCGGCTTCGGTGTGTGCGGGGCAGCCCGGGGGCGGTGTAGTCACTGGGGGGTGCTCCCTCGGGCTGTGGTGGCTGTGACGGTTGTGCCGGGTGCTGCTGCGGCTGCTGTGGGCTCTGCTGCTGCGGCGCCCCGGCCCGCCGTCGACAGGTGGTGCAGGTGCTCGACCAGCGTGATCAGTACGTTCTTGCTGGAGGCCCGGCTGCGGGCGTCGCAGGTGACCATCGGGATGTGGTCGGGCAGGTCCAGCGCTTCCCGTACCTGTTCGTCCGTGTGGAACGGGCCGCCGAAGTCGTTGCGCGCCACGACGAACGGCGTGCCGTGGTGTTCCAGGCGGTCGATGGCGTACCAGGAGTCGGCGAGGCGGCGGGTGTCGACGAGGACGACCGCGCCGAGGGTGCCGGAGAAGAGGCGGTCCCAGAGGAACCAGAAGCGTTCCTGGCCGGGGGCGCCGAAGAGGTAGAGGACGGTACGGCCGTCGATCGATATGCGGCCGAAGTCGAAGGCGACGGTGGTCGAGTACTTCGTCCGTACGCCGTCGAGGTCGTCGACCTCCTCGCCCGCACGGGTCATCGTCTCCTCGGTGTTGAGGGGACGGATCTCGCTGACCGAACGGACCATGGTGGTCTTGCCGACACCGAAGCCGCCGACGACGACGATCTTCAGACCGTTGTCGGCGGTGCGCGACAGAGGGGGCCTGACCGCAGGTGCCTCGGGGACGAGGCTCGCGTCAGAGATTGCGGAGGCCAACGAGCACCTGCTCCAGGAGTTCGGGTTCGGGAAGTTCGGCGGATTCGGGTGCGCGGCGCGGGTGGCGGGCGCTGATCCGGCCGGTGTCCAGCAGATCGGCCAGCAGGATGCGGGTGATGCCGACGGGCAGAGCGAGCTCGGCGGCGATCTCCACGACGGCGATCGGGTAGTCGCACATCCGCAGGATCGCCGCGTGCTCGGACTGCATGCCGGGCGTCGGGTCGCACTCCGCGACGACCAGGGTGACCAGGTCGAACGCGTCGGAGTGGGTGCGGCTGCGGCCCCCGGTGACGGTGTAGAGCCGGTCGGGGGAGTCGTCGCGCCCCGGGCGGCGCGGGCGGGCAGGTGTGCTCATGTGGAGGAGGCGGCGGCGGGGGTGGTGCCGTTCAGGCGGGGTTCCGCGGCGAGGTGCTCGCCGAGCTGCTCGATGAGTTCGCTCATGTTGTGGCCGATGAGGCCGACGTCGGAGTCCTCGCCCGCGACGACCGCGAGGTGGGCGCCCGCACCCGCCTCGACGATGAACAGGATGCCGCCGTAGAACTCGGCCATCGCTTGCCGGACACCGCCGCTGCCGTCGCCGAACTCGATCGACGCCCCGTGCGTCAGGCTCTGGATGCCTGCGGCGATGGCGGCCAGCTGGTCGGCCTGGTCGACGGAGAGCTCGGGCGTACGGCAGAGCTTGAGGCCGTCCCGGGACAGGACGAGGGCGTGACGGGCGCCGGGAGTGCGCTCCAGCAGGTTCTCCAGCAGCCAGTTGAGCTTCTCGTCGGTGGTGGCGGTCATCGGTTCTCGTTGCCTTCCGGGTGGTGGGGGTGGGGTGCCGTGTCCTGCTCGGGGCTCTGGCTCTGGCCCTGGACTGCCCGGCGGAACGTGCTGAAACGATCCGGCGCGGCCGTCCGGGCGGCGGGCTTGGCCTGCGCGGGCTTGGGCGGTGCGTCCGGCCCGGCCGGGTGCGCGGCGGCGAGGGTCCGGCCCCGGCGGCGCTTGGGCAGCCCGCTCTCGCCGAACTGGGGGTTGTTTCCGGTGGTCTCGGAGGAGGGAGATCCGCCGGGGGCCGGGGGGACGGGATCTGCCGTACGTACGACAGTGGCATCGGCCTCCGCCACCGCCGCAGCCGCAGCCGCAGCGGGCGCCGTCACCTCAAGAGGTGCAGGCGGTGCGGATGGCACCGCCACCTCAAGAGGTGCAGGCGGTGCGGATGGCGTCGTCACCTCAAGAGGTGCAGGCGGTGCGGATGGCACCGCCACCTCAAGAGGCGCCGGCAGCCGCGTCGACCCGGTGTCGTGGCGCCGGGCCGCAGCGGTCGGCTGCGGCTGGGTCAGCAGTTCCTGCGGCAGCAGCATCAGCGCACCCGTACCGCCGCGCGCAGACGGCCGGAAGGACACCTTCAGCTGGTGCTTGCGGGCGAGGCAGCCGACGACCGCGAGGCCGAGCCGGGTGCCGGAGAGGCTCGTCAGGTCCAGCGGCGTGTCCGCGCACACCGCGCGCTCCGCCCGGCGCAGCTGCACGTCGCTCATGACGAGCCCGCTGTCCTCGACGGTGATGATGAGGCCCGCCGGAACCTCCTCCACGTACACGTGCACCTCTGCCGTCGGCGGCGAGAAGTTCGCCGCGTTGTCGAGGAGTTCGGCGAGGGCGTGCATGACGCCCTCCGCCGCGTGACCGGCGACGGCGATCTCGCTGGTGGAGTGCAGCCGGACGCGCTGGTAGCCGTTGATGCGGCCCATCGCGCCGCGCAGTACGGACTCCATCACGATCGGTTTTGCCCATCTGCGACCGGAACGCGCGCCCGTGAGGATGGCGATGCTGTCCGCGAGGCGGCCGGCCTGGGCGGTGCGGTGGTCCAGGTGCAGCAGGTCGCCCAGGACGTCCTCGTCGGTGTGCTGGTGTTCCATCTCGCGGAGGTCGGCCAGCATGCTGGTGGCGAGTGCCTGCATGCGGCCCGCCGCGTTCGCGCATGCGGACATCGCTGCCGCGCGGGAGGCCTCGCCGCGGCCGACCTCGGTGGCGAGCGTGGTGAGCAGGGACCGCGCGTGCTCGTTGTCCAGCGTTCCCAGCGAATGCTTGGTGGCGGCAAGAGCGGTGGAGGCCGAGTCGCCGGAGCGCAACCTGCCGACCAGGCTCGGAACGGTTTCCTGGGCGAACCGTTCGGCGTCGAGGCGGCGGGTGTCCAGGGTCTCGCGCAGTCCGCGCGCCTTCGCCGTGGCGTGCGCGGCGACGGTGACCGCGGCGGTCAGCAGCACTGCGGCGGCGCCGCCGCACCAGGCCAGCGGGGTCTGCACCTGCGCGGGGGCGGCGAGCACCGCCCAGAGGAGCAGCAGGCCGGAGACGGCCGCCGAGATCGACAGTGCCAGTGCGGACGCTCGGCGCAAGGACATGGAAGTGAAGCCTCCTGAAAGAGTGCTCACTATAAAAGAACTGATGATCAGTTGGGAAAGGTCCTGTTCGCTTTTCTTGTGCATACGCGAGACATGTGTGAGCGAAGTCGACTTGATGTGCCCGATTCGTGACACCGTGCATTCTTGATTCATGGCTGAACAACGGCGCGAGACGACCGAGTTGGCAGCAGACCTGAGGGCGGCCGTGCGCGGTGAGGTGTCCTTCGACGCCGCCGCACGGGCCCTCATGACGATGGACGCGTCGAACTACCGACGGGTCCCGCTGGGCGTCGTCGCCCCGCGCGACACCGACGACATCGCCGCCGCCCTGGCCGTCTGCCGGGCGCACGGGGTGCCGGTGGTGCCGCGCGGCGGCGGCACGTCCATCGCGGGTCAGGCGACCGGCACCGGCGTCGTCCTGGACACCACGCGGCACCTGCGTGCGATCGCCGACCTGGACCCGGCCGCCCGTACGGCGGTGGTCGGGCCCGGGACCGTACTCGACGATCTGCGGGCGGCGGCCGCACCGTACGGACTGACCTTCGGGCCCGACCCGTCCACGCACAGCCGCTGCACCCTCGGCGGAATGATCGGCAACAACTCCTGCGGTGCGCATTCGGTCGCCTGGGGCACCACGGCGGACCAGGTGCGCGAACTCGACGTCCTGACGTACGGAGGCGAGCGGCTGCGCCTTTCGCGCGGCGGCCGGGACACCGTCCCCGAACCCCTCCGCAAGGGACTGCACACCCTGCTGACGAACAACCTCGCCCTCTTGAGGACGGGATTCCCCGAACTCCCGCGCCGCATCTCGGGATACGCCCTCGACGCGCTCCTCCCGGAGAACGGCGTCGATCTCGCCCGCGCCTTCTGCGGCAGCGAGGGCACGCTCGGGGTGGTGACCGAGGCCGTCGTCGCTCTGGTGGAGGCACCTCGCGCGCGTGCCCTCGCCGTCCTCGGCTACCCGGACGAGAGCGCGGCGGCGGAGGCGGCCCCTGGCATCCTGCCGTACGGGCCCCTGACCGTGGAGGGCATGGCCGCCGACCTCGTACCGGAGCGGGAGCGGGCGCTGCTGCCGCGCGGGGCGGCCTGGCTGTTCGTCGAGACGGGCGGCGGGAGCGAGGCACAGGCCCGTGCGCGGGCGGAGGAGATCGTCCGGGGCGCGCAGGCGCTCGAAGGCGACGTCGTGGCGGACGCGGCCGGACAGCGCGCCCTGTGGCGCATCCGCGAGGACGCGAGCGGGACCGCGACCCGGATGCCCGACGGCAGCGAGGCGTGGCCGGGCTGGGAGGACTGCGCGGTGCCGCCCGCCAGGCTCGGCGCGTATCTGCGCGACTTCCGCGCCCTGATGCGGGACCACGGGTTCCGTGGGACGCCGTACGGGCACTTCGGGGATGGCTGCATCCACGTCCGTATCGACTTCGACCTCTTGAGGAGCGAGGGAGTGGCCCGCTTCCGCCGTTTCTCCGAGGAACTCGCGGACCTCGTCGTCGCCCACGGCGGCTCGCTCTCCGGCGAACACGGCGACGGCCAGGCCCGCGCCGAACTCCTCCCCCGGATGTACGGGAGCGAACTGGTTGGCCTCTTCCACGAGTTCAAGGACATCTGGGACCCGGCGGGCGGCATGAACCCCGGGGTGCTCGCCCGCCCCGCCCGGCTCGACGAGAACCTCCGCTTCGCCGTCCTCCCGGCCGAACCGGTCCGCGACGTCGCCTTCGCCTACCCCCACGACGGCGGCGACTTCTCGGCCGCCGTACGCCGCTGCGTGGGCGTGGCCAAGTGCCGTACGTCAGCGGCGCCGGACGGCGGCACGGACGTCATGTGCCCCTCCTTCCGGGCAACCGGCGACGAACAGCACTCCACCCGCGGGCGCGCACGGCTGCTGCACGAGATGCTCGCCGGCGAGGTCGTCGAGGACGGCTGGCGGTCGACGGAGGTCAAGGACGCCCTCGACCTGTGCCTGTCCTGCAAGGGGTGCCGCAGCGACTGCCCGGTGGGCGTCGACATGGCCACGTACAAGGCGGAGTTCCTGCACCACCACTATGCGGGCCGCCTGCGCCCCGCCTCGCACTACGCACTGGGCCGCCTGCCGGAGTGGCTGCGCCTGGCGTCGCCGATGGCCCCCCTCGTCAACGCCGCCTCCGCTCTCACCCCCCTGGCCTCCCTCGCCAAGCGTGCAGCCGGCATCACCCCGGAGCGCCCGATCCCCCGCCTCGCCCCCCGGACCTTCCGCCACTGGGCCCGCGGGCGTGCGGCTACGCCCGCCCCGCCCTCCTCCCCCCTCGTCACCCTCTGGCCGGACACCTTCACGAACCACCTTTCGCCGTCGGTGGGCATCGCGGCGGTACGAGTCCTGGAAGCGGCCGGCCTACGGGTACGCCTCCCGCGCGCGGGCCTGTGCTGCGGCCTCACGTACGTGTCGACAGGCCAGCTTGACCGGGCCCGCAAGGTCATGCGCCGCACGCTGGCGGCGGTGCCGACGGACACCCCTCTGGTCGTCCTGGAACCCAGCTGCGCCGCAGCCCTCAGGAGCGACCTCCCGGAACTGCTCGCCGACGACCCCCGCGCCCCCCAACTGGCCTCCCGCATTCGGACATTCGCCCAGACTCTGGAGGAGTACGCCCCCGACTGGACCCCGCCCCGCCTGAACCGCCAGGTCACCGGCCAGACCCACTGCCACCAGCACGCGGTCCTGGGGGACGAGGCGGAACGCCGCCTGCGCGCGAAGGCGGGCCTCACGGGCTCCCTCGCGGGCGGCTGCTGCGGCCTGGCAGGCAACTTCGGCTTCGAGGCGGGCCACTACGAGGTGTCGAAGGCCTGCGCGGAGGAGCAGCTGCTGCCGGGGCTGAGGAGCCTGGCCGCGGGTGGCGAGGTACTGGCGGACGGCTACTCGTGCCGGACACAGGTGGAACACCTGGGGGAGGGGGCTCGGGCGAGGCACTTGGCGGAGGTGCTGGCGGAGGGGTTGGGGGACTGAGGGGACGTGCTCCGCGCGGGGGCCGGGCGAGGGGCTAAGGGGCGGCAGTTAGGGGCGCGGGGAACTGCGCGACCAGCCACGACGCACCCGCACGCACAAACCCACCCGCACGCGCACGCCGACCCCCACCCCCCCATCCCCCATGCCATCATGGGCAAGTACATCCCATTGAACACGAGGTGCACCACAGTGAACGAGGTCGAGCCCCAGGCCAAGCCCGCCCCCGCCCCCCTCGTCGACGTCGAGGCGACCGTCGCCGCCGGCGCGGCCGCCGCGACTGCCAAGCCCCAAGGCTCCCGCGCCTCCACCCTCGCCCCCGTGGCCCTGGTCGTCGCCGGCGGCCTTTCCGTCCAGTTCGGCTCCGCCCTCGCCGTGCTGATCATGCCGAGGACCGGCGCCCTCGGCGTCGTCACTCTCCGGCTCGCCGTCGCCGCCGTCGTGATGCTCCTCGTGTGCCGCCCCAGCGTCCGCGGCTACGCCCGCCGCGACTGGGGCACGATCCTCGTTTTCGGCATCGCCATGGGCGGCATGAACACGCTCTTCTACCAGGCCAGCGACCGCATCCCGCTCGGCGCCGCCGTCACCCTCGAAGTGCTCGGCCCGCTCGCGCTCTCGGTCTTCGCCTCCCGGCAGTGGGCCAGCGTGCTGTGGGCGGGCCTCGCCCTCGCCGGGGTGGGGCTGCTGGGTGCCGCCGGGTTCGGCGGCCTGGACCTCGTCGGCGCCGCCTTCGCGCTCTCCGCGGGCGCGTGCTGGGCCGCGTACATCGTCTTCAGCGCGAAGACCGGCCGCCGCTTCCCGCAGGCCGACGGCCTCGCCCTCGCGATGGCCGTCGCGGCTCTGCTGAGCCTGCCGCTCGGGGTGCTCGAAGCGGGCACGAAGCTGATCGACCCGGTGACCCTCGGCCTGGGCGCCGCCGTCGCGCTGATGTCCTCCGTCCTGCCGTACACCCTCGAACTCGTCGCCCTGCGCAAGATGCCCGCACCGACCTTCGCCGTACTGATGAGCCTGGAGCCGGCGATCGCGGCCGGTGCCGGATTCCTCATCCTTCACCAGGCGTTGTCGCTGGTCGACGCGCTGGCGATTGCGCTGGTCATCGGCGCGAGCGTGGGCGCGGTACGCAGCCAGGCCCGGCAGAAGACTCCGCGCGTCCCGGCCAAGTAGCCACTTGGGACACCCACCGGACAACCGGAACACAGCCCCCGAGTAATTCAAGCACGCTTGCTTGTTTCCTCGGGGGCTGCCATGCTCCGGGCACGCAGCCACGCCCCGATGGGAGCGCAACGTGTCCGAACTCGACGCCGTACTGCAGGACTTGCGCGACGAGAGCGCCGAACTCGACAGCCTCGTGGCGGACTTGACGGGCGCCCAGTGGCGTCTGCCCACCCCCGCCGCCCGCTGGACCCTCGCCCACCAGATCGCCCACCTCACCTGGACCGACGCCGCGGCCCTGCTGGCGGCCACCGACCCGGACGCGTTCGGTGCCGAGGTGGCGAAGGCGGAGGCCAACCCCGACGGCTTCGTCGACGACGGCGCCGACGCGGGCGCCGTGCTCCCGCCCGCCGAACTGCTGGCCCGCTGGCGGACCGGCCGCGACCGGTTGTGGCAGGTCCTCAAGTCCGCCCCGGCCGGCACCCGCTTCCCCTGGTACGGGCCGCCGATGAGCGTCGCCTCGATGGCCACCGCCCGCCTCATGGAGACCTGGGCGCACGGCCAGGACGTCGCCGACACCCTGGGGGTGCGGCGCGAACCGACCGCCCGGCTGCGGCAGGTGGCCCGGATCGGGGCGCGGGCCCGCGACTACGCCTTCTTCGTACGGGGGCTGCCCGCGCCCGCCGAGGAGTTCCGGGTGGAGCTGACCGGGCCCGGCGGGGAGCTCTGGGCGTACGGGCCCCAGGACGCCGCCCAGCGCGTGACCGGGCCCGCGCTGGACTTCTGCCTCCTGACCACCCAGCGCGCCCACCGCTCCGACCTCGCCCTGCGTGCGGAGGGCGCCGACGCGGACCGCTGGCTGGACATCGCCCAGGCCTTCGCGGGCCCCGCGGGCGAAGGCCGCAAGCCCACGGGCGGACCGGCGTGACCGGCGTGACCGGCGGCCGCGGTCCGGCTGCCCGAACCGAAGCCCCCGTCCGCCCCGAGGTCCTCCGTATCGGCAACGCCTCCGGCTTCTACGGCGACCGCTTCGACGCCGTGCGCAAGATGCTCACCGGCGGCGAACTCGACGTCCTCACCGGGGACTACCTCGCCGAACTGACCATGCTGATCCTCGGCCGCGACCGACTGAAAGACCCCTCCCGGGGCTACGCCAAAACCTTCCTGCGGCAGCTGGAGGACGGCCTGGGGCTCGCCCACGATCGGGGCGTGAAGATCGTCGCCAACGCGGGCGGCCTCCACCCCGCCGGACTCGCCACCGCAGTGCGGGAACTGGCGCGACGGTTAGGGATACCGGTCAAGGTCGGTCACGTACAGGGGGACGACCTGATCGGAAACGGTCACTGGGGTGAGGGCGTGCTGACCGCCAACGCCTACCTCGGCGGCGCCGGCATCACCGCCTGTCTCGACGCCGGCGCGGACATCGTCGTCACCGGTCGGGTCACGGACGCCGCCCTGGTCACCGGACCCGCCGCGCACTGGTTCGGCTGGGGCCCCGAGGCGTACGACGAGCTGGCGGGCGCGGTCGTCGCCGGGCACGTCCTGGAGTGCGGCACCCAGGCCACCGGCGGCAACTACTCCTTCTTCGGCGCCCACGACGTGCGCCGCCCCGGCTTCCCCCTCGCGGAGATCCGCGCCGACGGCTCGTCCGTCATCACCAAGCACCCCGGCACGGGCGGCGTCGTCGACACCGGCACCGTCACCGCCCAGCTCCTCTATGAGACGGGCGGCGCGCGCTACGCGGGCCCCGACGTCACCGCCCGCCTCGACACCGTACGGCTGGAGCAGGAGGCCCCCGACCGGGTGCGCATCACCGGTGTACGGGGCGAGGAACCGCCGCCCACCCTCAAGGCGGGGCTCACCCGGCTGGGCGGCTGGCGCAACGAGGTCGTCTTCGTGCTCACCGGGCTCGACGTCGACGAGAAGGCCGAGCTGGTGCGGGAGCAGGTCGAGGACGCGCTCGACGGCGCCAAGAGGCGCCCCTCGGAGGTGCGGTGGACCCTGGCCCGCACCGACCGCGAGGACGCCGGCACCGAGGAGTGCGCGAGCGCCCTGCTGCGGCTCGTCGTCCGCGACCCGGACGCCGAGACCGTCGGCCGCGCGGTCAGCGGCGCGGCCGTGGAGCTGGCCCTCGGCAGCTACCCCGGCTTCCACGTCACGGCCCCGCCGGGGAAGGGCGCACCGTACGGCGTCTTCGAAGCCCGCCATGTGGATGCGGCGGGCGTGCCCCACACGGCGGTGCTCCCGGACGGCGCCACACAGCGGATCCCCGCGCCCGTACGGACCCGGCCCCTCGCCCCCGTACCGGATCCGGCCCTTCCGAAACCGCTGCCCGCGCAGAGTGCCCGCCGCGCCCCTCTCGGCCTGGTCGCGGGCGCCCGCAGCGGCGACAAGGGCGGCGACGCCAACGTGGGCGTGTGGGTGCGCACCGACGACGCGTGGCGGTGGCTCGCCCATGCGCTCACCGTCGACCGCTTCAAGCAACTCCTGCCGGAGTCCGCCGACCTGACCGTCACCCGCACCGTCCTTCCCCACCTGCGCGCCCTCAACTTCACCGTCGAAGGACTTCTCGGCGAGGGCGTCGCCGCCCAGGCCCGCTTCGACCCGCAGGCCAAGGCGGTCGGCGAGTGGCTGCGCTCGCGCCACCTCGACATACCGGAGGCACTCCTGTGACCGCGATACCGGAGGTACCCCAGTGACCGTGCTCGCCTCGTCGCTCGACACCACGAGCCCCGAGTACGCCGCCCACCGCACCGCCATGCTCGACAAGCTCGACGACCTCAAAGAGGCGCATGCTAAGGCCCTCGCGGGGGGCGGCGAGAAGTACGTCGCCCGCCACCGGGGGCGCGGCAAGCTGCTCGCCCGGGAGCGCATCGAGCTGCTGCTCGACCCCGACACCCCGTTTCTGGAGCTGTCGCCGCTCGCCGCCTGGGGCAGCGACTACCCGGTGGGCGCGTCCATGGTCACCGGCATCGGCGTCGTCGAGGGCGTCGAGTGCCTGATCACCGCCAACGACCCCACCGTGCGCGGCGGCGCCTCCAATCCGTGGACCCTCAAGAAGGCACTGCGGGCCAACCAGATCGCGTACGAGAACCGGCTGCCGTGCATCAGCCTCGTCGAGTCCGGCGGCGCCGACCTGCCCTCCCAGAAGGAGATCTTCATCCCGGGCGGGGCCCTCTTCCGCGACATCACCCGGCTGTCCGCCGCCGGAATCCCCACCGTCGCCGTCGTCTTCGGCAACTCCACGGCCGGCGGGGCGTACGTGCCCGGTATGTCCGACCACACCGTGATGATCAAGGAGCGGTCGAAGGTCTTCCTCGGCGGCCCGCCCCTGGTGAAGATGGCCACCGGCGAGGAGAGCGACGACGAGTCCCTGGGCGGTGCAGAGATGCACGCCCGCGTCTCGGGTCTCGCCGACTACTACGCCGTCGACGAGCCGGACGCCCTGAGGCAGGCCCGCCGCATCGTCGCCCGCCTCAACTGGCACAAGGCGCAGGCGGATCCTCTTGAGGCGGCGCCGCCCAAGTACGACGCGGAGGAGCTCGCGGGAATCGTCCCCGGCGACCTCAAGACGCCCTTCGACCCGCGCGAAGTGATCGCCCGCCTCGTCGACGGCTCCGACTTCGACGAGTTCAAACCGCTGTACGGGCCGAGCCTGACCACCGGTTGGGCCACCCTGCACGGCTACCCCGTCGGCATCCTCGCCAACGCCCAAGGGGTGCTGTTCAGCGCGGAGTCGCAGAAGGCCGCCCAGTTCATCCAGCTCGCCAACCAGCGCGACATCCCGCTGGTCTTCCTGCACAACACCACCGGCTACATGGTCGGCAAGGAGTACGAACAGGGCGGCATCATCAAGCACGGCGCGATGATGATCAACGCTGTCTCGAACTCCAAGGTGCCGCACCTGTCCGTCCTGATGGGCGCCTCGTACGGGGCCGGGCACTACGGCATGTGCGGGCGCGCCTACGACCCGCGCTTCCTGTTCGCCTGGCCCAGCGCCAAGTCCGCCGTGATGGGCCCCCAGCAGCTCGCGGGCGTCCTGTCGATCGTCGCCCGCGCCTCCGCCGCAGCAAAGGGGCAGTCGTACGACGACGAGGCCGACGCGGGGCTGCGCGCCATGGTGGAGCAGCAGATCGAGTCGGAGTCCCTGCCGATGTTCCTTTCCGGGCGGCTGTACGACGACGGGGTCATCGACCCGCGCGACACCCGCACCGTCCTCGGCCTGTGCCTGTCCGCGATCCACACGGCCCCCGTCGAGGGCGTGCGCGGCGGCTTCGGCGTCTTCCGGATGTGAGACACCAGTGATGCCGGAGAACCCAGTGATCAGTTCAGTTCTCGTCGCCAACCGCGGCGAAATCGCCTGCCGAGTCTTCCGTACGTGCGCGGAGCTCGGCATCTCCACCGTCGCCGTGCACTCCGACCCGGACGCCGACGCCCTCCACACGCGTACGGCCGACGCCTCGGTGCGGCTCCCGGGCGCGGCGCCCGCCGACACCTATCTGCGCGGCGACCTCGTCGTGAAGGCCGCCCTCGCGGCCGGCGCGGACGCCGTGCACCCCGGGTACGGCTTCCTCTCCGAGAACGCCGACTTCGCCCGTGCGGTCCAGGACGCGGGACTCACCTGGATCGGGCCGCCGCCCGAGGCCATCGACGCCATGGCTTCCAAGACCCGCGCCAAGGACCTGATGGCGAAGGCCGGGGTGCCGCTCCTCGCCCCCGTCGACCCGGCGACCGCCACCGCGGCCGATCTGCCCCTGCTCCTCAAAGCGGCGGCGGGCGGCGGCGGGCGCGGCATGCGGGTCGTACGCGAACTGGCGCATATTGAGGACGAGTTGACGGCAGCGGCGGCCGAAGCCAGGTCCGCCTTCGGTGACGGCGAGGTCTTCGCCGAGCCGTACGTCGAGCGCGGCCGCCACATAGAGGTGCAGGTCCTCGCCGACACACACGGCACCGTATGGGCGCTCGGCACCCGCGACTGCTCGCTCCAGCGCCGCCACCAGAAGGTGATCGAGGAGGCCCCGGCGCCGCGCCTGCCCGACGGCCTCCGTACGTCCCTCCACGACGCCGCCACGGCCGCCGCACGGGCCGTCGGGTACGTCGGCGCGGGCACGGTCGAGTTCCTCGTCGACGCGGAGGGTCGTGCGTACTTCCTGGAGATGAACACCCGTCTCCAGGTCGAACACCCCGTCACCGAAGCCGTGTTCGGGATCGACCTCGTCGCCCTCCAGCTCCGCGTCGCCGAGGGCGAAGCCCTCCCCGCCGAGCCGCCGCAGCCGCAGGGGCACGCCGTCGAGGCCCGCCTGTACGCCGAGGACCCCGCGCACGGCTGGCAGCCCCAGACCGGCCCGCTGCACACCCTGGAAGTCCCCGAGGGGCCAGGCCTGCGCCTCGACACGGGCTACATCGGCGGCGACCGAGTCTCCATCCACTACGACCCCATGCTCGCCAAGGTCGTCGCCTGGGCGCCCACCCGCGCCGAAGCCGTCCGCAGGCTCGCCCAGGCGCTCGTACGCGCCAAGGTGCACGGCCCCGTCACCAACCGGGACCTGCTCGTCGCGTCGCTGCGCCACCCCGAGTTCCTGTCGGGGCATCAGGACACCGGGTTCTACGACCGCCACCTCGCCGCCCTCACCGAGGAGCGGCCGGGGGAGGAGCTGGCCGCCGTCGCCGCCGCTCTGGCGGACGCCGCCCGCCGGGGCAGCCGCTTCGGGGGCGGCTGGCGCAACGTGCCTTCGCAGCCGCAGACCAAGACGTACGGCAGCCACAAGGTGCGCTACCGGCGCGACCGCGACGGCTGGACCGTCGAGGACGCCGAGGACGCCGAGGGCGCCGAGGGCATCGACCGTGTGGTCTCCGTCGCCGCCGACCGGGTCACCCTCGAAGTGGCGGGCGTACAGAAGCGCTTCCTCATAGAGGTGCACGGGGACCAGGTGTACGTCGACACCCCCACCGGCGCCCACACCCTCACCGCCGCCCCCCGCTTCCCCGACCCCACCGCCCGTACCGCCCCCGGCTCGCTGCTCGCCCCCATGCCGGGCACGGTCGTCCGCGTCGCCGAAGGGCTTACGGAAGGGGCCCAAGTGGTCGCGGGACAGCCTCTGTTGTGGCTGGAGGCCATGAAGATGGAGCACCGCATCGTCGCTCCCGCCTCCGGCACGCTCACCGCACTCCACGTCGCCCCCGGCCGCCAGGTCGAGGTCGGCGCCCTGCTCGCCGTCGTACAGGACACCAGTGCCCAGGAGGAACCGGACGCATGAACACCACTGTGGTCGAAACCGAGGAGCACCAGGCGCTCCGCGCCGCCGTCGCCGCTCTCGGCAAGCGCTACGGGCGCGACTACCTCACCGGGGTCGTCGCCGACGAGAGCCACCCCGAAGAACTGTGGGCGGAGGCCGCCAAGCTCGGCTACCTCGGCGTCAACCTCCCCGAGGAGTACGGCGGCGGGGGCGGCGGCATCACCGAGCTCTCCATCGTCCTGGAGGAGTTGGGAGCGGCCGGCTGCCCGCTCCTCATGATGATCGTCTCGCCCGCCATCTGCGGCACCGTCATCGCCCGCTTCGGCACCGGGGCGCAGAAGACCAAGTGGCTGCCGGGCCTCGCCGACGGCCGTCTCACCATGGCCTTCGGCATCACCGAACCCGATGCCGGGTCCAACTCCCACCGCATCACCACCACCGCCCGCCGGGACGGTGACGGCTGGGTGCTCAACGGCCGCAAGGTGTTCGTCTCCGGCGTCGACATCGCCGACGCCACCCTCATCGTCGGCCGCACCGAGGACGCGAGGACGGGCAGTCTCAAGCCCTGTCTGTTCATCGTCCCGCGCGAGGCCCCCGGCTTCCGGCGCTCCAAGATCGACATGGAACTCCAGGCCCCGGAGAAGCAGTTCGAGCTCGTACTCGACGACGTGCACCTCCCCGCCGAAGCCCTCGTCGGCGACGAGGACGCGGGCCTCCTGCAGCTCTTCGCGGGCCTCAACCCCGAGCGCATCATGACCGCCGCGTTCGCCATCGGAATGGGCCGCTACGCCCTCGCCAGGGCCGTCCAGTACGCCAAGGAACGCACGGTCTGGAAGACGCCCATCGGCGCCCACCAGGCCCTCGCCCACCCGCTCGCACAGGCGCACATCGAGATCGAGCTCGCCCGCCTCATGATGGGCAGGGCCGCCGCCCTGTACGACGCGGGCGACGACATGGGCGCGGGAGAGGCGGCGAACATGGCGAAGTACGCGGCTGCCGAAGCCTGTGTGAAGACCGTCGACCAGGCCGTGCACACCCTCGGCGGCAACGGCCTCACCCGCGAGTACGGCCTCGCCTCTTTGATAGTGGCCTCACGGGTCGCCCGGATCGCCCCGGTCAGCCGCGAGATGATCCTGAACTTTGTCTCCCACCAGTCCCTGGGTCTCCCCAAGTCGTACTGAGCGCTCCGCCGGAAGTGCCGCGATGTGCCGTCGTGCGGCTGCGGCGCCGTCGTGGCTGGTCGCGCCCACGCGGCGGAGCCGCATGTCCATACAGCCCCGCGCCCCTTCGGACGCCTCCCGAACCGCAGCGGACTTCGCCGGTCAGGACCCGGGGTCTCCCCAAGCCGTACCGGCAGCACGCATTCTGTCCGTCCACACCGTCGCACCACCGCGCCGAAGGGGACCGTCACCATGGTGTTCCACAGCGAGTACGCCGATGTACCCGACGTAGAACTGCCCATCCACGAGGCGGTCCTCGGACACGCCGCCCAGTACGGCAGCGCTCCCGCGCTCGTCGACGGGACGAACGGCACCACCCTCACGTACGCCCAACTCGACACCTACCACCGCAGAATGGCCGCCGCACTGGCCGCGTCCGGGCTGCGCAAGGGCGACGTGCTCGCCCTGCACAGCCCCAACTCGATCGCCTACCCGGCGGTGTTCTTCGCCGCCACGCGCGCGGGGGCGTCGGTCACCACCGTCCACCCGCTGGCCACCGCCGAGGAGTTCGCCAAACAGCTCGGCGATTCGTCGGCCCGCTGGATCGTCACCGTCTCGCCGCTCCTGGAGACCGCCCGCCGGGCCGCCGAAATCGCCGGCGGCGTGCAGGAGATCCTCGTCTGCGACAGCGCGCCGGGACACCGCTCCGTACTCGACCTGCTCGCCTGTACGGACCCCGAGCCGCAGATCGACATCGACCCTCTTGAGGACGTCGCGGCGCTCCCGTACTCCTCCGGCACCACCGGCGTCCCCAAGGGCGTCATGCTGACCCACCACTCGATCGCCACCAACATCGCCCAGCTGAACCCGTTCATCCCCATGAAGCCGGGCGACCGCATCCTGGCGGTGCTGCCCTTCTTCCACATCTACGGGCTCATGGCACTGATCAACGAGCCCCTCTCGCACGGCGCGACCGTCGTCACCCTGCCCCGCTTCGAACTGGAGCAGTTCCTGCGGACCATCCAGGACCAGCGGATCACCGCCCTGTACGTCGCCCCGCCGATCGTCCTCGCACTGGCCAAGCACCCGGCCGTCGCGCAGTACGACCTGTCGTCGCTGGAGTACGTCGTCTGCGCGGCAGCCCCCCTCGACGCCGAACTCGCGCAGGCCTGTGCGGCCCGCCTGGGGCTCCCGACAGTCCTCCAGGCGTACGGGATGACCGAACTCTCCCCGGGGACGCACCTGGTGCCGCTGAGCGCCGAGAACCCGCCCCCGGGAACCGTCGGCAAACTCATCCCGCGCACCGAGATGCGGATCCTGTCCCTGGAGACCCCCGGCAAGGACCTGGGCATCGGCGAGGAGGGCGAGATCGCCATCCGCGGCCCGCAGCGCATGAAGGGCTACCTCGGGCGCCCCGAGGACACCGCCGCGATGATCGACACGGACGGCTGGGTGCACACCGGCGACATCGGCCGCGTCGACGCCGACGGCTGGCTCTATGTGGTCGACCGCGTCAAGGAGTTGATCAAGTACAAGGGCTTCCAGGTCGCACCCGCCGAGCTCGAAGCGCTCCTGCTGACTCATGAGGGCATTGCGGACGCCGCCGTGATCGGGGTGTACGACGAGGACCACAATGAGGTGCCCAAGGCGTTCGTCGTGCGGCAGGCGCATGCCCAGCACCTCAAAGAGGCAGACGTCATGGCGTACGTCGCCGAGCGCGTCGCACCGTACAAGAAGGTGCGGCGCGTCGAATTCGTCACCGGAGTGCCCCGGGCGGCCTCCGGCAAGATCCTGCGGCGGGAGCTGCGAGAAAGGGAACGTGCATGACACGGCAGGCCCTGGTCCCCACCACCCACGAGCGCGGTATCACCACCCTCACCCTCGACTCACCGGCGAACCGCAACGCCCTTTCGGTGAGCCTCGTCCGCGAGCTGGGGATGGCTCTCGACCGGTACGGGAAGGACCCGTCGGTGCGCGCGATCGTGCTCGCGCACACCGGCAGCACCTTCTGCGCGGGCGCCGACCTCAAGGTGCCCGCGAGCCCCTACGCGTTCGTCGAGGTGCTGCGGCAGATCGCCGAACTGCCCAAGCCCGTCCTCGCGCGCGTCGACGGGCACGCGCGCGCGGGCGGGCTCGGGCTGCTCGGCGTGTGCGACATGGCGTTCGCGAGCGAGACGTCCGACTTCGCCTTCTCGGAGGTACGGATCGGGGTCGCGCCCGCCGTCATCTCGATCCCCCTGCTGCCCCGCCTGGACCCCCGCGCCGCGTCCCGGTACTTCCTCACCGCGGAGGTCTTCGGCGGTCCGTGCGCCCGGGACATCGGACTGCTCACCGCGACCGCGCCCGACGTGGACACCGCGCTCGCGCCCGTACTGGAAGCGCTGCGCCGGGCGTCCCCGCAGGGCCTCGCGGAATCCAAGCGGCTGCTGACGGCCGAGGTCAGGGCCGCCTTCGATCGCGATGCGGAGGACCTGGTACAACGCTCGGCAGCGCTGTTCGCGTCCGCCGAGGCGCGCGAGGGCGTCACCGCACACCTCGAACGACGGGACCCCGCATGGCTGTTGTGACTGCCTCTCGGACAGGCCCCAAACAGGATCGCAGCCGGGCCACCCGGCAGCGCCTGCTGGAGGCCGCCGTGGCCTGCCTCGCCGAACGTGGCTGGGCGGGTTCCACGGTGTCCGTCGTCGCCGAGAAGGCCGGGGTGTCGCGGGGCGCCGCCCAGCACCACTTCCCGACCCGCGAGGACCTCTTCACCGCAGCCGTCGAGTACGTCGCCGAGGAACGCTCCACCGCACTGCGCGCGCTTCCCGGCCACCACACAGCCGCGGTGGTCGGCGCGATCGTCGACCTGTACACGGGGCCGCTGTTCCGGGCGGCCCTGCACCTGTGGGTGGCCGCCTCCCACGAGGAACAACTGCACGCGCGCGTCACCGAGTTGGAGGCCCGGGTCGGCCGCGAGACCCACCGCATCGCCGTCGAGCTGCTGCACGCCGACGAATCGCGCCCCGGAGTGCGCGAGATCGTCCAGGGCTTCCTCGACATGGCCCGCGGACTGGGACTCGCCAACCTCCTCACCGACGACGCCGCACGGCGGGACCGGGTGGTGGCGCAGTGGGCGCAGCTGCTGGAAGGGGCACTGGGCAGCGAGCATGGGTAAGGGGCGCCCTCCGGGAGGACGCCCCTTACCCATGTACGTACTGCTCGGCCGTACTGCTCGCCCGTACTGCTCGGCCGTACTGCTCGGCCGGCTGTACGTACCGCCCGGTCAGCCCGCGATGTCCTCGAACCCGGACACCTCGCGCGGGTTCCGGCTGCCCGGACCCACGTACCGCGCGGACGGGCGGACCAGGCGGCCCGTGCGCTTCTGCTCCAGGATGTGCGCCGACCAGCCCGCCGTACGGGCGCAGGTGAACATCGACGTGAACATGTGCGCCGGGACCTCCGCGAAGTCCAGCACGATCGCCGCCCAGAACTCCACGTTCGTCGCCAGCACCCGGTCGGGCCGGCGCGCGTGCAGCTCCTCCAGGGCCGCCTTCTCCAGGGCCTCGGCGACCTCGAAGCGCGGCGCCGCCAGCTCCTTGGCCGTACGGCGCAGGACGCGGGCCCGCGGGTCCTCTGCGCGGTACACGCGGTGGCCGAAGCCCATCAGCCGCTCGCCCTTGTCGAGGGCCTGGCGGACGAAGGCGCGCGCGTCCCCGGTGCGCTCGATCTCCTCGATCATGCCCAGCACGCGGGAGGGGGCGCCGCCGTGCAGCGGGCCCGACATGGCGCCCACCGCACCGGAGAGGGCGGCGGCGACGTCGGCGCCGGTGGAGGCGATGACGCGGGCGGTGAAGGTGGAGGCGTTCATGCCGTGCTCGGCCGCCGACGTCCAGTAGGCGTCGACCGCCTTGACGTGCTTGGGGTCAGGCTCGCCGCGCCAGCGGATCATGAACCGCTCGACCACCGAGTCGGCCTTGTCGATCTCGCTCTGCGGCACCATCGGCAGGCCCTGCCCCCGCGCCGACTGGGCGACGTAGGAGAGCGCCATCACGGCGGCCCGCGCGAGGTCGTCCCTGGCGGTCCGCTCGTCGATGTCGAGCAGCGGTTTCAGGCCCCACACGGGGGCGAGCATCGCCAGCGCCGACTGCACGTCGACCCGGATGTCACCGGAGTGCACCGGGATCGGGAACGGCTCGGCGGCCGGCAGGCCCGGGTTGAACGCGCCGTCGACCAGCAGACCCCACACGTTCCCGAAGGAGACGTGCCCGACGAGGTCCTCGATGTCGACGCCCCGGTAGCGAAGGGCGCCGCCCTCCTTGTCCGGTTCGGCGATCTCCGTCTCGAACGCGACGACTCCCTCAAGTCCGGGTACGAAGTCGGACATCAGGCGGCTCCTCTATGCGTGTGCGGCAAGCGGCGGGAGGCAGGAACGATACCCCTGCTGTAGGGAAGCGACAGGCTCCCCACCGGGGATTTTGGCGGGTTCAGCCGATGCGGGGAAGCGTGAGAACAGGCACACTGCCCGACCCACTTCCAAGAGGATTAACGGGAGTTGAGGAAGGGAACACTGCGGCTGCGCTCCCCCTACCCTCCGTGCCGGTACACCGGGGGGCCTGCGGCAGGATGGCCCCGTGCCGAACACAGACTCCGCCGCATCCGACCCCGCCGCCTCGGGCGGGCCCGACGTCGACCCCGCCGCCATGCGCGCGCAGTACCGCACCGAGAAGCTCGCCGAGGGCGCGCTGGCGCCCGCCCCCATGGAACAGTTCGCCCGTTGGTTTCGGCAGGCCTTCGACGGCGGACTGCACGAGCCGAACGCCATGGTCGTCGCCACGGCCACCCCCGAAGGACGCCCCAGCACGCGGACGGTGCTGCTGAAGGCGTACGACGAGCGCGGCTTCGTCTTCTTCACCAACTACCAGTCCCGCAAGGGCGGTGAACTGGCCGCGAACCCGCACGTCTCGCTGCTCTTCCCCTGGCACCAGATCGCCCGCCAGGTCATCGTCACCGGCACCGCCGCCCGCGTCTCCCGCGCCGAGACAGCCGCGTACTTCCGCACCCGCCCGCACGGCTCGCAGCTCGGTGCCTGGGCGAGCGACCAGTCCCGGGTGATCGCCTCGCGCGACGAGCTGACCGCCGCGTACGCCGACTTGGAGGCGCGCTACCCCGAGGGCGAGAAGGTCCCGGTGCCGCCGCACTGGGGCGGCTACCTGGTCGTGCCGGAAACGGTGGAGTTCTGGCAGGGCCACGAGAACCGCCTGCACGACCGGCTGCGCTACGTCAGGACCGACGGAGAGGGCTGGTCGGTGGAGCGACTGAACCCTTGAGCGAGTGCTCAACGCAGAAACCCCGCGGGCTCTGGTCCCCTCCGGAGAGGGGGCCGGCCGGACGTACCGGCGAGCCCGCGGGGCGGTGACTGCTTGGATTGGAACCGGCTGCGCCGGCACCGCACTGGGTGCGACAACGGGCAACTAGCCCGCAGTCACCTCACGAGTCCGGAAAGAAATCACTTCCCGATCACCTCCTTTCAGCGTGGGCCTCACATTAGGAGCCCTCTCCGGGCACCTCAACCGATTTATCGGAACCAGGTGTGGGCTGGGTCACGTTGGAGTTGAATGATCCGAACGTGCAGCACAGCGAACACCTGCGGGGGGTGCCGGGTGAGTGCTTCTCTGAGCAGTGGGACCGCCGAGCCGGAGCCGGTGGCGGGAGCGGGGCCGGGGTCGGAGCTCCTGGCCGCCCTCCTGGACGGCATGGACGCGGCCCTCTGTGCCTTCGACGCCGACGGTGTCGTCACCCACTGGAACCGCGAGGCGACACGCATCCTCGGCTGGAGCGCCGCCGACGCGGTGGGCAGACGCGGCTTCGCCGGCTGGGCTGTGCGCACCGCCGACGCCGAGGAGGTGCAGGGGCGGCTGATGGCGGCCATGGACGGCGGCGGCCGGCAGGTCCACGAGTTCGCGCTGCTGCGCAAGGACGGCGGCCGGGTTCTGGTACGGACGCAGTCGGCGGCGGTCACCGGCGCGGACGGCAGACCGGCCGGGGTCTACAGCGCCTTCGGCGAGGTGCACACGCAGATCGACCTGGAGCGGGCCATCGCGCTCAGCGAGGTCCTCTTTGAGGACGCGTCGTGGGGCGTGGTCCTCGTCGACGTCGACCTGCGCCCCACCGTCGTCAACGTGCACGCCGCCCGCGCCCTCGGCGGCGGCCGCACCACGCTCCTGGGCCGCCCGCTCGGCGAGAGGGTCGTCCAGGGCGTCGACGAGCTGGAGGGCGCCCTCCAGTACGTACTGGCGGAAGGCACTCCGCCCGCTCCGGTCGACCTGTGGGTGACGCTGCGCACCGCGGAGGGGGAGCGGCGGCGCTGCTGGCGCAGCGGTTTTCTGCGGCTGGCGTCGCCCCTTGCGGAGGAGCCGGTGCCGCTGGGCGTGGGCTGGCTCTTCCAGGACGTCACCGACGCCAAGACCGCAGAGCAGGACGCCGCCAGGCTGCGGTTCAGGGGCAATCAGCTGCACCGGGCGGCCAGGGCGGCCGCCGAGTGCGAGGACCCCATGGAGGCCGCCGCGGCCCATCTGGACTTCGGCCTCGCCGGGTTCGCCGACCATGCGCTCGTCGACGTACTCGCCGGTGACCGTCTCGTACGGGTCGCGGCCACACCCGCCGGAGAGCCGGGGCCGTGCCTCCAGGAGAACGCGGGGGCGGGCATTCCGGTGCAGTACGGGGAGGGCCACCCCGCTCTCCAGGCCCTGGACCGGGCCGGCGCGGTGCGCGCGAGCGCGGGCGCCCGCGCCGACGCCGAGAGCTGGGCGGCGGACCGCCGGTGGCCCGCGGACGCCGTCCACGCGCTCTGTACGGTGCTGCGCAGCCGGGGCCGCACGCTGGGCACGGTGACCTTCCTGCGCGGCACGAGCCGCCCCGCCTTCGAGCGCCCGGACGCGACGTACGCGGAGAGCATCGCGGTCCGGGTGGCGGCCTCGGTGGACCTGGCGCAGGCGTTACGCGGCGGCGACGGCGGCGGGTAGGGGGCCGGGAGTGGGAGTGGGAGAGGGGCGGGCGAGGAGGGGGGATTTCGTCGCCCGCCCCTGTACGGGGGCGGCTGTTACGCCGCGTGCAGCGCCAGCGTCGGGGACAGCCTCGCCGCCCGCACCGCCGGGTAGAGGCCCGCGACGGTGCCGATGACGAGGGTGGCGCCGAAGCCGCCGCCGACCGCCCACAGCGGCACCGTCCAGGGCATCTGGCCGATCGCCGCGTAGACACCCGTCGCGGCGGACCCCAGCGCGATGCCGGCCAGCCCGCCGAGTGCGGACAGCATCAGGGACTCCGTGACGAACTGGATGCGGATCTGGCCCCTGGTCGCCCCCATGGAGCGGCGCAGTCCGATCTCGTAACGCCGCTCCAACACCGAGATGATCATGGTGTTGGCGACCCCGACACCGCCCACCAGGAGGGCGATCCCGCCGAGTCCGAGCAGCAGTCCGTTGAACGCGCCCTCGGTGGCCGCCTTGGTGCGCAGGGCCGTCGACGGGTCCGTGATCAGGACGTTCTCCGGGCTCTTCGGGTCGATCGTCGGCGCCATCAGCGAGCGCACCTGCGCCACGGAGGCGTCCGTGGAGCGCTCGTACAGCGAGGTCGGGTGGCCGTCGAAGCGCAGGTGCTTCTTCGCGCCCTCCCAGCCGATCAGGGCCGAACGCTCGATCTCGGGGGCCAGGGGCAGCGGGGCGAGGATGCCGGTGACGGTGAAGTACCGGCCGCCGATCCAGACCTGGGAGCCGGGCGTCGCGATGCCGAGGCGTGCGGCGGCGACGTGGCCGAGTACGACGGCCGGGTAGCGGCCGCTGGCCGCGTTGAGCCAGCGGCCGGAGGCGACGGAGCCGCGCAGCGTCTTCAGCAGGCCCTCGGTGGCGGCCTGGACACTGATGCCGCCGGTCTCGTCCTCGGGGATCTTCTCGCTGCGCCGCACGCTCTCTTTGATGAGGCCCGTGGCGCCGACGTCCTCGACCCCTTCGATCCGGCCGACCATGCCGGTCGCGGACTCCGGAAGGGTGACCTTCTCGCCGCTGAACATGGACTCGCCGGGCGTCGCGACCAGCATGTTCGTGCCCAACTGGTCGAGCTGTCGCATCAGTTGTGCCTTGCTGGACGCGGAGATACCGACCACGGCGATCATCGTGGCGATCCCGATGGCGATGCCCAGCGCCGACAGCACCACCCGCACGGGGCGGCTGCGCAGCCCGGCGGAACCGACGTGCAGGACGTCACGGGGGCCGAGCCGGGAGGGGGAGAGCCGGGCGGAGGAGCGGCGGGCGGGGGAGCGGTCGGCCGGGGAGCGGTCGGACGGGGAGCGGCCGGCCGGGGAGCGGTCGGCCGGGGAGCGGCGGGCGGTCATCGGGGACCACCCCCGGTGTCGGCCGTGATGCGGCCGTCCCGGAGGCGGACCTGCCGGGGCAGGCTCTCCGCGATCTCCGTGTCGTGCGTGATGACGGCGATCGTGGCGCCTTCCGCGTTGAGTTCGTGCAGCAGCGCCATGACCGCCTCCCCCGACTCGGAGTCCAGCGCTCCGGTCGGTTCGTCGGCGAGCAGCAGGGCGGGCCGGCCGACCACGGCGCGGGCGATCGCCACGCGCTGCTTCTGCCCGCCGGACAGTTCGTGCGGGCGGTGGCCCATCCGGTCGGCCAGGCCGACCCGGGCCAGCGCCTCCGCCGCCCGCCGGCGCCGTACGGCACGGGGCAGGCCGGAGTAGAGCAGCCCCTCCGCGACGTTGTCCCGGGCGCTGACGCCCGGCACCAGGTGGAACGACTGGAAGACGAAGCCCACGTGGCGCGCCCTCAAAGAGGAGAGTTTCCGGTCGGACAGGGAGGCGATGTCGTGCCCGGCGATGGCGACCGTGCCGGCCGACGGGCGGTCCAGGGTGCCGACGATGTGCAGCAGCGTCGACTTGCCGGAACCGGACGGGCCGACGATGCCCAGGAGTTCGCCCTCCAGGACCCGCAGGTCGATCCCGCGCAGGGCGGCGACACCGCCCGGGTACTCCTTGGTGACACCGGCCAGCTCGACAACGGCCGCCGGAGCACCGGCCAGCTCGACAACGGCCGCCGGAGCACCAGGCGGGCCGGCGGCGGCTTCGGGGGCAGGGGATGCGCTCATATCTTGGGCACGCCCACCTTCATGCCCGCACGCAGCCCGCCCCCGCTGACCTCGACCCGGCCGCCCTGCCCGAACATGCCGAGCTCCACCCGTACGTCGCGTACGGCGCCGCCTGACACCACCTGCACGCCGAACCCGCCCTTCGGGTGCGCGAGCAGCGCGTTCACGGGGACGGTCAGGACGCCCGTACGGGTCTCGCCGGTGAGGTTCACGGTCACCGGCGCCTGGTCGACGGCGCGCACCTTGTCGGGGGCGTCGAAGGCGACCGTGAGCGACACCTTGGGCGTCTTGTCGTTGGGGTCGTCGCCGGTCGCGGCCGTCTTGCCCACGGAGGAGATCCGGCCGGGCGCGGTGCTGCCGTCCGGCAGGTCCACCGTCACCTTGGTGCCCTCCTTGGCGAGGGTGCTCTCGGAGACCTCCAGATTGAACGACACGATGCGTTCGGAACCGGTCGTGGTGAGCACCTGCCGCCCAGGACCGACCTGGTCGCCGGCCGCCGCGGGCTTGTCCTTGACCCGTACCGCGCCCGGTGCGAAGGCGACCTGGTCGGGGCCGACCGTGCCCGTCTCCTTGAGGTCGTGGGACTCCTGCCACCTGCGTACGGCGTCGGCGGTGCCCGGCGTGTACTTCTCGTCGACGGCGAGACCGGTCGCGAACCCCAGCGCCTGGAGGTTCCGCTCCAGCTGCTCCACGTCGGGCCCCTTGTCGCCGGGCTTCAGCGAGCGGTACATGGGCCCCGACCCGTACATCAGTCGCACCGGCTTCCCGTTCACCTCATAGAGGCGGCCGTCGCGATTCACGGTGGAGCCGACCGACGGCGACCAGGTGAGGGTGCCGGTGGCGCCCGCGTTGACCTTGTGGGTGCCCGCGTGCCCGAGGACGCCCTCGACCTGGGTGGAGTCGCTGAGGTCGCCGCGCTCCACGGCGGCGGTGGCGGGCGGCAGCCCGGTGTGGCCGGTGGGGGCCTCGCTCCTGCCGGAGGCCCTCACGGTGCTGAGGGCGACCCCGCCGCCCACCACGGCGAGCACCGCGACGGCCGCGACGGTGACCTTCGTACCGCGCCTCAACGGTAGATCCCCGCGCACGCCTTGGACGCCTTCTCGAACTTCTTCAGCTCCGCACCCTTGGGGATCTTCATCGCGCGCATCGCGCCGCCCTCGTAGTCCGGGTCGGGCATGTTGAAGCCGTTCTTGCGCATGCACTGGGCGTGCTTGATGCCCTTGTCCTTGTCGGCCTGGGTCATCCTGCCGCCGGACGCGCCGCCGGGCGACGTACTGGCGCAGGCCTTCATGGCCTTGTCGAGGGCGTCCTTGGACATGCCGCCTCCGAGGGTGATGCCGACGCCGCTCTCGCCGGGCTTGGGGTCGGGCACCTTCAGCCCTTGCTTGCGCAGGCACTGGCGGTGCTTCACCGCTTTGTCGTCGTTGGTCTTGGACGTGCTCCGGTCGCCGGACCCGGCGGCGGAGTCCGACTTCGCGCTGTCGGGTTTGCCTACGGCGTCGGACCCGCCCTTGTCGGCGGAACCCGCGCAGGCGGTGGCGAGGACGGCGAGGGAAGTGAGTCCCATGGCCAGGAAGGAAGTGCTCCTACGGATGGTCATGGCCGGAGCGTGCCGCGGCCCCGCATTTCGTTTCCCTCACCACCTGTCCTTACAGCGAGGAAATGTGCAGGTCGGATAGGAAGGGCGGATGCGTGTGCTGGTGGTGGAGGACGAGGAATTCCTCGCGGAGATGGTGGCGGAAGGGCTGCGGAGGGCAGCTCTCGCGGTCGATGTCGCCTGCGACGGGCTGCAGGCCCTGCGCAAGCTCCAGTTCGGCGAGTACGACGTGATGGTCCTCGACCGGGACCTGCCCGGCCTGCACGGCGACGACGTGTGCCGCAGGGTCGTCGAGCAGCGGCTGCTCACCCGGGTCCTGATGCTGACCGCGTCGGGGACCGTGCGCGACCGCGTCGACGGCCTCGGGCTCGGCGCGGACGACTACCTCACCAAGCCCTTCGCGTACGACGAGCTCCTCGCGCGCGTGCTGGCGCTGGGCCGCCGTGCGCGCCCCGCCCTCCCGCCGGTGATCGAGTGCGCCGGGATCGTCCTGGACACGGCCCGCAGACAGGCCGCGCGGGACGGCCGCCACCTTCTCCTGTCCCGCAAGGAGTTCGCCGTACTGGAGACGCTGCTGCGGGCGCAGGGGGCGGTGGTCAGCGGCGACGACCTCATAGAGCAGGTGTGGGAGGAGGACACCAGCTACCGCACCAACGCGGTACGGGTGACCCTCAGCAAACTGCGCGCCAAGCTGGGCGCGCCGGCGGTGGTGGAGACCGTCCCGGGCGTCGGCTACCGCGTCACGGGCACGGGCACAGGCACAGGCATAGACACAGGCACCACCGGCACAGGCACCACCGGCACAAGCACCGGCACCACGGGCCCGGGGTACGGCGCATGAGCGAGCGTGCCCGGCTCACCGCGCTGTACGGAGGCCTGCTGGTGCTGGCCGGTGCCCTGCTCACCGGGCTGGTGTACTTCCTCGTACGGGAGGGCCTCGGCACGACCATCACCAGCGCGGTGACCACGGCGTTCCCGGTGCGGCGCATCCCCGCGGACGGCACCTGGCCCACCGTCGATGCCGTTCGGGCCGTTCCGGCGTTCCCGACGGCTTCCCCGACGGCCAAGGTGTCCGCCATGCGCCTGGTGACCCAGCAGGCCAGCAAGGCGGCCGAGGACGCCGCCCTGGGGCGGATGCTGACCGTCTCCGGGCTCGCACTGGCCGTCTTCAGCGTGCTGTCGGTCGCGCTGGCCTGGTGGCTGGCGGGCCGGGTGCTGCGGCCGGTCGGCGTGATCACGGCGACCGCACGGAAGCTCTCCGGGGACAACCTGCGCGAACGGATCGCCCTGAAGGCCCCCGCGGGCGGCGAACTGAAGCAGCTCGCCGACACCTTCGACGGGATGCTCGACCGCATCGAGCAGCTCGTCTGGGCACAGCAGCGGTTCGCGGCCAACGCCGCACACGAGCTGCGCACCCCCCTGGCGGTGCAGCGCGCCGCCGCCGAGATCGGCCTCGCGGGGGAGCCGGACGCGGAGCGCGTGGCCCGCATCCGTACCAAGCTGATCGAAGTCGCCGACGACAGTGAGCAGTTGATCGAAGGGCTGTTGCTGCTGTCCGTCTCGGAGCAGGGGCTGCGCCACCGGGAGCCCTGTGCGCTGCGGGACGTCGTCACCGGAGTCCTGGAACGCACCCCCGTACGGGACGACATCACTGTCGGCGCCGACCTGCACCTCATAGAGGTCGAGGGCGACGAGGTGCTGCTCGGTCACCTGGTCCAGAACCTGGTGGGAAACGCGGCGCGCTACAACCACCCGGGCGGCACGGTCCGCGTCCGCCTCCATGAGGAGGCGGACGGCATCCGCACCCTGGAGGTGTCCAACACCGGCCCGCACGTCGACCCCGACGCGCTGCCCCGTCTCTTCGAACCCTTCCGCAGGGCGCAGGCGCGCCGCCACGCACCGGGTGAGGGAGCCGGTCTGGGCCTGTCCATCGTGGCGTCGATCGCCCGCGCGCACGGTGCGAGGGTGGAGGCGCGGGCGAATCCCGGAGGCGGCCTGACCGTCCGGGTCCTGTTCTGACGGTGCCGGAAGGCGCGGGCTCGGTGCCGGAAGGCGTGGGCTCGGTGCCGGAAGACGCGGGCTCGGTGAGGGGAGGCGCGGGCTCAGTGCCGGAAGAAGATCCGGTCGCCGTACTCGCTCATCACCCGGCCGTTCCACTCGTGCCCGCCGTCGACGTTGCCCGAACGCAGCAGCGGCGGTTCGATGCCGCGGCCAGCGAGCTCGCCCGCCGCTGCCGCCATGACCGCCTGCATCAGGGCCGTGGTGACCACCGTCGACGCGGGGGCGAAGGGGGCGTCGATGCCGTCCGCGGTGAGCTCGGCGTCGCCGACCGCGATCTTGCTGTCCAGCACGATGTCGCAGTGGTCCTTGAGGAAGGTGCCCGACTTGTGACGGGACCTGGTGCCCTGCGCGTACGCCACGGACGTCACGCCGATGACCTTCAGGCCCAGGGCGCGCGCGTTCATCGCCATCTCCACGGGGAGCGCGTTGCGCCCCGACAGAGAGATCACGACGAGTACGTCACCGGCCTTGACGGGGCTGCTGTCGAGGACCGCGCCGGCGAGGCCGTCGACGCGCTCCAGGGCGGAGCCGAGGGTGGCGGGCATGACGTCGACGCCGACGACGCCGGGGACTGCGAGGAGGTTCATCAGGGCGAGCCCGCCCGCCCGGTAGACGACGTCCTGGGCGGCGAGCGAGGAGTGGCCCGCGCCGAACGCGAAGAGCCGGCCCCCGGCGGCGACGGTGTCGGCGATGGCGGTGCCCGCCGCCGCGACGGAGTCCGCCTCCTCGTCCCGTACGCGATGGAGCAGCTCGATCGCGGCGTCGAAGAACTGACCGGCCAGTTTGTTCTCGCTCATCGCAGAGGGGCCTTTCCGGGGGTTCCGGGGATTCCGGGAGGTTACCGAGGGTAATGGGCGGGGGCGCCGTCCATGCCGCGGATCACGTTGCGGTCTGGACCAGGGGCCTGTCAATACGGCCTCGCCCCGGTCCGGCACGGTTGTCAGTGCGATGCGTCAGAATTGGTACCGGGCCGGGGCGTCCGCGGAAATCCGCCGGGCGTCTCTCAGCGACGACGAGCCAAGCGCACGACGATTTTCTGTCACAGCATCGAGGGGCACACATGTCCGGACTGATCGACACCACGGAGATGTATCTCCGCACCATCCTTGAGCTCGAGGAGGAGGGCGTCGTCCCCATGCGCGCCCGTATCGCCGAGCGGCTGGACCAGAGCGGGCCGACGGTCAGCCAGACGGTGGCGCGCATGGAGCGCGACGGCCTGGTGATGGTGGCGGGCGACCGGCACCTGGAGTTCACCGAGGAGGGCCGCCGTCTCGCCACGCGCGTGATGCGCAAGCACCGCCTCGCCGAGTGCCTGCTCGTCGACGTGATCGGCCTGGAGTGGGAGCAGGTGCACGCCGAGGCCTGCCGCTGGGAGCACGTGATGAGCGAGGCGGTCGAGCGCCGCGTCCTGGAGCTGCTCCGCCACCCGACGGAGTCGCCGTACGGAAACCCGATCCCGGGTCTGGAGGAGCTGGGCGAGAAGGCCGAGGCCGACCCGTTCCTCGACGACAGCATGGTCAGCCTCAGCGACCTGGAGCCGGGCCCCGAGGGCAAGACCGTTGTCGTACGGCGGATCGGCGAGCCCATCCAGACCGACGCCCAGCTGATGTACACGCTGCGCAGGGCGGGCGTGCAGCCCGGCTCGGTGGTCAGCGTGACCGAGTCGCCCGGCGGGGTGCTGGTCGGCAGCAGCGGCGAGGCGGCCGAGCTGGACGCGGAGACGGCGTCGCACGTCTTCGTAGCCAAGCGCTGATGTCTTCGTCGTCAAGCGCTGACGCCTCGGAGGTGCGGGGCCGGAGGTACGGGATCGCAGGGATCAACTGGGCCTGGAGTGACGGGAGTTGGGCCCCGCTTTCGTAGCGGAATCCCAGCGGCCGGGCGGATCGCGTGCCACGCTGTGTCTGCGGCGCCCGAACCGGGGCACACAAGGTGAATGAGAGCTGCCGACCGGGTCCGTCGCACGGCCGGGGAGGAGGCGGGGAATGCGCCCGTCGTACGTACCGCACAAGGAGGGCCCCGGCGCCCTGAGGCGCCGGGGCCTGTCCTCCCCTGTGCTGACCTGGAGCCCCGAGCTCTCAAGGTCAACCCCCGCGGACCGTCTTCCCCGAGCGGCCCGCCTCCCGCAGAAGATCTCCCCTCGGCAGCGCGAGCCAATCCTTGAGCGCTGTCACTCGAAAGAGGGGTGTTGGGTGTCGTACTCACACTTTCGAATGCAAGTTCGATAACTTGGAACAAGGTAGGGACGACCACCCGGAAACCGGCAGCAGAAGGGGGTGCCAGGCCATATGGTGCGGCGCATCGACGTGACCGGAGCCGACGGCGTACGCCTCGCCGCCTGGGAGTTCGCCGACCCGCCGAAGGACGGCGGCGAGCCCGAGCAGGTACCTGGCGTCTTATTGCTGCACGGACTGATGGGCCGCTCCTCGCATTGGGCGGACACGGCCCGCTGGCTCTCCGAGCGGCAGCGGGCCGTCGCCCTCGACCAGCGGGGCCACGGACGCAGCGAGAAACCCCCGGACGGCCCCTTCAGCCGCGATGCGTACGTCGCCGACGCCGAGGCGGCGGTCGAGCAGCTCGGCCTCGCCCCCGTGACCCTGATCGGGCACTCGATGGGCGCCCTGACGGCCTGGCAGCTCGCCGCCAAGCGGCCCGACCTGGTACGCGCCCTGGTCGTCTGCGACATGCGGGCCTCGGCCCTCGGAGCGGCCTCCCAGCGGGAGTGGGACGACTGGTTCAAGTCGTGGCCGGTGCCGTTCGCGACGCTCGCGGACGTACGGAAGTGGTTCGGCGAGGACGACCCCTGGGTGGAGCGGCCGAGCCCCGCACGCGGCGAGTTCTTCGCCGAGGTGATGGAGGAGGGGGAGGCCGGCTGGCGTCCGGCCTTCTCCCGCCGCCAGATGCTCCAGTCGCGCGAGACGTGGGTCTACGAAGCGCACTGGGACGAGCTGTCCCAGGTCCGCTGCCCGACGCTGGTCGTCCGCGGGCTGGACGGGGAGCTGGGGCGCGCGGAGGCGCAGGAGATGGTGCGGGTGCTGCCGAAGGGGAGGTACGCGGAGGTGGTGGACGCGGGCCACCTGGTGCACTACGACCAGCCGGAGGGGTGGAGGGCGGCCATCGAACCGTTCCTGGAGGAGATGGTGACTCCGACGAGGTGAGGGAGGGGGCGGCCCCGCTGCCCAAGGAGGCTGGCGGGCTTAAAGGGGCTCGGGGCTAAGGGGCAGGCAGTTAGGGGCGCGGGGAACTGCGCGACCAGCCACGACGCACCCGCACGATCCCCCGCACCTCGCCCCCCCCACCTCGCCCCCCGCCCTACCCCTTACTCACCGCCGCCAAAATCTCCGGCAAGCGCGACGCCGTCCCCGGCGCCGCCGACTTGAGGCCGAGCCAGGCCACCAGCAGCCCGTACGCCGCCCCCACCGGCAGCAGCAGCCACGTCGCGTGGCCCGCGACGTGCAGCCACACCGTCAGCCCGATCAGCGGCGCGCACGCCACCGTCGACACCAGGAGCCCGGCCGCCAGCGACATCCAGGCGAGGGACCCCTGCCCGGGGGCCACGTTCTTCGCTCCCCCCTGCGGCACCGAGTACGGGAAGCGCGCCGAAGCCACCATCCCCGCCGCCAGCAGCGCCCCGAGCAGTGCGAAGGCCAGCCCGAGCACCTCCGGGAACACCGCCCAGTCGTCGACGATCGCCGCCGTCACGGCCGTCACCAGCACCGTGTACGGAACGGTGATCGCCAGCAGCGCCAGCAGCCGCGCCCGTAGTTCCTCGTACGCGTCCCGCGTCGTCGAGATGGTCGTGGCGACCATCCAGAAGGCGGAGGTGTCCGTTCCGAACTGGTTGAACGTCTGCATGCCGAGCATGCCCGTGGCCATGCACGCCAGGTACACCGACCCGGTGCCCTGCAATGCGTTGAAGACCGGCACGATCAGCCCGATCGCGAGCGAGGTGATCCACGCGCCCTTCGTCTTCGGGTCGCGCCAGATGTACCGCAGCACCCGCTGCGCGGTCGCCGCCGTCCGGCCGTCCGGCAGCAGCCGCGAGAGCCAGCCCGCCGACGACTCCTTGCGGGCCGGGCCCGACGCCGCCTGGATCGTCGACCCGTCCGGCGCCGTCATCAGCTTGACCAGACCGCGCTCCCACGCCCACAGCAGCGTCGCCAACGCGACGGCCGCGATGAGGAGTTGGGCCGCCCCGCGCCCGTACGCACCCTCGCTCACCGAGTGCACCGCGCCGACCGCCGAGGCCGGCGGAATCCACTGCACGACGTCGGCCACCGGGTCGAGCACGGACAGGCCGCCCGAACTGGCGAGCCGCTGCCAGCCGAAGTTCACGAACTGGATGCCGACGGCCACGATCAGACCGCTCAGCACCGCCAGGTCGCGCCCACGCCGGCTGGTCAGCAGCCGTACGTTCGCCGTCGCGACGGTACGGGCCAGCGCCACGCAGGTGAGTACGGTCAGCGCGGCGGCCAGCACGGCCACCACCACCCCCGCGAACCCGTGCGCCACGGCGATCACCGAGCCCACCACCAGGCACACCGTGAACAGCGGCCCGATCCCCACCAGCGACGCCACGAGCAGCGCCCGGATCAGGGGCCTCGGGCGCAACGGCAGCATCACCAGCCGCGACGGGTCCAGCGTCTCGTCGCCGCTGGGGAAGAACAGCGGCATGAACGTCCAGCCGAGCGCGACGACCAGTGCCATCAGCAGCGTCAGCGTCGGCGCGAACGACTGCCCGCGCATCGCGATCAGCACCACCAGCTGGAGCGCCGAGAAGAGCAGCACCAGCACCGCGGTGATGACGAACGCGGCCTTCCGCCCGGACGACTGCCGCAGCCCGTTCTTCAGCAGCGCCACCTTCAGCCGTACGAAGATCGGCGTCAGACCGGCCGAAACCACACCCGGGGCAGGCCGCGTTCCCCCAGAAACCACACCACCGGTACTCATCGTGCCGCCCCGCCGCCCAGCCAGTCCAGGCTCTCCCCGGTGTCCCGCCCGTTCGCCCCGACCAGTTCCAGGAACGCGTGCTGCAGGGTCGGCGCGTCGCCCCGTACCTCTGCCAGGGTCCCCTGGGAGCGGATGCGTCCGGCGGCCATCACGGCGACCCAGTCGCACAGCGACTCCACCAGTTCCATGACGTGGCTGGAGAAGACGACCGTCGCGCCCGAGGCCGTGTACCGCTCCAGGACGCCGCGGATGGTCTGCGCCGACACCGGGTCGACGCCCTCGAACGGCTCGTCCAGGAAGAGGATTTCGGGGTTGTGGAGAAGAGCGGCGGCGAGGCCGATCTTCTTGCGCATGCCGGTCGAGTAGTCGACGACGAGCTTGTGCTGCGAGCCCGCCAGATCGAGTACGTCCAGGAGCTGGGTCGCCCGCTTGTCGACCTCTTCGCCGGGCAGCCCACGCAACCGGCCGGTGTACGCGAGCAGTTCGCGCCCCGAGAGCCTCTCGAAAAGGCGAAGTCCCTCCGGCAGCACGCCGATCCGGGACTTGACCTGCACCGGGTCGCGCCACACGTCGTGGCCGCCGATCTCCACGGTGCCCTGGTCGGGGCGGAGCAGCCCCGTCACCATGGAGAGGGTGGTGGTCTTGCCCGCGCCGTTCGGCCCGACGAGGCCGATGAACTTTCCGGCCGGGAGTTCGAGATCGATCCCGGCCACGGCGATCTGCTCGCCGAACCGTTTCCACAGGCCCTGGACACGTACCGCGGCGGGCGGCGCCGTATGCGCTCCGCCCGCCTGTTCGAATGCCCCGTGCCCGAACTCGTCGTGTGTGGACGCCTCGTGGTCGAATGCCTGGTCAGGCATGTCGCACTGCCTTTCGTGGTCCCCGTGATACGGGGCCCACTTTATGACCCGCTATGTTCGAACGCGCCCCCGCGCGGTAGCCGCTTCCCGTCCGCACGCGTAGGCGAGGGGGCTGATCAGCTCCTCCGCATCCGGCAGCCACCGGTTCGCGGGGGTGGGGCGGCGGGCCCACTGCACGGCGCCCATTGCGCCCATGCGGGTCGGCGGGCCCGCCACGTAGTCGCCCTCGCCGCGGGTCACCAGGTCGAGCGTGGTCGGCACCCAGCCCAACTTCCGTACCAGATCAGGGATTTTCGCACCCGCGCCCGGCAGTACGAAGAAGAGGAGACGGCGGTCGGGGGTGCTGGTGACGGGGCCGAGGGTGAGCTCCATGCGCTCCATGCGGGCCAGCGCCAGGAAGCCGGCCGTCTCGGGTACGTCGATGGCGTCGAAGGTGCGTCCGGTGGGCAGCAGGATCGAGGCCTTCGGGTTCTTCTGCCACATCCTGCGCGCCGCGACCGCGCTGCCCGTGGCCTGCGTCGCCCAGTCGTCCTTGGCCGGGTGCGCGCCGGGGGCGGCGCACGCCACGTTGCCGCACGAGCAGCGCTCCACCCCCTCGTCGGCCTCCAGCCAGGTCCCGGGGACCACGTCCCAGTGCCGTTCTTCCGCGTACCGCACGGCGCTGTCGAGCAGTTGATCACCGCGCTGCTGGGGGATCTGGGCGGCGGCCGTGACGTCCGTGACTCCGATGGTCTCTTCCACGGAGAGCTCAACTACAAGCATCACCTCCGGTTACGGGCGCGGCGGGCCGGGAGGTGGCGCATCGATCCTGCATGCGGGGCGCATGGGTGCACGGGCGGGGGCGCGCATGTGGCTGCGGCACGGAGAGCGGGAAACCACACGGGGGAAGCCGTACGGGGAAGCGCGGAGGTACCGGAAATACCGAAGCGCGGAGGAAGCACGGAGGTACCGGAAATACCTCTGTCTTCCGGCATGTACGCGCAAGACGCGCATGACTCGCATTCTTTGCATATCCGCCGGGCAGTGATCTCCGCACGAATTCATGGGAATTCACCAGGACTTCATCAGCGCCCGCACCAGGGGGTACACATGGCAGCCAGGCCTCTCGTCGCCCGCCAGCCCAACGAACGACTCCAGGCGCTCATCCAGGAGGCGGGCTGTTCCAACGCCGGTCTTGCCCGCCGGGTCAACATGTGCGGCGCCGAGCACGGACTCGATCTCCGTTACGACAAGACATCCGTCGCGCGGTGGCTGCGCGGCCAGCAGCCCAGGGGCCGGGCGCCTGGGATCATCGCGGAGGCCATCGGCCGCAAGCTGGGCCGCACCGTCACGATCGACGAGATCGGGATGGCGAACGGCAAGAACCTGGCGTCCGGGATCGGGCTCCAGTTCTCGCCGACCGTCCTGGGCGCGATCGAGCAGGTCTGTGAGCTGTGGCGCAGCGACGTGGGGCGCAGGGACTTCCTGTCGGGTTCTTCGGTGGCCGCGTCCGCGCTGGTCGAGCCGAGCCGGGACTGGCTGATCACGGGCGCGGACCACCAGGTGGCGCGGACGGCCGGGTCGCGGGTGGGGATCAGTGATGTGGAGGCGGTACGGGCGACCACCGAGGCGCTGACGGCGCTGGACCACCGCTTCGGCAGCGGGCACGTACGCCCGATCGTCGTGCACTACCTCAACAGCGTGGTGTCCGGGCTGCTTTCGGGCTCCTACCGGGAGTCGGTGGGGCGCGAACTGTTCGCCGCGGTGGCCAGGCTGACCGAACTGGCCGGATACATGGCCGTCGACACCGGGCAGCCGGGGCTGGCCCAGCGGTACTACATCCAGGCGCTGCGGCTCGCGCAGGCCGCGGGGGACCGCGGGTACGGGGGGTACGTCCTGGCCGCCTCCATGAGCCACCTGGCGGCGCAGCTCGGCAACCCGCGCGAGATCTCGCAGCTGGCCCGCGCCGCGCAGGAGGGGGCACGGGGGCGAGTGACGCCACGGGCGGAGGCCATGTTCTACGCGGCGGAGGCGCGCGGGCACGCGTTGATGGGCGACGAGCGGACCTGCGGGGCCGTGGCGGGGAAGGCGCTGTCGGCGATGGAGCGGGTGCACGAGGCGGGCGACTGTGGGGACGACCCGGCGTGGATCGCCCACTTCGACCAGGCGTATCTGGCCGACGAGTTGGCGCACTGCCACCGGGACCTGGGGCAGGCGGACGCGGCGGCGCGCAGGGCGCAGGAGAGCCTGGCGGGGCATCCGGACAGCAGGGTGCGGCGGCGGGCCATCGGCCTCGTACTGCTTGCGACGGCGCAGGTGCAGCAGCGGGAGGTGGAACAGGCCTGCCACACGGGCACGCGCGCGGTGGAACTGCTGAGCACGCTGCGGTCGAACCGGGGGGCCGAGTACCTGGAGGACTTCCAGCAGCGGCTCGACCCCTACCGGGACGAGCCGTCGGTGCGGGAGTTCGGGGCGCGGATGGAGATTCAGGCGGCGTAGCGGGGCAGTTCGGGCGCGTCAACGCGGCGGCGTATACAGCGTCAACTCCGGTCTATCCGTTACAGCGGTCGGTGACGGGTGGGTGCCGGGCCCGTAGGGATCGCGGGTGCGTGACAGTGGGACGGATTCACCCGGTAGCGTGAGCCGGTGTTTCCGTCCCTCGCTCTTGTGGCGAGGCCCCAGATCCCGATGGCAGGAGCCCTCCGTTGACGCAGAGCGAACAGGGTGATGAGCCGCAGCATCCCGCTGTGCGCCCCGCACACGAGGGCGTAGTGCTGCCCCCGGCGCAGCCCGCGCAGCAGCAGTGGCCCGCAGCACCGATGCCCGGCCAGGCGGTGCCGCCGCCGCAGGGCCAGAGCTGGGACCAGCCGTGGGGGCCGGAGGTGCAACAGCCGCCCGTACAGCAGCAGATGGATCCGTCGCAGCAGCAACAGCAGATGCCGCAACAGCAGATGCAGCAGCAGATGGGGCAGCCGCAGCAGATGCCGCCGCAGCAGCAGGCGGCCATGTCGCAGACCGGCAGCTTCCATCTCGCGCCGCCGCCGCAGATGCCGCAACAGATGCCGCAGTCGCCGCAGCAGATGTCGCCGCCGCCGCAACAGGAGATGTCGCCGCCGCAACAGCAGATGTCGCCGCCGCATCAGCAGCAGGTGCCGCAACAGATGCCGCAGCAGCAGATACCGCAGCCGCAGCCGCCGCAACAGATGCCGCCGCAACAGCAGCAGATGCCGCAGCCCGCCTGGGGTGCCCCCCAGGCGCCCGCCGGTGCCGCCGACGCCACCCAGCTCATACCGCCCGTCCCGCAGAGCCCCGGCGCGCTCCCGCCCGAGAATCCCGCTGCGCACCACCTCGCCGCGCAGCAGCCCGGTGCCCCCTCCCCGGTGGACGGCACGCAGTTCCTCGGTCAGCAGGCGCTCCAGCCGCCCGCAGGGTCGGACGCCGACGCCACCCAGTACCTGCCGCCGGTGCCCGCCGGAGCCGCGTACGCGCCCCGTCCCGAAGCCCCCCTGCCGTCGGGGGAGCCCGGTGAGCGGCAGCCGCCCGCCGAGTTCGACAGCCTCTTCCGTGCGCAGCCGCCGCAGGCCGCGGAGGACCCCGCCGCGCCGTCCTCCACGCAGCAGATGCCGCGCTTCCTGCCGCCCCGGCAGCAGGAGGCCGAGCAGGAGGAGGCCCGCTACCAGCAGTTCCAGCAGCCGGGACAGTTCCCGCAGCAGGGGCAGTTCCCGCAGCCTGGGCAGGGCCCCGACAGCCCGGCCGGCTCCGGGCGGCGCAAGATCTCCCCGGTGCCGCTCATCGCGGCCGTGGTGGTCGGCTGCTCCGTGATCGGCCTGGGCATCGGCGCGCTGATGAACTTCGGCGGCGACGACGACAAGAGCAAGGCGGCCAAGGACGCGACGACCACCGCCGCCGACGTCCCCGCCGACAAGCCCGCAGACAAGGCCGCCGACCCGGCGAAGGCGCAGGCGGAGGCGCTCGACAAGCTCCTCGCAGACAGCAACAACAGCCGCTCGGCCGTCGTCAACGCAGTGGCGTCCATCGGCAGCTGCGGCAATCTCGGCAAGGCCGCCACCGACCTGCGTGCCGCCGCCACCCAGCGGCGCGGGATGGTGACCCGTCTGGAGGCCCTCAAGGTCGACAAGCTGCCCGACCACGCCGAGCTCACCAAGAACCTCAACGCCGCCTGGCAGGCCTCCGCCGCCGCTGACGACCACTATGCGGACTGGGCGGACAAGGTCGCGGGCGACAAGGGCAAGTTCTGCGCGAAGGGGAAGGCGAAGGCGACCGGCGAGCGGCGCCTGGGCGACCGCGAGAGCGGCAAGGCGTCGCAGGCCAAGAAGCGGGCCGCGGGCTCCTGGAACGCGATCGCCGGGAAGTACTCGCTCACCACGCACCAGGCGACCGACCTGTAAGTGGTCGAGCGGGCACACCGCGTGGCGGGTGGGCGGAACGTGGGGGCTTGTCCGTACTCGAATCGGATGCCCGTACGATCGGCAACCGTGCAAGCTTCAGCGAACCCTTCCCGTCGCGGCCGTCGCTCCACCACCATGGGCGGCATGCCGCTGAATGACATGCCGTGGTGGCGCTGGCGCACTCAGGTGCGATCCGCGCTGCACATGCTCTCCGACCCCGCCTTCCACCAGGAGTGCTGGCTGGCCGGCCTCGACGGGTACGGGGACATCACCGATGCCGTGTACCGCCTGGTCGAGGACACCTGGCTCGACAACTGGTCCGCCGAGAAGTACGTCGGGACCATATTCCGGGACTCGGGCGAGGCGGCCCTCGTGGACGTCGCCGTGCTCCGGGTCCTGCGGATCATGCACGAGGTCGGCGCGGACGCCCCCGTGTCGGCGTACATGGCGCACCACGGCTGGCCCGAGGCCGTACGCGCGGCCCGCGAGGCGCACGTACGGATGTCGGACAGCGACGGGGACGATCCGGACGTACCGCCGCGCTCTCTTGAGGTCATCCGCATCCTGACCAGGTCCGCATGACCCCGATGCGATGTGCCATCCTCTGAGGTCATGAGCGTCCCCCAGCCTGCTGCGCAGCCCGAATCCTCGACCGACAGTTACATCCTGACCCTGTCCTGCCCGGACAAGCAGGGCATCGTGCACGCCGTGTCCAGCTATCTCTTCATGACCGGTTGCAACATCGAGGACAGCAGGCAGTTCGGGGACCACGACACGGGCCTGTTCTTCATGCGGGTCGCCTTCTCCGCCGAGGCTCCGGTGTCGGTGGACAAGCTGCGGGCCAGCTTCGCGGCCATCGGGGACGCGTTCCGGATGGACTGGCAGATCCACCGGGCCGAGGACCGGATGCGGATCGTGCTGATGGTCAGCAAGTTCGGGCACTGCCTGAACGACCTGCTGTTCCGCTCGCGGATCGGCGCCCTGCCGGTGGAGATCGCCGCCGTCGTCTCCAACCACCCGGACTTCCGCGAGCTGGTCGGCTCGTACGACATCCCCTTCCACCACATCCCCGTGACGAAGGACACCAAGGTGCAGGCCGAGCAGCAGGTGCTCGACCTCGTCGAGGCCGAGGGTGTCGAGCTGGTCGTTCTCGCCCGCTACATGCAGGTGCTCTCCGACCACCTGTGCAAGCAGCTCAGCGGCCGGATCATCAACATCCACCACTCCTTCCTGCCGAGCTTCAAGGGCGCCAAGCCCTACCACCAGGCGCACGCGCGCGGTGTGAAGCTGATCGGCGCGACCGCCCACTACGTGACGGCGGACCTCGACGAGGGCCCGATCATCGAGCAGGAGGTCGAGCGGGTCGGCCACGAGGTCACCCCCGAACAGCTCGTCGCCATCGGCCGCGACGTGGAGTGCCAGGCGCTCGCCCGCGCGGTGAAGTGGCACAGCGAGCACCGGGTGCTGCTGAACGGGCACCGCACGGTCGTCTTCGCCTGAGCCCCGCCGCCTCAAATCTCAGCCCCGCCGCCTCAAATCTGAGCCCCGCTGCCTCAAAGAGGCGGCGGTACGGCACCACGCAACGGCTGCGGCGTCACAGCCGCGACAGCGACGCCGCCGCGAACAGCACGTCCCGTACCGCCGCCTTGTCGCCGAGCTGGCCCGCCGCCGCCTCTTGAGGCGATACGTGCCCGGCGGCCAGCTGGCAGAACTCCACGCCGTCCATCGCGATGTGCGCCACCTTGCGGTCGGGCGACGCGACGGCGGGGGAATCCAGGGCGATCCACCAGTCGCCGCCGCCGGGGCCCTCCACCTCAAGATGGAGCGTGCGCCCGGGGGAGCCCGCCGCGACGAGTCCCCGCATGGGCGGGGCGAGCCCGGCGCGCCGGCGGGCGGCCAGGGTGCCGGGCAGCAGCCGGGTGGCCAGGCCGATCAGCTGGTGCAGATGGGCGCCGGACGGCGGTTCGTACGGGTAGTCCACCGCCTGCGCGATGTCGTCGGCGTGCACCCAGCACTCGAAGGCCCGCTCCAGGAGCGCATCTTTGAGGGGGAGGTCGAACGCCCCGTAGGGAACGTCGAGTTCGGCCGCACCGCCGCCCGCGAAGGACACCGTACGGATGAGGGTGTGGCTCTGCTCGCGCCACGGGGTGCGCACGGCCCGGGTGGGCGGCTGGTGGGAGCCCAGCCAGTACGCCTCGGTGCGGCCGGTGGGGTCGCCGCCGCCGAGCGCGACCGGGTCGTCAAGACCGAGGGCGGCGGCGACCAGGCCGTCGACGGTCATGAGGTGCCCGATGACCGCCGCGACGGTCGCCTTGCGCCGCACGGGCTCGTCCTCCTCGAACCAGCGCAGCTGCACGGGCGCGTGCCACTCGCCCGGCCCGATGTCGGCCAGCAGGGCGTCCAGCCTGGCCGTCTCCGTGTCGTACGGCTGGGCCCAGGCCGGAACGGGGATACGGGCCGGGCGGCGGCCCAGGCAGGTGTCCAGGACCCGGGAGCGGAGCATCGGGTCGAGGTCGAGCCCGCGCTCCGCCTGGAGCAGCCCCACGGCGTCGCGCAGCCGCAGCGCCTCGTCGGCACAGGGCGCGCACTCGGTGAGGTGGTCCTCGACGGCGGTGGTCTCCTCGGCGGAGCAGGCCGCCAGGGCCCAGGCGCCGAGCAGGGACTTGAGGGTGCGGTGGGAGGGTCCTTCGCGACGGACGGGGTCCTCGCCGTTCTCGGCGGAAACGTTCGCGTCGTCGGCGCCGGGGCTCACCGCGCGCCCCCGTACTCCTGGGAGTCCACGCTCCGGACGGTGTTGGCCGTCGACAGCAGCTGCAGGCCGAGCCGCAGCCTGCGGCGGGCCTCGTCCTCCGTGACGCCGAGCCTGCTGGCGGTCTGGCGGTAGTCGTGCCGCTCGAAGTACGCCAGCTCCAGGGCCTCGCGCAGCGGGGCGGGCATCGCCGTGACGATGTAGTCGGCGCGGGCCACCGCCGCCGCCCGGTGCACCTTCAGCTCCAGCTCCTCCGCCGTGCCCTCGCCGTCCGCGAGGGCCGCCGCCTCGGCCTGGCGCAGCCGGTGCACGGCACGCCGGTTGGTGAGCCGGGCGATCCAGGCCCGCATGGAGCCTTCCTTCGGGTCGTACGTGTGCGGGTTCTCCCAGACGTGCCCGAAGACGTCGCGGGTTATCTGGTCGGCGGCGTCCTCGTCGTCGAGCACCCGGTGCGCCAGGCTGTGCACCAGGGACGCGAACCGGTCGTACAGCTCGCCGAGCGCCGCCGCCTCGCCCCGTGCGAGCCGCTGCTGCATCCTGCGGTCCCAGCGCGGTGGTGCGTCCTTCGGCATGCCTGTCGCCCCCAACCCGAATATCCCGACCCGAGCCCCAGCCGGAAACCCCGCCCGTTTCCCCGCCCGTTTCCCTGCTCTTTCGAATGTAGTGCGAGGAGCGGACAGCGCACGCCCCTTCCGGACAAGTGCGCCCCCGGCGCGGTCCGGGATGGTAGTGATCCGGTCATTACGTACCTCCTGCGTGCGCCTCGCACAGGCAGGCGGTGTTTCATGGAGTGGCGGCCAGGGAAGCCGCGAGGAGGAAGGGCTACTTCCGGTTAGCTGAAAGGTCCGACTCGTGACGCTGAAGGTGACAGAGGCAGAGCACGGCGCCTGGGCCGTGCTGCACATCTCCGGCGAACTGGACCTGGTGACCTCACCGGCTGTGCGCCACCACGTGCACAACGCCGTCGCCGACGGCCGCCACCGGGTCGTGCTCGACCTCTCCGACGTGCTCTTCTGTGATTCCAGCGGAGTCGGAGTGCTGATCGCGGCCCGCCGCCTGATGCGCTCCTGCCAGGGCAGTCTGCGGCTCATCCTGCCCGCGCAGGGTGCGGTCGACGGCTCGCACGTGAACCGGGTGCTGGCCGCCCTCGGCGTCCGCCGCCTCTTTGAGGTGTTCCCGGACGTGGACACAGCGGTGGACGACACGGCGCAGTCGCTGTCGGCCTGATGTTCAACTGCCCCTCCGGCGGATGATTCCGCTGCATAACCAGCATCGTCTCCACATCCAGGACGTACGCTCCCCTGCATGGACAGCGCAGAGTACGAGCGCAAGACAGCGGCACGTTTTGCCTCCTTCGACCAGGACGGCAACGGCTACATCGACCGCGAGGACTTCAGTGCCGCGGCGGCCGCCATCCTTGCCGAGTTCAACACCACCGCACGCTGCGACAAGGGGCAGGCCCTCTACAGCGGCGCCGAGGCGTTCTGGCAGGGCATGGCGGGCATCGCGGACGTGGACGGCGACCAACGGGTCAGCCGGGACGAGTTCGTGACGGGAGCGGTGAAGCGGCTGCGGGACAACCCGAAGCGGTTCGCCGAGATCGCCCGCCCCTTCCTGCACGCGGCGATCGAGATCGCGGCCGCCTCGGACGGGGTGGGAGGCGGCGTCACCGTCCGGGCCGCCACCAGGCTGCTCCGCGTCCTGGGCGCGGAGCCCGAGGTCGCCGAGCAGGTGGCGACGGCGCTGGACGCGGACGGCGACGGCATCATCACCGAGTCCGAGACCCTGTCGGCGTTCGCCATGTACTACACGGTGGACGGCCCGGACCCGCAGTAGCCCGCACCGCATATCGGCACTCGCACACCCACCCCGAGGAGCGGTTCGCCCGCGCATCGGCCGGCTGAGCCGCTCACGCGCCGAACCGCTCCCTCAACCTGTACTTGAGCACCTTGCGCAGCGCCTCGTTGCGCGGCAGCGCGTCCACCACCTCGACCTGTTCCGGCAGCTTGTGCGTGGCGAGACCCTCCCCGCGCAGGTACGAGACGACCCCGTCCCGGGTCAACGGGCCCGCGCCCACGCGCAGTTCGAGCACCGCGCACACCCGCTCGCCGCGCACCTCGTCGGGCAGCCCGATCACCGCCGCGTCGGCGACCGCCGGGTGCTGGTGCAGCAGGTCCTCGATCTCCTTGGCCGAAATGTTCTCGCCCTTGCGGATGATCACGTCCTTGAGCCGCCCGGTCAGCACCAGGTGCCCGGACGCGGTGAGGTGCCCCAGGTCGCCGGTGACGAGATATCCGTCCTGGTCAAAGGGGGTTCCCCCAGCCGGAGCGGTTCCTGGGGCGACGTCCGGAGCAGCCCCCAGGTACCCCTGGCAGACCGCCTCCCCGCGCAGCCGTATCTCCCCGTCCACCCCGGCCGGCACCGGCTTGCCCTCCGGGTCGGTGATCCGTACCGACATGCCTTTTGGCGGGCGTCCCTCGGTCGTCGCGAGGTTCTCCGGGGTGTCGCCCGGCGCCCCCATCGTGATCATGGGCACCTCCGTCATCCCGTACCCGTGCGTGAGCTGACAGCCCAGCTCGCGCACCACCGAGTGGTAGATCTCCGGCGGTTTCGGCGCGCCGCCGCCCGCGAGCAGCCGCAGTGTCGGCAGTACCGGTACGTCCGGTTCCTTGCGCTGCTCGGCCAGGAACATCGCGTAGAACGCCGTCGAGCCGCCCGCCACCGTCACTCCGTACCGTCGATATTCGGCCAAAGCCGCGGGCAGCGCGAAGTGCTCGAAGAGGACCGCGGGGAAGCCGTACAGCAGCAGCATCACCAGATAGTCGAGCCCGCCGATGTGTGCGTACGGGAAGGCCACCGAGCCGATGTCGTCAGCGGAAAGCTCCAGCGCGTGCGCCAGGCACGAGCCGCCCGCGATCAGTGAGCGGTCGGTGTGCAGCACCCCGCGCGGGTCGGAGGTCGTGCCCGACGTCCAGTAGATCCACCGCACGGACGTGCCGTCGGTGGGGGCCGGCGGCAGCAGCGCCGGGTCGCCGTCCGGCAGATCCTCGCACGCGTGGAGTACGAGGACGGGACGCGGCAGCTCCAGTGCGAGGCGGTGGGCCATCGCGGTGTGGTCAAAGCCGCGCCACTCGCCCGGCACCGCGAAGTAGTCCGCCTTCGACTCCCGCAGCGCGAAGCCGACTTCGCGGTCTCGGTAGAAGGGGATCACTGGTGTCTGCACGGCGCCGAGCCGGGCCAGCGCCAGCGAGAGGAGCACCGTCTCGATACGGGTGGGCAGCTGCCAGGCGACCACGCACCCGGCCCGTACGCCCAGCTCGTACAGCCCGGCCGCCACGCGCTCGGAGCGCGTCCGCAGCTCGCCGAAGGTGAGGGTGCGGCCCTCCTGGAGCAGGACCGGAAGGCCCGGGGTGAGGTCGGCGCGGCGGTCCACCAGCTCCCAGAGGGTGCGGGATTCGCCCAGCGAGCGAGCGATCTGCTTGGCGTGAGTCACTTGGATTCCCCCGTAACTGACGGACAGTCAGAACTAGCCGTGAGCGTAGAGCGCTACGCCTTGTCGGTCCAGAGGTGCGCGGGCTAGCCTCAATTCTGACGGGTCATCAGATTCAGCGGGAGGAACACCGGATGGGCCAGATCGAACTTCCTCGCACCATCGGCGTCGACGATCACGCGGTCGCCCTCGACCGGCCCGCCCTCTGATGGACCTCACATACACGCCCCAGGAGGAGGAGTTCCGGGCCGAGCTGAGGGGGTGGCTGGCCCGCGTCCTCCCCGGGCTGCCGGAGAGGCCCGACCCCCTCGACTGGCCCGGCAGGCGCACGTACGACACCGCCTGGCAGCGGATGCTGTACGACGCCGGGTACGCGGACCTCCCGCGCGAGGCCACCCCCACCCAGCACCTCATCTTCCTGGAGGAGACCGAGCGCGCGGGCGCCCCGTACGTCGGCGCGAACTTCGTGGGTCTGCTGCACGCGGGCCCCACCATCGCCGCCGAGGGGACTGTCGAACAACAGGCCCGCTGGCTGCCCCCGATCCTGCGCGGCGACGAGGTCTGGTGCCAGGGCTTCAGCGAGCCCGACGCCGGCTCCGACCTGGCCTCGCTGCGTACGAGAGCGGTGCGCGAGGGGGACGAGTACGTCGTCAGCGGCTCCAAGATCTGGACCTCGCACGCCGAGGTCGCCGACTGGTGCGAACTCCTCGTCCGCACCACTCCCGTCACACCCGAGACCCCCAAGCACAAGGGCATCAGCTGGCTCGCCATGCCGATGGACGCGCCGGGCGTGACCGTACGGCCGCTGCGCACGCTCGCCGGGTCCACCGAATTCGCCGAGATGTTCCTCGACGAGGTGCGGATCCCGGTCGCCAACCGGGTCGGCGCGGAGAACGACGGCTGGCGCGTCACCATGGTCACGCTCTCCTTCGAACGCGGCACCGCCTTCGTCGGCGAGGTCGTCGCCTGCCGCCGTACGATTGCCCGGATTGCCCGCAAGGCGCGCGCCAACGGAGGGTGGGACGACCCGGCCCTGCGGCGTCAACTCGGCCGTCTGTACGCCGAGTTCGCGGTCCTGTGGCGGCTCACCCAGTGGAACGTCTCCGAGGCCCAGCGCACCGGCGGGGTCCCCGGCACCGGCAGCTCCGTCTTCAAGCTCCGCTACTCGCAGGCCCGCCAGGAGCTGTACGACACGGCAGCCGAGGTGCTGGGGGCGGCGGGCGCGCTCGACCTGGACCACGAATGGACCCTCGACCGCCTCTCCTCCCTCTCCTACACGATCGCCGCCGGCACCTCCCAGATCCAGCAGAACATCGTCGCCGAGCGCATCCTCGGCCTCCCGAAAGGCCGGTGAGGGAAGCCCGTGGACTTCCAACTGACCGACGATCAGCGGGCGTTGCAAGCAGGTGTACGAGAGCTGCTCGCGCGGCGCTTCGACCGGGAGGCCCTGCGGGCGGCGGTCGAACGGGGCGGCGGGCTCGACCGCACACTGTGGCGCGACCTCGGGGAGGCGGGCTTCTTCGCGCTGCGCCTGCCCGAGTCGGAGGGCGGCGTCGGCCTCGGCCTGCCGGAGGCCGTCCTGCTCTTCGAGGAAGCGGGCCGGGTCCTGCTGCCCGGCCCACTGGTGGACACACACCTCGCGGCCGGAGAGGTGAAGGGCGCCGCCGGGGGCGAGACGGTCGTCACCGCCCAATACGGCGCGCTGATAGCCCACTTGGCGGAATCCGATGTCGTACGGGGCCAGGCGCCCGCGGCGCGGGACGCGGCTCTGGGCACGGCTCTGGGTACGGCCCTGGGCACGGCCGAGCCGGTCCGTTCGGTGGATCCGCTCACCCCGCTGCACCGGATGCGAGGCCCGGCCCCGCGCACGTACCCCCCGGAAGCAGTCCTGCTCACGGCCGCCGAGCAGGCGGGAAGTGCGGCCCGAACGGTCGACATGGCCGTCCAACACGCGTGCGAGCGCGAGCAGTTCGGGCAGCCCGTCGGTGGTTTCCAGGCGATCAAGCACCTGTGCGCGCAGATGCTGGTGCGCGCCGAGATGGCGCGTACCGCCGTGTACGCGGCAGCGGTCACCGGTGCGCGGGCCGAGATCGCCGGGGCGAAACTGCTTGCCGACGAGGCGGCCGTGCGCAACGCGCGCGACTGTCTTCAGGTCTGCGGAGGCATGGGCTTCACCTGGGAGGCCGACGTACATCTGCACCTGAAGCGAGCATGGGTGCGGTCCTGGCGGGGGCCGACGAAGGCCCAGACGGAGGAAGAGTTGGCGGCCGACCTGCTGGCCGACGCCCGCTGATCAGGGGTGATAGGGGTGGATGCCGGAAATGGGCACGAGGCCGACCGGGAATTCGGCGGGATGAGCGACTCTTCAGGCAGAAGACGTCACCCTGTGTCGATATCGGGTTGTGTCCTTTGCAGGACTCGTCACGGGCCGGAGTCGGGCCTTCGCTCCGGTACTCTCCGACAGATGCGAGTGGTGGTGGAGCGCGGTATTCCTGGTGCGGTCTGTATGGCGGCTCCGGGCCGGATGACGCGTCCGTCGGTAACCCCCGCTCGCGTCGGGCGGAGGCGCCACAAGCGCTCACGTTCGACTCTCCGCAGCGTGCGTCGCACAGTATGCAGGATGCGTACTCCTTCGCGCTGGAATATGCCTGAAGCGCTTGTTGCGGTGACGATGCGTCAACCATGCTGTCCCACAAGGGAATCACGTTCCGTGACCCTGTGGAGACGCGAGGCGTTGTGTCCGCCGGTTCGGATGGTGTGAGCGGTGCAGGTGCTTCAGGTGCAGTTGGAGGTCGGGGCCGACCCCGCAGAGGTGGGGCGGGCCCGTAGATGGGCGCGGTCCAGGCTGGTCGGATGCGGCATAGAGGCCGACGAGCCGGTTGCCGAGACACTGGTCCTGCTCATTTCGGAGCTGGTGACCAATGCGGTCGTGCACACGGGCTGTCCGGCCGTGCTGCGGATGCTCTTCCCCGGGGACGGGACCGCGGACGCGGGGCCCGATTCCGGTTCCGCTTCGGGACCGGCCGTGGGCGCCGTGTGCATGGGCGGCACGGTCCGGGTCGAGGTCGCGGACGTCAGCGCGTGCCCGCCCAGGCCCCGGCACGCGGAGGGCGACGACACCAACGGGCGCGGCCTGGAGCTGGTGGACGGGCTCGCCGACCGGTGGGGCTGGCAGGCCGAGGGCGCGGGCAAGCGGATCTGGTGCGAGGTGGACCGCGCGGCCAGGGCCCCGCAGGGGGCGCTCGCGGAACGCCCTCAATCGGGGCTGTACGAGCCGTCGTGCGCCGTCACTAATCTCGCATAGCAGTCATCGTGCCGGGGTGGTGTTGACGGCCGCCGGAGGCCTTCTCACCCTTGGAACGAGCGATTCGTCGCGAGGGGACGCCGAGGGGTGCAGGCCCACCTCGGCGAGTACGGGTCGGAACGGGGCGGCGGCCGGCGCACATGGCGTCGGCCGCCTGCCGTACGGCGGTCCGTGTGGTGTGTTCCGTACGTACGCCTAGAGGATCGCGACCGGGGCTAGAGGATCGCGACCGGGGCGACGGGCGTTCCCGTGCCGCCGACGAACGGCTCGGGCATCGCGGACAGCAGGAACGCGTACCGCCGATCCTGTGCACAGGCTGTGGACAACTCTTCCAGATTCCAGTTCTGCCCCTGCAGCATGCCCATCTCGACGAGGTCGAGGGCGTGCACCGGCAGCCACAGGTTCTCGATCTCGGGCGGGAAGATCTCGAAGGTGAGGGTGTCGTTCGCGACGGCGGCGACGTCCCGGGCGTGGAACCACTCGGGGGTGCGGATCGAGAGCCCCGGCGACGGATAGCCGTACCCGTGCTTGTCGCCGCCCAGGTACACCTGGATCTGCCCGGTCCTGACGAGTACGACGTCCCCGGCGGCGACCTTCGTACCCGCCAACTCCTCGGCGGCTTCCAGGTCTTCGGGCGTTACGGCGTGATCGCCCGGCAGCCGGTCGACGCCGTGGGCGCGGGCCACGTCCAGCAGCACTCCGCGCGAGACGACGTGCCGGGCCTTGTCGATGCCGGCGAAGGCGGCACGGGTGTGCGGGGTGATGGTGCCGGCGGGCCGGCCGTTGTAGATCTTCCCCGAGTGCGAGGCATGGGTCAGGGCGTCCCAGTGGGTGCCGGCCTGGAGGCCCATCGTCACGGCGTCGTCGCTGGTGGCGACGGTGCCGGGGCCGAAGAGCTCCTGGTTGATCTGCACCATCGAGTGCAGCGGATTGACCCTCCCCGGGATCATGCCGCTCTGCACGCCGTCCTGCTGGAGCGGCAGTGCGAGGGGGATGCGGTGCCCGGTGCGGACACTCTGCGCGGCGGCCCGTACGACGTCGTCGGTGATGAGGTTGAGCGTGCCGATCTCGTCGTCGGCTCCCCAACGCCCCCAGTTGTTCACGCGCTTGGCGATGTCGTGGAACTCGGCGGGCAGCGACATTGCGGAGCCTCCTGGGTCTTGTGCCGGAGCGTCGTACGGGTTCTAGAATCTAACGGACCGTCAGAAACCTTGGGAAGGCGTGGTGATGGGCAACTTCTTGACCGGCAAGGTCATAGCGGTGACCGGAGCGGGGCGCGGCATCGGCAGGGCGGTCGCGCTGGCGTGCGCGGCGCAGGGTGCGCGGGTGGTCGTCAACGACTACGGCGTCTCGATGGAGGGCGCGGAACCGACCAGCGAGGTCGCGGCAGCCGTGGTCAAGGAGATCGAGGCGGCGGGCGGTGAGGCGCTCGCGGTGGCCGACGACATCTCGACGATGGAGGGCGGCCAGCGGGTCGTCGACGTGGCCCTGGCGAACTTCGGCCGCATCGACGGGGTCGTCTGCGTCGCCGGAATCCTCCGCGAACGGATGCTCTTCAACATGTCCGAGGCGGAGTGGGACCCGGTGATCGCCACCCACCTGAAGGGCACGTTCACGCTCTTCCGGGCGGCGTCGGCGGTGATGCGCAAGCAGGGCTCCGGCACGCTGATCGGCTTCACCAGCGGCAACCACCAGGGCAGTGTCGCCCAGGCGAACTACAGCGCGGCCAAGGGCGGCATCATCTCGCTCGTCCGGAGCGCGGCGCTCGGCCTGCACAAGTACGGGGTGACGGCGAACGCGGTCGCGCCGGTGGCCCGTACCCGGATGTCCGCCAACGTCCCCATGGAGCTGAAGGAGATCGGCGAGCCGCAGGACGTGGCGGCCCTCGTCGTCTACCTCCTCTCGGAGCGCGCACGTTCGGAAGGCATTACCGGCCAGGTGTACACGGTCGCCGGCCCGAAGATCGCGGTCTGGGCCCAGCCGAGGGAACTCCGCGCGGCCTACGCGGAGTCGGGCTCCTGGACCCCGGAGTCCCTCGCGGACTTCCTCCCCGGAACGGTGGGAACGGACCCGATGCCGATGCTGGCGCAATTGGAAGCGATGCGGGAGGCGGCGACGAGGGGAACCAGGCCGAACGCGGGGAGGGGCGAGCCCTGAGCACCCTTGGCCGGGCCCGTGCTTTGGGCCGCGTGCTTTGGGCCCCGTGCTTTGGGGGCGAGTGCCTTGGGGCGAGTGGTCTTCGTGCGGGTGCGTCGTGGCTGATCGCGCAGTTCCCCGCGCCCCTAACTGCCTGCCCCTCAGCCCGCTAGCCTCCTAACCTCCCTAGCCTTCTTGGGCAGCGGGGCCGCCCCCCGGGGGCGGGACGGGTGGGCAAGGGGGCGGCCCCCACGCGGAGCACGCCCCCTCACGACCGCACACGCCCGCGACCACCACCCCGAGACAAGGAGCTCACCATGCGAGGTGTCGTTTTCGACGGCAAACAGGTCGAGATAGTCCACGACCTGGAAATACGCGACCCAGCCCCCGGCGAAGTCCTCGTAGCCATCACCGCCGCCGGCCTCTGCCACAGCGACCTGTCGGTCATGGACGGAACCATCCCGTTCCCCGTCCCGGTGGTACTCGGCCACGAAGGCGCGGGCATCGTGGAGGCCATCGGCCCCGGCGTCGCCCACGTAGCCCCCGGCGACCACGTAGCCCTGTCCACGCTCGCAGGCTGCGGCACGTGCGCCGAGTGCGACCGGGGCCGCCCCACCATGTGCCGCAAGGCCATCGGAATGCCGGGCCGGCCCTTCTCCCGTAACGGATCCCCCCTCTACCAATTCGCCTCCAACTCCGCTTTCGCTGAACGCACGTTGGTGAAAGCGGTCCAGGCGATCAAGATCCCCAAAGACATCCCCCTCACCTCCGCCGCCCTGATGGGCTGTGGCGTGGTCACGGGCGTCGGCGCCGTCCTCAACCGGGCCCGCGTCGCCCTCGGCGAGAAGGTCGTCGTCATCGGCACAGGCGGCATCGGCCTCAACGTCATCCAGGGCGCCCGGATCGCGGGCGCATCCGTCATCGTCGCGGTCGACACGAACCCGGCCAAGGAGGAGGCGGCCCGCCGTTTCGGCGCCACCCACTTCCTCGCCTCGGCCGACGAGGTGCGCGACGTACTGCCCACCGGCGCGGACCACGTATTCGAATGCGTAGGCCGAACTGCACTCATCCGAAAGGCAATTGACCTCCTCGACCGGCACGGCCAGGCGATCCTCCTCGGCATGACGGCACCGACCGACGAGGCGACCTTCCTGCCCGCCGCGATGTTCCTGGACAAGTCGATCCTCGGCTGCCGATACGGCTCCTCGCGCCCACAGCTCGACATCCCGCTGTACGCGGAGCTGTACCGGCAGGGCCGGCTGCTCCTCGACGAGCTGGTCACGGAGACGTACCCGATCGAAGACTTCGCGAAGGCGGCGGACGACGCGCACCACGGGAGGGTGGCGAGGGGGGTCCTGACGTTCTGAGCGGGCGGTGGAACAGTCGCGCCGGAACCCGCCACCTGATCATTTTCAGGCGGCTCGGCTGACGTCCAGCCGTTCGGGCGACGGCTCGTATCCAGCCGCCCTGTAGGTGGCGACGGCGGCAGCGTTCGAGGTCGGGGTGCTGACGAGTGCGCTTGATGCACCCAGTTCACGCAGCGCCGCCGCAGCGGCGACGCTGATCGCCGTCCCGTAGCCGCGACCGCGATGGTCGGCGTGCACGCCCACCGGCTCCAGCAGGCCGGGCTTGCCGGGCCCGGCAGACCAGACCGTCGCCGCGGCCACCGCGTTGTCCTGGCCGTCGTAGCCGATCAGGCAGCGGGCGTCGGCGTAGACCGGCCCGGCCGCCAGGACGTGCCAGATCTCCTCGGTGAACGCCGGGCTGCCGAACGCCGAGCGGTGCACCGCGGTCCGCACCCCCGCCGTCTCCGGCCCGGCTACTTCGATCCGCAGGCCGGAGTCCTTCACCGGCTCGGCGAGGTCGCGGCGCAGCGGTGTCCACGGCTCGTCGGCGTTCCAGCCCGCCTCCAAGAGGACCTCACGGAGCAGGGCGCCGTTGGGGATTTCGAGGCCGACCTTCCCGGGCGGCAGGACCCCGCGCTCCGGATCATTGAGGTCCGCCAGCAGCCGGCGCGCCAGCTCACCGTCCTGTCGCAGGTCCGGCGCGGTCGTCAGGCGCAGCACATCAGGGTCATCCAGGTATCCGACGGCGACGATCCGACCGTCCACGCTCCAGGTGCGGACGGCCGCGGCCAGCCTCTCCGCGCCCAACGCCCAGGCCCAGCCGAGGTCTCCCGGATGGAGTTGCAGCGGCGTGCGGTCGTCCTGCCATACGCGGAGGGCAGCCACGGCCCCGGTCAACCCGTCGATGCCGGGCTCGTTCAGAACGATCGTCATGCCCCGCATCCCACACCATCGGAGCGGCCGGCCGCACCTGTATTTGTGGGCCGGTCAAGTCCGCCCAACCCGGTAACCGGTAACCGGTAACCGGTAACCGGCATGACGGCCCCGGCTCCGGCCCCGGCAGAAAAGGCCTGGGGGGATCCGACCCCGCGTCCTAGCCTCGGCCCATGAGCTATCGCACCCTGGCCACCCGGCCCCTCCTCACCCTCGCCGCCGTCACCGTCGCCGCCCGGCTTCCGGTGGCCATGGCGCCGCTTGCCGTGGTGCTGTTGGTGCGGGAGCGGCCCGGTGGGTACAGCGTGGGTGCCGCGCTCGCTGCGGTGTACGTGATCGGTGAGGTGGTCGGGGCCTCCGTGCTCGGGCCCCGGCTGAAGGCTCGGCGGGCGCGGCCCGCGCTTGCCGTGGGGCTGGGGGTGGGGGCGCTCGCCTTCGCCGGGCTCGGGGTGTGCGCGCAGGCGCATCCGGTGGTGCTCGGCGTGTTGGCCGCAGTGGCCGGCGCCGCGCCCGGGGCGGTGCCCGGTGGGCTGCGGGCGCTGCTGACCTCGCTGGTGGAAGAGGCCGCGGTGGCACAGGCGTTCAGCGCGGACGCGATTTTGAGCTATGGCGTGTGGGCGGCCTCGCCCGCGCTCGCCACCTGGCTGGCGCTCGGCATCGACCCGGTCGTACCGATGTTCCTCGCCGCTGTACTGATGGCTGTGACAGTCGCCGGGCTGTGGGGGCTGCCCGCCGGGTGGCCGGCCGACGAGTCGGATCGTCACGGGGTGTCGATGGCGCGGACGCTGGCCTCCGCGTGGCCGCTGTACGTGACAGGGGCCGCGGGCCTCTCGCTGCTGGCGCTCGCGGAACTGGTGCTGCCCGCCCTGTTGGAACAGCGGGGCGTGGCGATCGGGTGGGCGGGTCCGCTGCTGGCCGCCTATTCGCTGGCCGCGGCGATCGGGGCGTACACGTACGGGCTGAGGACCTGGCCGGGGAGCCCCGAGCGGCAGTCCCTGGTGCTGCTGGCCGTGGTCGCGCTGATGGTGGGGGCGAGCGCGGTGGTGCCGGTGCTCGGGTGGATCGGGGCGGGGCTGGTGCTCGCCGGGCTGCTTCAGTCGTGCGTTCAGATCGCGCGCAGCCTGTCCCTGCGGAACGCCCTGCCCCCGAGCGCCTTCGCTGCCGGGTACTCGATGATGTACGCGGCTGTGGGTGCGGGGTATGCGTCAAGTGCCGTGCTGGCGGGGGCGGTTCAGAGTGTTGCGGCCCCGTCCACTGCGATCCTCGCGGGCGCGGGGCTGTGTCTCGTACTTACGGCGGTCGCGGCGGTGGGGGAGCGGCGGCGGAAGTCAGGTGGCGCGGGAGTCAGGGTGGGGGCCGAAGGATCCGGTGTCGGAGAGGTTCGTACGGAAGGTGCGGCGGTAGACCGTGGGCGGGACGCCGAGTGCGGCCTGTAGGTGCTGGCGCATCGACTGCGCCGTGCCGAAACCCGCCTCGTGGGCGACCTGGTCGATGGACAGGTCGCTGGATTCGAGGAGGTGGCGGGCGCGTTCTACCCGCTGCTGGGTCAGCCACTGACCCGGACTGATCCCGACCTCCTCGCGGAACCGGCGCGTGAAGCTCCGTACCGACATCGACTCCTGCTCGGCCATGTCACGGAGCTGGATCGGCTCGTGGAGGTGGCCCAGTGCCCATGCGCGGGCGGCAGTCGTGGTCGCCAACTGGGGCTCGGGGACCGGCCGTTGGATGTACTGCGACTGGCCGCCGTCCCGGTGCGGCGGTACGACGCTGCGCCTCGCCACGTCATTGGCGACCGCTGCACCGAAGTCTCGGCGCACCATGTGTACGCACAGGTCGATGCCCGCCGCGACTCCCGCCGAGGTGAGCACGTCGCCGTCGTCGACGTACAGCACTTCGGGGTCGACACGGACGGACGGGAAGAGCTGCTGGAAGCGCTCCGCCCAGAACCAGTGAGTGGTGGCGCGGCGTCCGTCGAGGTGGCCGGCCGCCGCGAGCACGAAACCGCCGGTGCAGATGGAGGCCATGCGGGTGCCGGGGCGGATGTGGCGGAAGATCTCGGCGATCTCGTCCGGCAGGCGGCCGTCCTCGTAGAGGGACGCGGGTTCGTACGCGGCCGGGATGATCAGCGTGTCGGTGGTGGCGAGGACCTCCGGACCGTGCTCGACGACCAGCTTGAAGTCCGCCTGGGTGTCAATGAGTTGGCCGGGCTCGGTGCCGAAGGTGGTGACCTCGTAGAGGGGCGCACCGTCGGCGGAGTACGCGCGGCCGAAGATGCGGTGCGGGATGCCGAGTTCGAAGGGGATGACCTTGGGGAGGGCGAGGACGGCTATGCGGTGGGGGGTTGTGGCTTGTACGGGCGGGGGCGTGGGTGGGAGTGCGGGTGCGGGTGGGAGCGCGGTCGGAGTCGCAGGCGGCGGCGTTGCTCGTGAGCTGCTCATGGCCCGATCGTATCGAATGCTGTCCTTCGGGCCACTCGTTCGGAATGATCGGCGCCCGGATGCTGGGGGACGTGACGCAGACAACCCCGCCCGTGCAGGTCACGGACACGCAGCCCGTGCAGGTCACGGACACGCCGCCGGTTCCGGCCTCGCCGCTTCCGGCCTCACCGCTTCCGGTTCCGCCCGTGAAGTCCTCCCGTATCCGCATCCACCGTGCGTGGTTCGTCGCGGCCGTCACCTTCGTGACGATCATCGGAGCCGCCGCCTTCTCGTCGCTCCCCGGACTGCTCATCGATCCGCTGAACGACGAGTTCGGCTGGTCGCGCGGCACCATCGGCTTCGCGGTGTCGATCAACCTCGCGCTGTACGGACTGACGGCGCCCTTCGCCGCCGCACTGATGGACCGGTTCGGCATCCGGAAGGTCGTCGCGGTCGCGCTGACGGTGATAGCCGTCGGCTCCGGGCTCACCGTCGTGATGACGTCGGCCTGGCAACTGGTCCTGTTCTGGGGTGTGTTGGTGGGGCTGGGTAGCGGCTCGATGGCGCTGGCCTTCGCAGCGACAGTGACGAACCGGTGGTTCGTGGCCCGCCGAGGACTGGTCACCGGCCTCCTCACCGCCGCGGGCGCGTCCGGCCAGCTGATCTTCCTCCCGCTCCTGGCCTGGCTGGTGGACAAGCACGGCTGGGAGCCCGCATCGATCACTGTCGCGCTCGCCGCGCTCGCGGTCGTCCCCTTCGTCTGGCTGCTGCTGCGCGACCACCCGGCGGACGTGGGCCTGGCCCCGTACGGCGCAGAGGAGTTCGTACCGAAGCCCGCACCGGTGATGGGCGCGGCCAGGCGCGCGATCACGGTTCTCTTCAAGGCGGCCCGCACCGGCCCCTTCTGGCTGCTCGCCGGTACGTTCGCGATCTGCGGCGCCTCGACGAACGGCCTGGTCAAGACCCACTTCATCCCCGCCTCGCACGACCACGGAATGCCGGTCCCGGCAGCGGCGGGACTGCTCGCGGTCATCGGCATCTTCGACATCATCGGCACGGTCGCCTCGGGCTGGTTCACCGACCGCTTCGAAGCGCGCCGGCTCCTCGCGGTCTACTACGCCCTGCGCGGCATCTCGCTCCTCTTCCTCCCCATGCTCCTCGCCCCCACCGTCCACCCGCCGATGATCTTCTTCATCGTCTTCTACGGCCTGGACTGGGTGGCCACCGTCCCGCCGACCATTGCCCTGTGCCGCGAGTACTTCGGCGAGGACAGCGCGATCGTCTTCGGCTGGGTCCTGGCCTCGCACCAGGTGGGCGCGGGTCTGGTCGCCTTCCTCGGCGGAGTGGCGCGCGACCTCTTCGGGTCGTACGACGTGGTCTGGTACGCGTCGGGGGCGCTGTGCGCGGTGGCGGCGCTGATGGCCCTGATTATCCGCAGGCAGCCCGCCCTGAAGGACAAGATGGCAGGATAGTCCCTCTGACCAGGGGAAACAGGGGGGAATCAGGATGAATGCTCATATACGGACAGCGAGGCGCGCGGCGGGGGCCGCGGCGGTCCTCGCGCTGTGCGGCACCGCACTGACGGCCTGCGGCACGGAAAAGGCGAACAGCGCGGGCACGGCCTCGTCGCCGGGCATCGTCTGCCCGGACGGCAGCACGCCGAACCCGGCGACCAGCGGGGGAGGCGCGGGGGAGGACCTGACCTCGGACGACGTCGGGGGTACGGGTGAGGACCTGACCTCGGACGACGTCGGGGGTACGGGTGAGGACCTGACCTCGGACGACGTCGGGGGTACGGGTGAGGACCTGACCTCGGAGGACGTGGGCGGCACCGGCGAGGACCTGACCTCGGACGATGTCGGCGGTACGGGTGAGGACCTGACCTCCGAGGACGTCGGGGGTACGGGTGAGGACCTGACCTCGGACGATGTCGGCGGTACGGGTGAGGACCTCACCTCCGACCCGGGCGCCGCCGACGACGGGCTTCCGGAAGGCCCGAGCGAGTGCTGGGGGCCGGAGTACTGGAAGAGCCAGCAGACCTCGCCGCCCAGGATCGACGGCGTGCCGACCGTCGGGGCCAACCGCTGGTACGGCATGAAGGGCGCGTTCACCGCGTACCTGAAGTCGACGCCGTCCCCGACGGACGAAGCCGTCCTCGAAGGCATCAGCATGATCAAGATCCGCAAGCCGGAGCACAGCGACGTCATGGAGGCCCGCATCGCCTCCAGCTGCGGCCCGTGGAAGGAGAAGTGCGACGCCCAGGCCAAGGCGTTCGCCGACTGGCGCCGCAAGAAGTACGGCGACCGGGGCCACGTCGTCGTGTTCGGCGGGGCGAAGACGTCAGCCGAGGCGCAGTGGTAGCGGCCCTGCTCCGCCGACTCTGCTAGCCGCCGCCCGCCGCCCGCCGCCCGCCGCCCGCCGCCCGACCCCGTTAGCCGCTGAAGCCGCCGAACGTTCCGCGGTGGAAGAGCAGGGGGCGGCTCTCCGGGGTGTCCTGGGCGGTGGCGTTCAGGGCTTCCACGCGGCCGACGACGATCAGGTGGTCGCCGCCGGTGTGCACGGTCTGGATCGTGCAGTCGATCCAGGCCGGTACGCCGGCCAGGCGCGGCGAACCCGTCACCGGCGCCGCGTCGTACTCCACGCCCGCGAACTTGTCCGTGCCGCTGCGGGCGAAGCCGCGGCACAGCTCACCCTGGTGGGCGCCCAGGATGTTGACGCAGAAGACTCCGGCCCTGGCGATACGGGGCCAGGTCGTCGACGTACGCGCCACCATGAAGACGACGAGCGGCGGGTCGAGCGACAGGGACGCGAAGGACTGGCAGGCGAACCCGGCGGGTGGTTCGGCTTCCGGTCCAGGCCCCGGCCCTGTGGCGCGCGGTGAAGTACTGCCCGGTGAAGTAATAACGGTGACGCCGCTCGCGAAGTTCCCGAGCACGCGCCGGAATTCGGCCGGATCGAGCGGAAGCCGTTCGTCCGCGCCGACGGCCCGGAGATCCGGGCGGGGCAGTGCTTCCACTGCCTGCGGCTCGGCGACCGTGGCGGCGCCGACGGACCTGAGGTATCGGACTGCGGTGGCCGCCATCCCTGCGTGTCCCATCACATTCCTCATTGAAGCTGACGGATCGTCAGATAGGAAGGGGCGGGGAGGGAAGGGCGCGCAGGTGCGTGGGCGGGCGGCCTACAGGCCCCGGTAGCGAGGCGTGCGGCGTTCGACGAAGCTCGCGACGCCCTCGTTGGCGTCGGCCGTCGTCATGTTGATCTCCTGCGCGGCGGCCTCCGCCGACAGGGCTGTGCTGCGGTCGGAGTCCAGTGAGGCGTTGACGAGCTGCTTGGTGAGGGCGAGGGCGCGGGTGGGGCCGGTGGCGAGGCGCTCGGCCCAGGCACGGGTCGTCTTCTCCAGCTCGGAGAGGGGGACCACGCGGTTGACCAGACCCAGTCGCTCCGCCTCCGCAGCCGGCAGTGCGTCGCCGAAGAACATCAGCTCCTTCGCTCGCTGCGGGCCGATCAGCCGGGGCAGGAGGTAGGCGCCGCCCCCGTCCGGCACGAGCCCCCGCCGTACGAACACCTCGATGAATGAAGCCTGTTCGGCGGCGATGACCAGGTCGCAGGCGAGGGCGAGATGGGCGCCGAGCCCGGCCGCCGTGCCGTTCACGGCGGCGATCACCGGCTTCTCGCAGTCGAGGACCGCGGTGATCAGGCGTTGCGCGCCGAGCCGGATCGTACGGGCGACGTCACCGGGGACGCGGTCGCGGGCGGGGGCAGGGGTAGGGCCGGTTCCGGTGCTTGGGACTTTCGGGGCGCCGCTGCGGAGGTCGGCTCCCGCGCAGAAGCCCTTGCCCGTGGCGGTGATCACGACGGCCCGGACGCCGGGGTCCGCGGACGCGTCCGCCAGCAGGGAAATGATGCGTTCCCGCTGGTCCCAGGTGACGGCGTTCATGGCTTCGGGGCGGTTGAGGGTGATCCACGAGACGCCGTTGTCAGTGGCGTGGAGTATCAATGAATCCACGGAGGGTGACGGGTTCGTCGAGGCTTCGGGGGAGGAAGTCATGGGTGTACGGCTCCGGTTGATGTGGGGGCGCAGGGAACGCGGGGAGCGCTGGGAACGCGGAGGGTGGAAAGGGCGCAGGGAGTCAGCGGCAGACGGCCAGCGCGTCCAGCGCCACCGCGCCCTGGCCGCGCGGGAGGACCATCAGGGGGTTGATGTCCAGCTCGGAGAGGACGTCGCCCAGTTCGAGCGCCATGCGCTGGACCCGGAGGATGACCTCCACGAGGGCGTCGACGTCTGCCGGGGGCGCCCCCCGGACGCCCTCCAGGAGGGGGTGGCCGCGCAGTTCCGCGAGCATCGCGCGGGCGTCGCTCTCGCCGAACGGCGGGACGCGTACGGCGGCGTCGCCGAGGATCTCGACCAGTACGCCACCGAGGCCGACCGTGACCGTCGGGCCGAAGAGCGCGTCATGGCCGGCGCCCACGACCATCTCCACGCCCCGCGCGACCATCTGGCAGACCAGGACGCCGTCCAGCGGAATGTCCTCGTACGCGGCGATGTCGGTCAGCTCCCGATAGGCGTCCCTGACCTGACTGGCGGACGTCAATCCGACCTTCACCAGGCCGAGTTCGGTCTTGTGGGCGAGCTGCGGGCCGGACGCCTTCATGACGACGGGGTAGCCGACCTGGGCGGCGGACCGCACGGACGCCGCCGCACTGGTCACCAGCTGCTCGCGCGGTACGCGAATGCCGTACGCCCGCAGCAGCTGCTTCGCCGAGTGCTCGCTGAGCTGCTCGCCCGGACGCATCAGTGCCTGCGCCTTGCGGAACGAGGGAGAAGGCGTGCGCGGCGCCTCGTCGAACGGCGAGCGGTAGGCGGCCGCGAACCGGTGGTGCTCCAGGTAGGCGCGTACGGCGGTGATGCAGTTGCCGAAGGTACGGAAGGTGGCCAGCCGCGACGACCCGAGCAGAGTCTCGCGGTACGCGGCCTCGGTCCCCACCGGCGACCCCCACACCACGCACACCAGCTTGTCCGTCGCCTCCGCGGCATCCGCCAGGTCCTGGGCGAGCTTGTCGCTCATGGGTGGGAACGGCCCCGTGATCGGGCAGATCAGCACCCCGACCGCCGGGTCGGCGAGGATCGCGTCGATGATCTTCCGGCCGCGCCAGTCGCCGACGGGATGGCCGCCGTTGTCGATCGGGTTGGCGACGTTCAGGTACTCCGGTATCCAGTCGTGCAGCTCCGCCTGCTTGGCGGCGTTCAGTGTCGGAAGGTGCAGCCCCGCCGCCGTCGCCAGGTCCGCGAAGTGCGCGCCCGTGCCGCCCGAGATCGAATACACGGCGACGCCGTCCGCCTTCGGCTTGCGCGCGCGGGCCAACAGGGCGGCGGTGTCCTGGAGTTCGTCGAGTCCGTCGACCCGGATCACGCCGAACTGCCGCATCGCCGCGTCCGCCACGTCGTCCGCGCCGGTCAGCTTCCCGGTGTGGGACGCGGCGGTACGGGCCCCGGTCTCGGTCCGCCCGACCTTGACGGCGACGACGGGCACGCCGTTGCGGGCGGCGCGGTCGGCGGCGAGGAGGAAGGAGCGGCCGTCCTTCAGGCCCTCGATGTACGCGGCGATCGCCCCGACCTCGGGCTGCTGCGAGAAGTACGAGATGAAGTCGGCGGTTTCGAGGTCCGCCTCGTTGCCCGTCGGCGCCCAGTGCGAGAGCCGCACACCGATCTGCTGGAGGGAGAAGACGGGCCGGCCTTGATGACCGGACTGAGTGATGAGGGCAATCGCCGGACCGTCGAGGTCGTCGCGGAACTCCTCGAAGGCATTGAGGTTGGTGTTCGGGCCGAGGAGCCGCAGCCCTGAATCGGTGCTCGCGACGGCCGCCGCGAGACGGGCCTGGGCGGCGGCACCCTCCTCCCCGGTCTCGGCGAACCCGGAGGCGAAGGCCACCGCGAACCTGACCTTGCAGTCGGCCAGTTGATCAATCAGTGGAAGGGGGTCCTTGACGAGGAGCACGGCGAGGTCGACCTGTTCGGGCAGGTCGGCGAGGGTGGGCGCACAGGGCAGCCCGAAGACGGACTCGCGGCTCGGGTGCACGGGGTGCAGGCGGGCGCCCACACGCTCGGCCCACGCGATGAGCTGTCGCGTGATCCCGGTGTTGGGCCGGCCCTCGGTGTCGGACGCGCCGACGACGGCGACGGACTCCGGCCGGAAGAACCGGTCCAGGTCGGGGACGGGGGAGCTCAGCGGGCGCCCGCTGACGTCGAGGTCGGCGGATCCGTCGGCCGGTGCTCCGGCTCCGGCGGCCGCCGCGTCTGCCGTTGCCGCGCCCGGGGCTCCCGGGGCCCTGGTCGCTGCGGCGGTGGTGCCGTGGACGGCGGCGGACCGGGCTTCGTCCCCGCAGGCGACGACGCGGGCGCGGAGGCCGGAGGTGAGGGTGCCGTGTGTTGATCCAAGCATCGCTGAGCCCGCTCCTGCTCGTTGTTCGGAGACCGGATTGGCAATTCACTGACGCAGTGTCAGATTACTGAATTGACGGTCCGTCAGGAACAGTGCGGTACGGACCTGTTCGCGGAGCTTTGGTTGTGGCGGGGTGCGCGGTTCGTAAGGTAACGGGAAACGGGAGGTCATTGGCGCGCCGCATGGTTCTGGGAGCCGAACGGGCAGCCGGGTGAAGCCGGTTCAGGAGGGCCTATTCCGTGATGCGCGGCGACAGTCGCTGGGTGATCCGGTCGAACAGCTCGGTCAGCGGCTCGCCGACGTCCCGGCCGAACTCGGTCAGCCCGTAGGTGACCTGGGGTGGCGTCGTCGGCTCGACCTCCCGCCAGACCAGGCCGTCCTGGACCAGTGCGCGCAGGGTCTGGGCGAGCATTTTCTCGCTGATGCCGTGGATGCTCTCGCGCAGCTCGTAGAACCGAAGGCTGTTGCTCCGCAACGAGATCAGCACCCAGACGCCCCACCTGCTGGTCACGTGGTCGACCACGTCGCGCGCGGGGCAGTCGGTGTGAAACACGTCATACCGCTGCCCTGTCCCGGCCTGTCTGTGCTGCACGCTTCCCGTCATGTCATGAGCTTACCTCCGGGTACGTCCTTACTAAAAGTAAGCCCGCGCCCCTAGCGTGCGGGCCACAGAGGACATCCGAAGCGGACGTCCGACAAGGAGCTGATCATGATCGTTGTCACTGGAGCCACCGGAAACATCGGCCGACCGCTGACGCAGGCACTGGCAGAGGCGGGCCAGCAGGTGACGGCGGTGTCCCGGCACGCGGCGGCGGTGCCGGACGGCGTCCGCCACGTGGTGGCCGACCTGGCCGAGCCGGCCGGCCTCAAGCCCGTGCTGGCCGGGGCGAAGGCATTGTTCCTGCTGCTCTCCGGCGACCTGCACGCCGCTGGGGCCAACCCTGCCGACATCATCGGCGAAGCCGCGGCCGCCGGGGTCCGCCGGGTCGTCCTGCTCTCCACACTGGGCGTGGTGACCAGGCCTTCCGGCCAAACACGGATCGCGATGCGCGCACTGGAGGGCACGCTGAGGGAGTCCGGCCTGGAGTGGGCCATCCTGCGGCCGGGCGGCTTCGCCTCCAACGCCCTGTGGTGGGCCGATTCCGTCCGTACGCAACAGGTCGTCGCGGCGCCCTTTGGCGACATCGGGGTGCCGATCATCGACCCGGCGGACATCGCTGCGGTCGCGGCGGCCTGCCTGCTGGAGGACCGGCACACCGGCGGCGTCTACGAGCTGACCGGCCCGGAAGTGATCACTCCGCGACAGCAGGCGGAGGCCATCGCCGCCGCGTTGGGCTCACCGGTGAAGTTCCATGAGCTCACCCGCGAGGAGGCCAAGGCCGCCATGAGCCAGAGCATGCCGGGGGAGCTCGCCGACGACACCCTGGACATCCTCGGCTCCCCGAACCCGGCCGAGCTGCGCGTCAGCCCGGACGTTGAGCAGGTCCTAGGCCGCGCCCCGCACACCTTCGCGGATTGGGCCGCACGTAACGTCGCCGCGTTCCGCTGAGACTGGCCGGAGCCGCATGTGCTCCTCGGCACAGTCGTCCTGAAACGCGCCCGCAGTCAGCGGGTGTGCTTGAGGGTGGTGAGGAGGGCGCGAAGGGCGGCGGGGGAGGGGGTGGCGACCCGGGCGCGGTCGTCGCTCTCGCGGAGGTGGATGCGGCCGGTTGGGCCGGTGGCCAGCTCGACGCATTCGCCCTGGCCGCTGCTGCCGCTAAAGCTGGACTTCTGCCAAGTGAGTTCGTTCATGAGAGGCGTCTCCGGTCGCAGGGTTACTGAACATTCCGGCCTTGACCGTAGCCAGTAGTGCTACGAGTCCGGTAGGGGAGGTCTGGGTGACCCTGGTGGGGTCGTCGCTCTCGCGGAGGTGGATGCGGCCAGTTGGGTCGCTGGAGAGTTCGACACACTCGTTCTGGCCGCCGGTACTGAACGAGGACTTCTGCCAGACGAGCTGGAACATCGGGCTCCCTAACTACAGTTCGTACATGATGTGCTGAATCAGGCTGAGTGAGTCTTCGCTGCTGTGGGACTCCGGTTCGGTGTCCGGGTCGACCGGTGTCAGTGCCAAGTCACACAACCTCTCAAACATCTTGCCGTACTCGTCGTTGACGGCTCCATCCCCCACGAACCCTGGATGCAGCGGGTGTTCAAGGTAGGCCGTGTCCAGTTCGGATGTAGCTCCGCCGAGGAGCATGAACGGGCGGCTGAACGCGGCGTATGCGCCTTGTTGGAACGGGAAGATCTGGAGCGTCACATGGGGAAGCCGTGAGATTCCGATGAGCCTCGTCAGTTGCGTGCGCATGGTTTCGGTACCGCCGACGTGCACGCGCAGTGCTGCCTCGTGAACGACCGCGTGATACGGGATCGGGAGGTCCCCGGTGAGGATGCGTTGCCTGGCCATGCGGAATGCCACGTATCGCTCTACGAGTTCTGGATCTTCGTCCATGGCAGTGATCACTGCGCGCGCGTAATCCTCCGTCTGGAGGGCCCCTGGGATGAAGAGCGGCTCGTGCATGCGAATGCCGGTGCAGCGGCTCTCTAGTTCTGCCAGGTCCAAGGGGCGGCGCCCCATGACATCGCGGAATTCGTCCCACCACCCCTTACCGGTGGCCTGCGCCATTTCCATCAGGCCGTCGAAGTACGTGCCCGGTGGGCAGCCGTACTCGCGCAGCAGCTTGTAGAGCCGGTTGCGGGACACGTCGATGCGGCCTGCCTCGATGTTGCTGATGCGGGTGCGGTCCGCGTCGAGCAGGGCGCCGGCGCGGTCGCCGGACAGGCCCGCGCTGTTCCGTAGCTTGCGCAGCTCAAGGCCGAGGCGTCGCTGGCGCTCGCTGGGGTTGCTCCTGGGTGGCATGTCTGACCTCCTGCGGAGCAGTCTGCCGGGGCTCAAGTGGGTCGGGCCACAAGGTTGTTCGTATGTCACTCACATCGGTGACTTTCGCGGGAAACGGTTGCAACTCTCGGAACGGGTTCCCTACCTTCAAAGGGCGGAAGTACCCCCGCCCTCAAGCGACTTGAGTGACGGACCTGGTCACCGCGATTCATCGGCCCGTACCGAGGAGCCCGTCATGGGAGACCGATCCCGTCCCGCCCACCGCGACGTATCGCTCGTGTTCCCGCCCGACCCCGCATGGGTCCGTACCGCACGGGAGGCCGTGCGGACCCTCGTCGACGCCGCAGGTCGGGACGAACTCACCGATGCTGCCGTCCTGTTGACCTCCGAAGCCGTCACCAACGCCATCGCCGCCTGCACGGTCAGCGAGACCACCGGGCCCGTCACCCTCTTCGCCGGGTGGAGCGACCCCGGCAAGCTGCTCCGCGTGCTCGTGCACGACGAGGCTCCCGGGCGGCCCGTGTGTCAGACCCCGGCCGACGACTCCGAGCACGGGCGCGGCATGCAGCTCATCTCGTGCGGCGCCGACGCGTGGGGCGTGTGCACGCACGGGCCGGGGACCGGCAAGGCCACCTGGTTCGAGCTGGGGCGGGGATGGGGGATCGGCACGGGCCGGTTCGAGCGGGGGTACCGGTTCGAGGGGTGGTGGCCCTGACCGGAGTGTCGGGAAGTCAGCACCCCCTCGAATCAGGACTTCGAACCGCGCGCCACCGCCCGTGCGATCCGTTCCGCGTCCATGGCCATCTCGCGGAACATGCCGGAGATCGGGTTCGTGAAGCCGGTGAAGTGGAGGCCGGGAGCCTTGGGGGACGTACGGCCGGCGTGGACCGTGGGGCGGCCACGGGAGTCGAGTACGTCGAGGTGGCCGACCAGCCCCTCCAGGGAGCGGCGGTAGCCCGTGGCCGCGATGATCACGTCCGGGCTCATCCGCGAACCGTCCGCGAGGACCGCCTCGCCGGACTCAGGGGCGAAGGAGTCGAGGGCGGCGACCGGTTCGACCTTGCCCGCGCGGATCGCGGCGACCAGGCCGACGTCCTGGACCGGGATCGCACCCTCGTTCACACGGGAGTACAGGCCGGTGGTGGGGCGGGGGAGGCCTTGCGCGGACAGGTCGGGGACGGAGATGCGGCAGACGACGTCGCCCGCCCGGTCGACCAGGCCCACCGGCAGGCGGCGGACCAGGATGCCGGTGCGCTGGGCGGGCCAGCCCGCCGTGGAGCGGCGGAGGATGTACGGCGCGGTGCGGACGGCGAGGCGGACGCGGGACGCGCCGCCTTCGGCGAGGTCGGCGGCGATCTCCGCGCCCGTATTGCCGACGCCGACGACCAGTACGTCCTTGCCCGCGTACGCGGAAGGGTTGCGGTAGGCGGAGGCGTGCAGGAGTTCACCCTTGTACGCGTCCGAGGCCGGCCAGTCCGGGAGGTTCGGGGTGTGGTTGTAGCCGGTGGCGACCACGACCGCCGAGCCGGTCAGCTCGCGGCCGCCGCTCGCGTGCAGGACCCAGCCCGTGCCGTCGGGTGCCGGGTCGATACGGGAGACCTCGACACCCGTGACGATCTCCAGCTCGTGGAACGCGACGTACTTCTCCAGGTAGCGGACCACGTTGTCGCGGGAGACCCAGCGGCCGAAGGAGCGGGGCATCTTCAGGCCGGGAAGGCCGGACAGACGGCGGGTGGTGTGCAGGTGGAGGCGGTCGTAGTGGGCGCGCCAGGAAGCGCCGACCAGGTCCGACTTCTCCAGGACCACGGCCCGTACGCCTCGCGCACGCAGTGCCGCCGCTGCGGCCAGACCACCTGGGCCCGCCCCGATGACGTACACCGGGCGGTCATTGGTCGTGGCGATGCCGGGGCTGCTGGGGTCACTGCGGGTAGAGGCCATGAGTCGTGAGCGTAACCGCGCCCTCGTTTGATGGGTCTCGGACAAGGGTGGAATCGGTTGCGAATCGATCACGCGGGGTGGCCGCCGGGCCCTGCGCCCCGCTTGTACGGGCATTGCGCCCCGCTTGTACGGGCCCTGCGCCCCTCTTGCGTACTGCCGCACCTTCGGCTGAACTGACGTACCGTCAGAAACGAGTGCCCTAGGACTCGGCTCCTTCGACCATGCGATCGGACTGTTCTGATGACACCGCTCAGCGCCGCGACGCCCGACATCGACGCCTTCACCCGCCCCTACTGGACCGCCGCCGCCGAGGGCCGGCTGCTGCTCCGACGCTGCGCATCCTGCGCCCGCGCGCACCACTACCCGCGCGAATTCTGCCCGTACTGCTGGAGCGAGGAGGTGAGTTGGGAGCGGGCGAGCGGGCGGGCCACGCTCTACACCTGGTCGGTGGTGCACAGGAACGACCTCCCCCCGTTCGGCGAGCGCGTGCCGTACGTCGCAGCCGTGGTGGACCTGGAGGAAGGGCCCCGGATGATGACGGAGATCGTGGACTGCGCGGAGGGGGAGCTGAGGGTGGGGGCGGAGCTGGAGGTGGGGTTCCGGGCGGGGGAGAGCGATTCCGCCGGGTACGCCGTGCCGGTTTTCCGCATGGCCCGCAGCTGAAGTCGAGGGGGTGCGCGACCGCGGCAAGATCCGCCGGACAGGCCCTAGCTGTGGAAGGACGTCGTTGATTCGAGCGGGGCCCGGCCGGTGACGACCCGGTTCGCCGGTGCGGTTTCGTCGGCGTAGCCGAAGGAGACGCCGACGAGCAGTTTCCCTTCGGTGACGCCGAGTTCGGTGCGAACGGCGTCGGCGTAGAAGCTCAGCAGTCCCTGCGGGCAACTGTCCACGCCGTACGCCGTCATCGCCAGGAGCAGCGTCTGCAGGTACGCGCCGACGTCCGCGGCCAGCCGTGCCCCGCCGTCTCCGCCGACGAACAGGAACGCGGCGTGCGGTGCGCCGTAGAAGCGCAGGCTCTCCTCGTTGTAGGCCGCGCGCGCCGTGTGGTCGTCGGCGCCGATGCCCAGCGCTCCGTACAGCCCGGCGCCGAACGCGGCCCGGCGTGCCTGGTGCACCTGCGCGTACATGTCTTCGGAGTACGGAAAGTCCACCGACGTGCGCTGCTCGGCGTGGGCCGCCCGCAAGGCTTCCGCCAGTCGCTCGCGCGCCGCGCCGCTTACCACCTCGACCTGCCAGGGCTGCGCGTTGGAATTGGACGGCGCGGCGCCGGCCAGCGAGAAGATCGCCCGCATCGTCTCGCCGGGCACCGCCTCCGGACGGAACGCGCGGGTCGCGTGCCGGTCGCGCATCAGCTTCTGGGCACAACCGCTCAGCTCGGTGGGGAACGCCCTGCTCATGATGACCACTCCTCGACGGCAGCTTAGGTAAACGATTCCGTTTACATCGAGGATGACCCTAGCAAGGCACCTCGCTCGAAGTAAACGAGAACGTATACTTGCGCCATGAGTGCGACGGCTACGGAATCCCCGCGGAGGGGACGCGGCGGGCGCGAGCGGATCCTGGCCGCCGCCGCCCAACTGTTCGCGGCCCAGGGGATCAACGCGACCGGCATGGAACAGGTCGCGGAGCGGGCCCCGGTGTCCAAGCGGACGCTCTACGCGCACTTCCGGACCAAGAACGACCTGGTCATCGCCCACTTGCAGGACCTGGTGTCGTCGGGTGCCACGCTCGAAGGTGCGCTGACCCGCGAGGACATCCCGCCGCGGGAGCGGATCCTCATGCTGTTCGACCCGCCGGCGGCGGACACGAGCCCGGTGCGCGGGTGCCCGTTCATCGACGCGGCCGCGGAGTTCCCCGACCCGGCGAGCGGGGTTCACTCCTACGCCCGCGAACAGAAGCTGCGGATGGTGCGGCTGATTGCCGACCTGGTGACGGAGCTGGGCTGCCGAGACCCGGGCGCACTCGCCGAACAACTGGCCACCCTCGCGGACGGAGCGGCCAGCCGCTCCATGGTGCTGGGCGAACCGGACTACGGCCGGCACGCACGGGTGGCGGCGGAGGTCCTCCTGGAACGGGCGCTGCCGGGCGCGGGCTGAGGCGGGACGGTCGGGCTGAAGCCGGGGCGGTCGGGCTGAGGGGCGGTCGGGCTGAGCCGGGACGATCAGGGCCAGAGCAGCTCGCGTACCCAGGCGGCCTCGGCGGCCTCGGCGGTCTCCGCGCCCTCCGCGGCCCGGCGGTAGCGCAGTCGTACGTGCTGGCGGCGGGCGTCTCCCTGGAAGAACTCGACCTGCGTCGGTACCAGTGCGTACAGCGTCCACGTGGGGGCGGTCAGGGTCGGGTCTGCCTGGGCGCGGGACCAGGACTCCTCCGATGCGGAGGTCAACTCGGCCCGGGAATCCAGTACTTCACTCATCCGGCCGGTGAGTGCCGCAGCCAGCGCTCCCGTCGAGCGGGCGTGCAGGTCGGCCGTTGCCGCCTCCGGGGTGCCGGAGTGGACCCGGCCTTCGATGCGGACCTGGCGGCCCTGGGCCGGCCAGTAGAAGACGAGGGCCGCTTCCGGGCGGGCTGCCAGTTCGCGGCCCTTGCGGCTGGTGCTGTGGGTGCCGAAGTGCCAGCCGTCCTCGTCCGCTCCGTGCAGCGTCAGGATGCGGGCGGAGGGGCGGCCGGCCGCGTCGGCGGTGGCCAGGGTCATCGTGTGCGGCTCCACCTGACCGGCCTCCGCCGCTTCCCGCAGCCAGGTGCGGAAGAGCGGCAGGGGCGAGCCGGGGGCCGACTCCGCGTCGAGGGGCGGGAGCGGTACGCCGTCCCAGACCCGGAGGGAGTGGAGCAGGCTGCGGAAGTCCTCCGCAGAGGTGGCGGGGGTGGTGTCGCGGGCTGCGGCATCGTCGGTCGTCATGGTGGCGATTGTGCCGTCAGGCCGCACACCGCGCGGGACCGGCCGCGTCCTCCACGTACTCCCTGTACTCCCTGTACTCCTTGATCGGGACGATGTGCGCCATCTTCTGCACGTCCTCCGTGATCTTCTTCGCGATGAAGTTCCGCCACGGCATCTTCGGCAGCGAGCGCAGCATCAGCAGCCGCAGCTTGATCTTCCACTTGCTGTCCATCGTCATCTCGCCGACGAACTTCTGCGCGAAGGCCTGGGTGTGCTCGACACCCGGACGCATGTGGTGCTCGTAGGCCGCGAAGGCCTTCTCGAAGTCCCCTTCTGCCGCTGCCAGTTCACCCGCCAGGGTGTACGCGCCGATGAGGGCGAGGCCCGTGCCCTGTCCGGAGGCCGGTGAGGTGCAGTGTGCCGCGTCGCCGAGGAGCACGATGCGGCCCTTCGACCAGCGGTCCATCTCGATCAGGCTGATCGAGTCGAAGTAGAAGTCGTCGGCGGACTCGGCATTGGTCAGCAGACGCGGGATCTCCCAACTCCGGTCCTGTGAAAAGGCGTTGGTGAGGATGCTCTTCTGGGCGGCGACGTCCCGGTGGTCGTACGGGATCTCGGCGGGGGAGGCGAAGACGAACATGTTCTTCGCCTTCTGCTCGCCCCGCGAGCTGTACGCGCACACCAGCTTGTTCGGGAGCGCGTGGTAGGCCTCGTGCCGGTCGAGGTTCAGGTCGTTCGGCGCGGTGAAGATCGAGATGTACGCGCCCAGGTGACGGCGGAAGCGCTGCGCGTCGCCGAAGACCAGCCGGCGGGTGTGCGAGTGCATTCCGTCGGCGCCGACGACCAGGTCGAAGCGGCGGGGAGCGGAGTTCTCGAAGGTGACCAGGACGCCGTCCTCGTCCTCCGCGAGAGAGCTGATCGAGTCGCCGAAGAGGTACTCGACGTCGTCGCGGGTGCGCTCGTAGAGGATCCGGGCCAGGTCGCCGCGCATGATCTCGTCGTCGTCCCCGGTCCGCCCGCCGAAGATCTCGGCCGGCATCTCGCCCACGGTGCGGTTGTTCTCGTCGACGTACGAACCCGTCTGCATGTCGGTGGAGTGGGCGCGGACCTCGTCCATGATGCCCATCCGCCTGCACACGTCGACGGCGGTGCCGCGCAGGTCGACCTTGTAGCCGCCGGCCCGCAGCTCGTCGGCCCGCTCGACGACGGTCGGCTCGAAGCCGTACCGGTGCAGCCAGAGGGCGAGGGCGGGGCCCGCGATGCTCGCGCCGGAGATGAGGACGGTGCGGGCGGGGCGGTGGGCGCTGGTGGGATGCACGGTGTGCGTCATGACGGGCTCCTCGTAAGCGAGTTGGGCCGGCAGCCGCGTAGGTGCGCCGGCCGGTGACTCGACTGTACGAGTGTTTAAGACGCTTGTCTATGACGCGTGTATAGATTCTTCGGAGTGGCCCTTGGGCAGCTCGGTCAGCGGCCCAGCAGTACCGTCCCCGACGAGCAGAACCAGCCGCCCGTCCCCGACGCGATCGCCACCTCGGGCAAGCGCCCGCCCGCCTTGCGGACCTGGCCTTCTCCGGCCTCGCCCCGCAGCTGACGCGCGGCCTCGACCAGCAGGAACAGACCGCGCATTCCCGGATGGCAGGCGGAGAGACCGCCCCCGTCGGTATTGGTCGGCAGCTCGCCCTCCCGCAGCAGCTGCCCCTTCTCCACGAACGCCCCGCCCTCACCCTTCGCGCAGAAGCCCAGGTCTTCGAGGGTCACGAGGGTCATGTAGGTGAAGGCGTCGTAGATCTCGGCGATGTCCACGTCGGAGGGGCCCAACCCGGCCTGTTCGTAAGCGAGTCGGCCGCTCTCCGCCGCCGGGGAGACCGTGAAGTCCTCCCACTCCGACATGGTCGTGTGGGACACCGACGCACCCGCGCCCAGCACCCACACCGGCGTCTTCGCCGTGTCCGGTACGTACTCCTCGGCGACCAGCAGCACCGCACAGCCGCCGTCGCTGCGCAGACAGCAGTGCAGCTTGGTGAACGGGTCCGCGATCATCGGGCCCGCCAGGACCTCGTCGACGGTGAGCGGGGTGCGAAACATCGCGTCCGGGTTGGTCGCCGCGTTGGCCCGCGCCTGTACCGCCACCTGGGCGAGCTGCTCCAGCGTCGTCCCGTACTCGTGCATGTGCCGGCGAGCGGCCATCGCGTACTTGGCGACCAGCGTGTGACCGTACGGAACCTCGAACTGCAGCGGGCCGCGCGCGCCGAACGAGAGGTTGGAGGTGCGCCGCCCCGCCTTGATGTCGGCGCGGGCCGTCGACCCGTACACCAGGAGGACGGCGTTGGCGTGACCTGCGGTGATGGCGTCCGCGGCGTGGGCGGCCATCACCTCCCAGGTCGAGCCGCCGACCGAGGTGGAGTCCACCCAGCGGGGGCGCAGGCCCAGGTACTCGGCCACCTCGACCGGGGCGAGCGTGCCGAGCCCCGCCGACGCGAAACCGTCGATCACCGAGCGGTCCAGGCCCGAGTCGGCGAGTGCGCGGCGGGCGGCCTGGGCGTGCAGTGCGTACGAGGTGGCTTGGTCCACCCGGCCGCAGTCGGAAAGTGCGACACCGGCGACGGCGACCCTGCGGGGTCGGGAGGGTGATGTCATGAATCTGACGGTACATCAGATCGGGAAGTGTGCACGTGGCTATGGGAATTGAGGGGGTCCGCCTCTAGCATGACGCCCCGTCAGATCAGGGGAGGAGCACACGAGATGGACGCCGCCTTCGAGTCCGGTTCCGGACCCGCTTTCGCAGCCGCCTTCACCGCGGAACAGGACGAGATCCGCCGCACCCTGCACGACCTGCTCGCCAAGCGCTGCGGCCCGGACGAGGTCAAGTCCGCCACCGCGACCGCCGAGGGGTACGACCGCGAGCTCTGGCGGCAGCTCGCCGAGGAGCTCGGCCTGCCGGGACTCGCACTCTCCGCCGACTACGGGGGAGTGGGCCGGGCACCCGCCGACCTCGTCCTGGCCTGCGAGGAGACCGGCCGCGCGCTGCTTCCCTCGCCGCTGCTCGCCACCGCCGTGCTCTGCGCACCGCTCATCGCCGCGCTCGGCACCCAGGCCCAGCGCGAGGCCATCCTGCCTGGCATCGCCGCAGGTCACACGTCTGCCGCCATTGCCGTGCCCGGCGCGGCGCTGTCCCTCGCGCTCGGGCTGACCGGTGACAACACCGCCGCGGACTGGGCGGGCGGCGGGCGCTCCGGCGGCGTACAGGCACGGCGCACGGACCACGGATGGGTGCTGTACGGGCAGGCCGAGCAGGTGCTCGACGGGCACAGCGCGGACCTGCTGCTCGTCGCCGCGCACACCGGCGGCTTCGCGCGCAGCCGGACGCTCTTCTTTCTCGTACGGGCTGCGAGCGCCGCCGGAGTGGTACGGGCGCGGCAGGTGGCGCTGGACGGGACCCGACCGCAGGCGACCGTTCAATTCCGTGACGTGGAAGGGGAGTTGCTCGGTGTCGAGGACGCCGATGTGGCGGGTGCGCTGACCGCCACCGGCTGCGGGGCCGCCGCCGCTCTCGCCGTCGAGGCCGTCGGCGCCGCCGACCGGGCCCTGGAGCGGACCGTCGAGTACGTGAAGGAACGTGAGCAGTTCGGGCGGGCAGGCGGCTCGTTCCAGGCGGTCAAGCACCGGCTCGCCGACGTGTACGTACAGATCGCGGGCGCGCGCACGGCCGCGTACTGCGCCGCCCACGACCCGGCGGGCGGTGGGCGCCTCGCCCTCGCGCAGGGGCTTGAGGCGCTGCGTACCGCGTCGTCGGAGGCGGTGCAGCTGCACGGCGGCACCGGCTTCGCCTGGGAGCACGACGCGCACCTGTACTTCCAGCGGGGAGCCTCCGACGAGCTGCTGTTCGGCCCCGTGCACCGGCTGCGCGGGCACGCGGCGGACCTGGCGGGGATGTTCCGCGAGGGTGACGGAAGGGCGGAGGCCCTCTGATGGCTGCGAAGGGAAGCACGGGCAGTCGCGCGCAGGCCGGTGTGAAGCTGATGCAGAAGGTGTCATCGACGCGCACGTTCGCGAGGATCGCCCCGCACGTCATCCCCGTACTGGACCGCACCGTGCACCGGCTGAGCAAGGGGAGGACCATGCTCAGCACCCGGATGCTGCCCGGCGTGATCCTCACCGCGCGCGGCGCGAAGAGCGGACTGCCGAGGGTGACGCCGCTGGCCTGCATGCCGGAGCCGGAGAAGGGGACCTGGATCCTGATCGGGTCCAACTTCGGCCGCCCGGGGCACCCCGCCTGGACCGGCAACCTGCTCGCCCACCCTGAGGTCTCCGTCAGCTGGGAGGGGCAGGACATCCCGGTACGGGCCTGGCTGCTCGCGGGCGAGGAGCGGGCGGACGCGTGGCAGGCGGTGCTGGGCTTCTGGCCGCCGTACGCCACGTACCAGCGGCGCATCGAGCGGGAGATCCGGCTGTTCCGGATCGAACGGCGCTGAGGCGTTGAGACGGTGAGACGGTGAAGCGCTGAGACGGTGAGGCGCTGAGACGGTCACCGCTCCCACGGATCCTGGGTGCGCCGATGACGGATCCCGGGTACGCCGATGGCGGACCACATGCGTGATCCGCCATCGGGTGACAGGACTTGGTGGGGTTCGTCCGGTACGTGTGCAGTACTACTTGGCAGGCTTTTTGCCCGTAATGCCCAAGTGGACCAACTGTGCCAGATTCGGGCGTAGTTCGGCCTGCTTGACGCCCCAGGTGGTGAAGCCCTTCTGGTGCGAGGCCACGGCCGCGAGCATCGCGACCAGGGAGCCGGCCATCGCCGCCGGGCTGATGTCCTTGTCGACCTTGCCCTTCGTCTGCAGCTCCTTCACGGAATCCGTAAGGGAGTTGGTGACGGAGTTCAGGATCTTCATACGGATCTTGTAGAACCGCTTGTCGCCCTCCGCTGCGCCGAGGTCGACGACCCGCAGGATCGCGTCGTGCTTACGCCAGAAGTCGAGGAATCCGTCCACGAGCTCCTCGGCGGTCTGTGCGCCGGCCTTGCCGACCCACGAGCGCCCGGCGACCAGACTGGTCAACCCCGCGCCCTCCTTTGCCATTTCCTCCGCGATTTCGAGGACGGCGCCCTCTACGTCGGGGAAGTACTGGTAGAAGGTCGCGGGCGAAGTGCCGGCCTTGCGGGCCACATCGATGACTTTGACGTCCCGGTAGGGGGACGAGCTGAGCATTTCACTGAGGCAGTCGAGCAGCTTCTGCCGCGTCGCCTGACCGCGCCGGCCGGCCACGCGGCCGTCGACGGTGCGTACTTGTCCTGTCATGCCGTCAGCTTACCGAGGGGTGATCGGAGCGCGATTCGGCGAGTGCAAATGGGTTTCCGGCCAGAGTTGGGGCATCTTGGGCCGGTTGTGGTGGACGGGGCGCGACGGAGGGCCTGCGAGGGGCCGGTCTTCGAATGGCGGTACGTGACAGGGTGCCGGATGTCCTCCCCCAATAGTGTTATCAACAGCCTGTGGACAACTTCGGTGGATATCTCCGCGCGGGGATTTCCGAGAGCGGGAAGGATCGGTCCATGACCGCATTCGCAGAAGGCGTGCCCTGCTGGATCGATGTGACGCTCCCCGATGTCGCGGCGGGCAAGCGCTTCTACGGCGGGCTGTTCGGCTGGACCTTCGACGACCCCGCGGGCAAGGAGTACGGCTACTACACGCAGGCCTTCAGCGGCGAGGGCGAGCAGCGGAAGAACGTCGCGGCGCTCGCCCCCAAGCCCGACGGCCGGATGCCCACCGCCTGGGGCGTCTACTTCGCCACCTCCGACACCGCCGCCCTGCTCGCGCGGGCCAGGAAGGCGGGCGGACAGATCATCATGGACGCCATGCCGGTCGGCCCGTACGGCACGATGGGCCTGGTCGCCGACCCCGGCGGCGCCGTCTTCGGCGTCTGGCAGGGCGGTACGCACCAGGGCTTCGAGAAGACCGCCGAGCCCGGCTCCTTCTGCTGGACCGAGGTGTACGTGCGCGAGGCGGACAAGGAGCGCGTCGACGACTTCTACGAGACGGTCTTCGGCTTCGGGGGCCAGGACCTGCCCGACCCCGGTGGCGCCGACTTCCGCGTCTGGTCGCCCGCCGGGACCGAGCCCGGTGAGGCCACGGCGGTCGCCGGACGGAGCGTCATCACGGACGCGCTCCCGGCCGAGATGCCGGCCCACTTCCTCTCGTACTTCCTGGTCGAGGACTGCGACGAGACGGTCGCGGAGGCCAAGCGGCTCGGCGGGCGGGTTACCCGGCCGCCGCTCGACATTCCCTACGGGCGAATGGCGATCCTCGTCGACAATCAGGGTGCGGTTTTCGCGGTGCTGGCCGAACCGAAGGGTTAGCGCGGGATCCGGGAACGGGAGCTGCAAGGCGTGAATCGGCGCCGAAAGCCGTAAGCCCGCGTTCCGGTTTTGCGCGAAAGGTGTACGAAATGGGGGGAAACATTCCATTCCGGCCCTGGGTTAGCCAGCGCAGCGTTCGGCAGGAAGAATGCCCCCGGGGCTGTGTTTCGCGGCCTGGTACGGGGAGGTGGCAGGCAAGTGGAGCAGCTGACGCAGCACGATCCGCGGCGGATCGGCCCGTTCGAGGTGCTGGGACGGCTCGGCGCCGGCGGGATGGGGCTCGTCTATCTGGCGCGCTCCGCCTCGGGGCGCCGGGTGGCGATCAAGACCGTACGCACCGAACTCGCCGAGGACCAGCTGTTCCGGGTCCGCTTCACGCGGGAGGTCGAGGCGGCGCGCGCGGTCTCCGGCTTCTACACGGCGGCCGTGGTCGACGCCGACCCGCGGGCGGCCGTGCCGTGGCTGGCGACCGCCTACGTGCCCGCCCCCTCGCTCGAAGAAATAGTGAATGAGTGCGGGCCGATGCCCGCGAACGCGGTGCGCTGGCTGGCCGCCGGCATCGCCGAGGCCCTCCAGTCCATCCATGGGGCGGGCCTGGTCCACCGCGACCTCAAGCCGTCCAATGTCCTGGTCGTGGAGGACGGGCCGCGTGTCATCGACTTCGGCATCGCGTCCGGGGTCTCCAACACCCGGCTGACCATGACGAACGTCGCCGTGGGCACGCCCGCCTACATGTCCCCCGAGCAGGCCAGGGACTCCCGCAGCGTGACCGGCGCGAGCGACGTCTTCTCGCTCGGCTCCACCCTCGTCTTCGCCGCGACCGGGCACGCCCCCTTCCACGGTGCGAACCCCGTCGAGACCGTCTTCATGCTGCTGCGCGAAGGCGCCGACCTGGACGGGCTCCCGGACGAACTCCGTCCGCTGATCGATTCCTGTATGGGCATGGAGGCGGCGCTGCGGCCCAGCCCCGCCGACCTCCAGGCACAGCTCGCCCCGCACCTCTTCTCCTCCGGCGGCGACGACAGCGGCACCGCGTCGGCATGGCTGCCGACCAGGGCGACCGCGATGATCGAGCAGCGCAGGGGCGGCGGCCGGACCGTCCCTCCCGCTGTGGTGCAGCCGAGGCGCGACCCTTCGCCGCCGCCGCGCCCGCAGAGCCCGCCGCCGTACCCGCCGCCGCGCGGCGACAGGGGTGCCGACCCGCGCACCGGCCAGGCCTCGCCGCCGCCGCCCTCGTACGCGGACGGGCCGGTGCGGCTCGCCGGGGCGAAGGTGCCGATCGGGCCAGGACCCCGGGTCGCCGACGGGCACGGGGCTGCCGCCGCCGCAGCCGTCGCGGAGGCTGCGGGACCGGCGACCGGCTGGGTGCGCCCGCCGGGCGGAGCGGCGCTCAACGGCGTCCCCTCGCCGCCCGGGGCCGTGGCACCGCAGCCCCCCGCGGCCGTACCGCTGCAGCCATCCGACGGGCCCTCGCCCACCGGGTGGCGGCCGTGGCGGTTCCGGATGTCGAACGACGTGTGGGGCACCCCGGCCGTCGCCGGAGACCTCGTCTACGTGACGTCCTTCGAGGTGCACGCCCTGGACGTGGCGTCCGGGCGCCGCCAGTTCAAGACGCGCGACGTGGCGTGGGCGATGGCCGTCTCCGGCGGCCGGATCCACGCCTCCGACGGGCCGACGCTGTACGCACTGGACGCCGCCGACGGCACCGAACGGTGGCGGCTCCAGACCGACGCCTGGGTGTACTCGCTGAAGGCGGCCCGCGGCACCGTCGTCACGGGCACGCGCGGTGGCGGCGTCCAGGCGTGGGAAGCGTCCAACGGGCAGAAGCTGTGGGAAGTCACCGGCGCCCAGACCGACTTCGAGACCCCGGAGGCCGGACCCGACGTCCACGGGGACACCGTGTACGTGTGGCAGGACGCGCGGCTGCGGGCGCTGGACTCCCGGTCCGGCATCGAGCGCTGGTCCTATCCGGTGGGTGACGCGGCGTCGTGCGGCGGGGCCCCGGTGCGGGTGACGTCGGCGGAGGACGGCTATGTGTACGTCTCAGCAGGGACGCGGGTGCTGGCCATCGACCAGGGTTCGGGCCACGTCCGCTGGCACTTCGAGGCGCCCGCGGTCTTCCTGTCCGCCCCTGCCTTCGCGCCCGGCCCCGCGGTCACGGGCGGCGGGGTGTACCTCGCCGACTACCTCGGGACGGTGTACGCGCTGGACGCCTCCACCGGCAAGGACCGCTGGCGCATCGCGACGGAGTCCCGGCAGTCGATCGAGCCGGTGCTGGTGGTGGGCGGCCATGTGCACGTGGGCAGCGGCAGCGCGCTCTACACGCTGGACGCGGTGACGGGCACACCGAAGTGGCGGTTCGCGGCGGGCGGTGAGCTGGTCGGGGCGCCGGTGGTGGCGGACGGGCGGGTTCACTTCGGGTCCGCGGACCACTGTCTGTACACCGTGGACGCGGTGGGGGGTCAGCTGCGCTGGAAGCTCAAGACGGGCGGCGAGATCACCGGGTCGCCGGTCGCGGAGGCGGGGATTGTGTATGCGTGCAGCAAGGACCGGTGCGTTTACGCGCTGGATGCGGTGAAGGGGACGGCTACGGGGAGGTCGGCCCGGTAGCTGGGATGTCACCTGCGGGTGCACTGTGACTGGTCGCGCCCACGCGGCGGAGCCGCATATCGATACAGACCCGCGCCCTAAGGGGCGCCTCGCTCAGGGGCGGGGTCGTAGGTGGCGCCTTGAGTGTCGTCGTGAGTGTTGTCGTGAATGTCGTCGTGAGTGTCGGCTCGTGAACGCCTGCGTCTGTGCCCGCGGCCGGTCATGAGCAGGGCGCCCAGAAGCATCAGGACTCCGCCGGCGAGTGCGCCCGCGACGCCCATTCCCAGGCCGGTGCCGTCCGTGTGGATGGCCAGGCCGGACGCCGCCTGACCCTGGCGCACCATCCAGAAGACCGTGAAGCCAAGCGTGATCAGTCCGGCCAGCCCCATCAGCAGCCGGGACCTCAGCAGCACTGCGGCCAGCGTGACCAGTGCGGCGAAAAGGAACGGCAGCAGCAGGGAACCGGCCAGCTCCGCCCTGGCGTCTGTGATCCCGTTGAAGAGATCCATGAAGCGGTAGTCGCGCCCGTGCCGACCGTCGTACCAGGACCGGAAAGGGCTCCATACGGCCGCCGCCGCTCCGGCGAGAGCGATGACCGAGCCCAGGATATTCCTGACCATCTCGCGCTCCTCTTGTCGAGGTTCTGTCGAGGTCTCAGGGGTTCGACGCTACGCCCGGGGTTTGGGACGTGCCATGTGACAGGCGCTGCTAGGGTGTCATGCACTTGTCCTTATGGGATCTTTACTCCTGCCAGAGTTATCCCAAACTGCATTAAAACAACGGGGGTTGGAAGCTATGAAGCTTCGCCATGTCCGCGCAGTGGCCGTTTTCGGCATCGCAGTCGTCGCACTCACCGGTGCCCGGGGCTCCCACGGGGGCAGCTGCGGCGGCGGTCACAGCTCCAGCTCCAGCTCGTCCAGCGGTGGCAGCGACAGCTCCTCCAGCTCCTCCGGCTCCTCCAGTGGCGACTACCAGGCGTCCACGGGCGGCTACGACGGCTCCAGCTCGTCGAGCGGCGGCTCCAGCTCGTCCTCCAGCTCCAGCTCCAGCTCGGACTCCAGCTCCAGCAGCACCACCGGCTCCGTCCCGGGCTCCGGCGGCAGCAGCAGCGCCTCCCGCGACCTGCGCATCTCGGAGTGCAAGTACGACCCGTCGCGCGGTCTGGTCGCCGGCATCACCGCGACGAACAGCAGCTCCTCGCAGACCTACACCTACAGCTTCACGGTGAAGTTCACCAACAGCGGCTCCACCGTCGGCACCCGCTCGACGAGCATCGTCGCCGTCGCCCCGGGCCAGTCCCGGACCAGCGACGTCGCCACCCCGTACGTGAAGAAGTCGACCGAGTCGCTGGTCGGCCGCTGCGAGGTCAAGTACGTGACGCGCACCAGCTCCTGACACAGGGCGTGAGGTACGGGTGGCCCGGTCGTGCACGACGCGGCCGGGCCCTCCGTCGTACGGGCGCGGCTCTCTCGACGATCGATCAGGGTGGACGACGATTCCCGTGCGAACAACTTCACGGCCGTCGCCGCAGGGTGAATCGCTCAGCGAATCCGGAACTCAGACCCCCGCTTCCCCTGCTTCCCCCGCTCCCCTTGCTCCCCTCGCTTCCGGAACAGCTCCGCCTGCCGCCCCACCGGCAGGTTCCCCAGCGCGATCAGTTGCGGAGCCTGCGCGTACGCCTGCGCCCGCGCCGCCTCCTTCGTCGCCCACACCGCCCGTACGGTGCCCTGGACCGCCTCCGTCGGGGACCCGGCGATCACCTCGGCCGAGCGCAGCGCCCCCGCCAGCTCCTCTCCGTCCGGCGTCACCTCCGACACGAGTCCGACCTCGTACGCCCGCCGCGCCGACATCCGCTCGGCTGTCCCCAGCAGCGCCATCCGGGCCACCTCCCCGTACGGCATCCGCTGCGCGAGCAGCGCTGTTTCATAGGCGCTGACCATTCCGTACGTCGTGTGCGGGTCGAAGAAGGTCGCGCTCTCGCCCGCCACCACGAACTCGGCCTCGCCCAGCAGGTAGAACGCCCCGCCGCACGCCATGCCGCGCACCGCCGCGATGACCGGCTTCCACAGGTCGTTCGCCTTCGGGCCGACGGTGAGGAGCGGATCGTCGGTCGAGTACGGGGAGGACGGCTGCGGTACGTCGACGGAGCGGTCGATTCCGGTGCAGAACGCCTTGGCGCCCGCGCCGGTCAGGACGATCACGCGCACGGTGTCGTCGTATCGGAAGTCCCGCCAGGCGTCCGCCAGTTGAGCGGCGGTCGTCAGGTCGATGGCGTTGAGCTTCGCGGGCCGGTCGAGCGTGACGACGGCGACGCCGGTGCCCTTGTCCCGCTCGACACGGACGCTCGTACCCGCCCCCGTACTCGCCCCCGCACTCGACCCTGTACTCGCTCCCGTACTGGCCCCCGTACTCACGGTCGCTCCAGCAGCCAGCGCGGCACGGTCGTCCCGTCCGGCAGCTCCGTGAAGGTGACCTGCACCTTCGCCCCGATCCGCAGCCGCCCCGGGTCGACGGAGTCCAGTGCGGCGCCGGCCGCGGCGACCACATTCCCGACGAGCCGGATGTGCGGTGCGTCGGCCAGTTCCACGATCACCGCGTTGTACGGGGCCTGGGCGGCGTAGGCGGGCAGGAGGGGCGGGTGGGGCACGACGTACGACCACACCACGCCCTTCCCGCTCATCAGCCGCCACTCGGACGCGAAGGAGTGGCAGTGCGGGCAGCACGGCCGGGGCGGGAAGCGCAGCTCGCCGCAGTCGGCGCAGGCCTGTACGCGGAGCTCGCCGCGCGCGGCGTACTCCCAGAAAGGGGCGCCGTCGTTGTCCACGACGGGGGTGAGGAGGTCGTCGGTAGTGGTCATCGCAGGGCTCAACTCCTCAGCAGCAGAGCGGAAGTGGGGACGCCCTCGCCTGCCGTGACCAGGCAGGTGGCGGCGTTCGGGACCTGGGCGGTGCTGGTGCCGCGCAGTTGCTTGACGCCCTCGTTGATGAGGTTGAAGCCGTGGACGTACGCCTCGGAGAGTCCGCCGCCGCCTGTGTTGATCGGCAGCCTGCCGCCGCTCTCCAGCGCCCCGCCCTCGGTGAACGCGGCCCCTTCGCCGCGCCCGCAGAATCCGTACCCCTCCAGGGAGAGCGGGATGAGCGGGGTGAAGGCGTCGTAGATCTGCGCCACGTCGACGTCGTCGGGACCGAAGTCCGCCTGTTTCCAGAGGTGTCGGGCGGCGGTCCAGGCCGGGCCGGTCAACGGGTCGTCGTTCCAGTAATTGACCATGCCGTGGTGCTGGGCGGGCAGACCCTGTGCGGCCGAGTGCACGTACACGGGCTTTCGCCGGCAGTCCCGCGCCCGCTCGGCGGAGACGATCACGCACGCCAACGCCCCGTCCGTCTCAAGGCAGTTGTCGAAGAGACAGAGCGGTTCGCTGATCCAGCGCGAGGTCATATACATGTCGCGGGTCAGGGGGCGTTCGTACATCATCGCGGCGGGATTCTGGTTGGCCCGGTTGCGGCAGGCGAGGGCGACGTTGAAGAGGTGCTCGCGGGTCGCGCCGTACTCGTGCATGTAGCGGCGGGCGAGCATGCCGATCTCGTCGGCGGGGCGGAGCAGGCCGAAGGGGCGGGTCCACTGGGCGGGGGTAGGCAGCTGAACTGCCGTGTTCCGCCAGGGCCTTGGCCCGCTCCCCCTCTTTCGGGACCGCCAGGCGACCCCGACGCTCGCCTGCCCGGTCGTGATCGCCGACGCGAGGTGCGCGACGGTCGCGCACGAACCGCCGCCCCCGAAGCCGACCTTGGAGAAGAAGGTGAGGTCCCCGAAGCCGGCGGCCTTCGCGACCTCGACCTCGTCGGTCTCCTCCATCGTGTACGAGGCGAGACCGTCGACCTCGGAGGGATCGATCCCTGCGTCGTCGAGCGCGGCGAGGATGGCCCGGCAGGCCAACTCCTTCTCGCTTTCCGGGAGTTGTTTGGCGAAGGCGGTCTGTGCGATCCCGGCTATCGCAGTCGCATCCTTGAGTGCTGCTGGCATGTTTCCCGGCCACCTCCGCAACGGTCCTGGCTGCTGACAGCGCGTCAGGCTACAGGTAATCTGACGGTTAGTCAGCTAGTGGTGTGGGAGGGCTTGCGATGCAGTTCGACGCACAAGGCGACGCACAGTTGGACGCGGAGCGGAACGCTCGGTGGAACACCGTCCCGGACCTGGTGCGGCACGCCGCGAGCCGGTACGGGGAGCGGGAAGCGGTGGTCGAGGGCCGCACCCGCATCTCGTACGCGGAACTGGGCGAGCGCGTCGAACGCGCGGCGGCGGCGTGCATCGCCCGAGGGGTCCTTCGGGGCGACCGGGTGGCGGTCTGGGCCCCCAACACCCTCGACTGGATCGTCTCCGCCCTGGGCGCGGTGACGGCGGGCGCGGTCCTGGTCCCGCTCAACACCCGCTTCAAGGGCGCGGAAGCGGCGTACGTCCTGCGCCAGTCCCGCACGAAACTGCTCTTCATCACGGGCACGTTCCTGGGCACGTCGTACGTGGCGTCGCTGCGGCGGGCGGCGTCCGAGGATCCAGGGGGAGACCCGGCGGACGCTCTGGGGGAAGCCCCCCTCCCCGGCCTGCCCCACCTCACCGACGTGGTCGTCCTCGCCGACGACGCCGTCCCGTCCGACTTCCTGACCTGGAAGGACTTCCTGGCGGCGGGGGAGTCGGTGAGCGGTGCGGCCGTCCGCGAGCGCGCGGCGCAGGTGGCCCCCTCCGACCCCTCCGACATCGTCTACACCTCGGGCACCACCGGCCGCCCCAAGGGTGCCGTGATCACCCACGCCCAGACCCTCCGGGCCTACGACATCTGGGCCGACCTGGCCGGCCTCCGCGAAGGCGACCGCTACCTCATCGTCAACCCCTTCTTCCACACCTTCGGGTACAAGGCCGGCATCATCGCCTGCCTCACCCGAGGCGCGACGATGGTCCCCCAATCCGTCTTCAACGTGGACACTGTCCTCGCCAACATCGCCGCCGAACGCATCTCGGTACTCCCCGGCCCCCCGACCCTCCACCAGTCCCTCCTCGACCACCCCGCCCGCGCGTCCCACGACTTGACCGCGCTGCGCCTGGTCGTCACGGGCGCCGCCGTCGTCCCCCTCCAGCTCGTCGAACGACTCCGCAGCGAACTCCACATCGCCACCGTCCTCACCGCCTACGGCCTCTCCGAAGCCTCCGGAATCGTCACGATGTGCCGCCGCGGCGACGCCCCGGACGTCATCGCCGCCACCTCCGGCCGGGCGATTCCCGGTACGGAGGTACGGGTCGAGGCCGCACCAGGCACCCCGGGAGAAGTCCTGGTCAGGGGCTTCAACGTGATGCAGGGCTACTTCGAGGACCCGACCGGCACGGACGCTGCGATCACGGAGGACGGCTGGCTCCGCACGGGAGACGTAGGGGTCCTCGACGAGAGCGGAAACCTCCGCATCACCGACCGCATCAAGGACATGTTCATCGTCGGCGGCTTCAACGCGTACCCCGCCGAGATCGAGCAACTCCTCGGCCTGCACCCGGACATAGCGGACGTCGCGGTCATCGGCGTCCCTGACCCGCGCCTGGGCGAGGTGGGCAAGGCGTACGTGGTCCGCCGCCCCCGCCCGTCCCCCACGCTCACCGCCGACGACGTGATCGCCTGGTCCCGCCGCGAAATGGCGAACTACAAGGTCCCGAGATCCGTCGAATTCGTCTCCGCCCTGCCGCGCAACGCGAGCGGGAAGGTGGTGAAGGGGGAGTTGCGGGGGCGGGGCCGGGAACGGGGCGTCTGACGTTCACCTTGGAAAGGTGTCGCGCATTGCCACGGGGAGACAGTTTGCGGCTGAGCGGCTCGCATCACTTCGCGCTCAGCGATCCGCGAGGGCGTTCCACGCCGCCGCGCGCAGGTCGCGGATCTCGTTCATGGCGGTGCGCCAGGACGGGGCGTCGCCGGGGGCCGTGCGGACCGTGTACTCCGCTTCGCGCAGGCGGGCCGCCGTCTCCGGGAAGCGGATGATCTCCACCGTCACCGCCCAGCTGTCCAGGAACTGGGTGAGCGGGGCGAGGGCACCGGTGCGGGCCGCGCGGTTGAGGGCCTCCTCCATCTGCCGCTCCATGTCCGGGAGCTGGTGCGGAGCGAGGCGGACGAGGGCGGAACGCAGTCCCGCGGTGGAGCGGTCGGGCCGGGGGGCGAGCGGGGTGCGGCCGTCGGCGGGCACGCTGCCGGGGGCAGCGGGCGCGGGCACGGCGGCGGCGTTGCGCTGGACGGTCATTCCGGTCCTTCCGGGGCCTTGCGGGATGCGCGGTCCGGCTGACCCGGGGCTGTGGCCTGGGGTTTTACGGGCGCGGGTCCTGCGGATCTCGTACGGGAGGAGGGCGGAACGGGGGTGCGGGTTGCGTCGGCACCGTACGTGTACGTGACACGTGTACGGTGCCGGCGCGGCCCGCCCCCGGAAATGCGTCGGCCGCGACGGCTCCCCCTCCGCGCCGCCGCGGCCGATCCCCCGTGCAGGAAGGTCTACTTGGCGGGTTCCGAGGACGCGTGCATGTCGTCGGTCTTGGCAGGCTCCGACGAAGCGTGCATGTCCTTGGTCTGAATCTGCTCGTCGTCAGCGCTGCTGGCGTGCATGTCGAGCGGCTTGACGTCAGGCGTGGGCTTCTTGGCGTCGCTCATGATCATCATCTCCGGTGAGTCTGTGCTGGGCAGATGGGTGGAGCCCGCTCGGTCGTTCCCCCGTGGCCGACCGGGCGGGCTCCGCAGGGCCGTTCACCCTAGTGCGTGGCCCTGGGCTCGGTCCCGCCTGCCCCCCGACGCGACGGATCCGACAGCCATGACGATGCCGGAGGGCGATAAACGAACGATGAACGCCTAGGCTGCGGCGGCCAAGGTGAGCAATTTGTGTACTTCGGCGGCTTCTGGTGAGCTCGACTCTTCGTAAATGGCCAACGCCTCGCGCCAGCACACATGCGCTCGACCGCTTTGGCCGACCGCGTGCAGCGCCCGGCCGAGCACGGTGAGGACGTTGCCGCGCCGCCACTCGCCGCCGATCCCACGGAGAACGGTCAGCGCTTGCTCTGCCTTGGCGGCCGCCAGGGCCGGTTGCTCCGCAGCCATGTCGACCTCGGACAGCCGGAAGAGCGTCATGCCTTCCCAGAAGCGCTGGCGGCTGTCGCGGAAGACCGCCAATGCTTCGTAGAGCCGTTCCGTGGCCTCCTCGCGCTGTTCGTTCTGGGTGAGCGCCAGTCCAAGCGCATACCGCGCGTTCGCCCCGCGCAAGGTGTTCCCCATGCCGTCGTAGATGTCCAGGCCCTGCTGGGCCAGGGACACGGCGCTGGCCGTGCGGCCCATCGCGAGATGGATGCGCGAGAGGTTGCACAGGGCGCTGGCTTCGCCGGGACGGTCGCCGATGCTGCGGAAGTTGGCGATGGCCAGGGTGAGGTGGGTTTCGCCGTCCGCGTGCCGGTTCTGGTACAGCGCCATGATGCCGCGCGCATTCGGCGCCCAGCAGGTGGGCAGCGGATCCTCCGCCGCCGTGGCCAGCCGCATGACCTGTTCGGCCTCCTGCTCGGCCTGCTCGAAGCGGCCCGAGGTGTGGTGCACGTCGGCGAGGGTCAACAGGGCGCGCCCTTCGGCCCGTTCGTCCCCGTTGGCCCGCGCCGCCTCCCGTACCGCTCGTGCCGTCGACTCGTACTCCCGCGCGTTGGCCCCCGATTCGCCCAGATCCAGCGCCGCCCACAGCAGATCCACCGCCCGACGCACGGTTCCCGCCCCGGCCGACTGACGTACGGAGGCCAGTAGGGGGCCGGCCTCCCGGTACAGCCAGTCCTGAGCGTCGTGGCGGTCGGTGAACGTCAGTCCGCTCCAGTCGACCGGCTCCAGGTGATCCACCAGCCGATCCCCCGGCCGCTCGATCGCATACACCCCCGCCGCCGTAGCCAGATAAAAGTCCAGCAACCTCGACAACGCCGACTCCCGCCCCACCGCCGGCTCCTCGTCCCGTTCCGCGCACGCACGCGCGTAGAGGCGTACGAGGTCGTGGAAGCGGTAGCGGCCCGGGGAGGCCGATTCCAGGAGGGACGTGTCGACGAGGGATTCCAGGATGTCCTCCGCCTCATAGAGGGGGAGGCCGAGGACCGCCGCCGCGGCGGCCAGCGAGATGTCCGGGCCGTCCGCCAGGCCCAGCAGGCGGAAGGCGCGGGCCTGGGCGGGCTCCAGTTGGCCGTAGCCCAGCTCGAAGGTGGCCTTGACGGCGAGGTCGCCCGCCTGGAGTTCGTCGAGGCGCCGCCGTTCATCGGCCAGTTTCGCCGCCAGTACGGACACGGTCCAGGTGCGGCGGGCGGCCAGCCTGGCCGCCGCGATCCGGATCGCGAGGGGGAGGAAGCCGCAGGAGGCGACCACGTCGAGCGACGCCTCGCGTTCGGCCGCGACCCGCTCCTCGCCCACGATGCGAGTGAAGAGCTGGAGGGCTTCCTCCGGGGACATGACGTCGAGGTCGATGAGGTGGGCGCCGGCCAGGTCCACCATCCGGGTGCGGGCTGTGAGGAGGGCCGCGCAGCCAGGCGTGCCGGGGAGGAGTGGCCTGACCTGCGACGCGTCACGTGCGTTGTCGAGGAGTACGAGGACCCGGCGGCCGTCGAGGGTGGAGCGGTAGAGGGCGGCGCGCTCGTCCAGGGTGTCCGGGATCGCCGTGTCCGGGGTGCCCAGGGCGCGGAGGAAGGCGCCGAGAACCGTCTCCGGTTCGGCCGCGCGAGAGCCCGCGCCCTGGAGGTCGACGTACAGCTGCCCGTCGGGGAAGTGCGGGCGGGCCGCGTGTGCGACGTGGACGGCGAGGGTGGTCTTGCCGACGCCGCCGATGCCGGCCAGGGCGGAGACGGCCATGACGCTCGTCTCGGCCTTGGCGAGGCGGTCGCCCAGTTCGCGTACGAAGGAGGCGCGGCCGGTGAAGTCCGGTACGGAGGCCGGGAGCTGGGCGGGGCGGATCACAGCGGGGGCGGCCGTGGCCGGGGTTTCGACCGGCCGGGCCAGCTCCTCGTCCGCCTCCAGGATGCGCTGCTGGAGCCGGGAGAGTTCCGGGCGCGGGTCCACGCCCAGCTCGTCGGCGAGCATCCGGCGTGTGTCCGCGTACACGGCGAGCGCCTCCGCCTGCCGCCCGCAGCGGTAGAGGGCGAGCATCAGGAGCTCGCGCAGGCGTTCGCGGAGGGGGTGGGCGGCGGTGAGCGCGGTCAGCTCCGAGACCGCTTCCGCGTGGCAGCCGACCTCCAGGTCCAGATCCAGCCGGGTCTCCGTGAGCTGTAGGCGCCACTCCTCCAGCCGGGCCCGCTGCGACTCCGCGTAGGGCCCGGGTACGGAGGCCAGTACCTCGCCGTCCCACAGCCCGAGGGCCTTGGTGAGCAGGGTCCGCGCCTCACAACGCTCCCCGGCGGCACGGGCCTTCTCGGCGTCCGCCGCCAACTCCTGTGCCACCGCCAGGTCCAGTGCCCCGCCGGCCGGCCGTATCGCGTACCCGCCCGCCAGGCTGACCAGGACGTCCGCGCCGAGCGCCTTGCGCAGCCGGGAGGCGTACGTACGCAGGGCGGCCAGCGCCTGCGACGGCGGCTCCTCGCCCCAGATGCCGTCGATGAGTTCGGCGGCGGTGGCGGTGCGGCCGTCGCGCAGCAGGAGCAGGGCGAGCAGGGCCCGTTGCTGCGGGGACCCTGCGGGCACGGGCTCGCCGCCGCGCCAGGCTCGGACCGGTCCGAGCAGGCTGAAGCGCAACTCGGACGCGTCGGGGACGCGGTCCGGCGCCTCGCCCGGTATGCCGTCCATTGCAAGCCCCCTGCCGTTACTTCCCGTAGCACCCCGTATGGCAAGTGTCAGTTTGCCCTGTCCATGGCGAGTGCGTCAGTACGGAAACCTCAGAGGAACCTCAAGGATGCGAGCAGAAACTGCACTCACACCCACCTGACGGATCGTCAGATCGGCGGTACGGTGACGGTCATGGACAGCTTCCCGAAGATCATCTCGGTGGACGACCACACGGTGGAGCCCCCCGGCGTCTGGCAGGACCGGCTCCCGAAGAAGTACCGCGACATCGGCCCGCGCATCGTGCGCGCACCCCTGAAGGAAATGACCTTCCTGGGCGGAAAGTTCGCCCCGGTCATGGGGGAGAAGGGCGACGACGGGCCGATAGGCGACTGGTGGGTGTACGAGGACCTGCACCGCCCCCTCACCCGCCTGGACACGTCCGTCGGCTACGACCGCGACGAGATCAAGCTCGAAGTGATCACCTACGAGCAGATGCGTCCGGGTTCCTTCTCCGTCCCGGACCGGCTCGCCGACATGGACGTCAACCACGTCCAGTCGGCCCTCTGCTTCCCGACCTTCCCGCGCTTCTGCGGCCAGACCTTCACCGAAGCACCCAACCGCGAACTGGGTTTGCTCGGCGTCCGCGCGTACAACGACTGGATGGTGGACGAGTGGTGCGGCCCGGCCGCCCACGGCCGCCTCATCCCCCTCACCCTCGTCCCGCTCTGGGACGCGGACCTGGCCGCCGCGGAGGTACGCCGCAACGCCGCCCGCGGAGTCCGCGCCGTCGCCTTCTCCGAGATCCCGCCGCACCTGGGCCTCCCGTCCATCCACACGGACTACTGGGACCCCTTCCTGCGCGCGTGCGACGAGACGGGGACGGTGATCGCGATGCACATCGGCTCGTCCTCGAAGATGCCCTCGACCTCGGCGGACGCCCCGCCGGCCGTCGGCTCGACCATCACCTTCGCCAACTGCTGCTTCTCGATGGTCGACTGGCTGATGAGCGGCAAGTTCGAACGCTTCCCGAACCTCAGGATCATGTACGCGGAGGGCCAGATCGGCTGGATCCCGTACATCCTGGAACGCGCCGACGTGGTCTGGGAGGAGAACCGCGGCTGGGGCGGAGTCGCCGACAAGGTCCACCGCCCCCCGTCCGAACTCTTCACGGAACACGTCTACGGCTGCTTCTTCGACGACGCGTTCGGCCTGAAGAACCTCGACTCGATCGGGGTGGGCAACGTCCTGTACGAGACCGACTACCCACACTCGGACTCCACGTGGCCGAAGTCCAAGGAGGTCGGCGAAGCCCAGATGGGGCATTTGGCGGCGGACGTGGTCGACCGCATCGTCCGGGGCAACGCGATCGAGCTGCTGGGGCTGACGGCGGAGGGGCTGTGGCCGGGGAAGTGAGGGCGGGGAGGTGCGGGCGCGGGGAGAACTGGGCCCGCACTTCCCCTCCGGGAGACGGGTAGGACGCTGTCGGCCCTGTCGACCCTGTCGACCCTGTCGGTCCTCTCGGCCCTCTCGGCCCTCTCGGCCCAGTCGGTCCTGTCGACCCTGTCTCGGTCAGGCTTCCTGCCGAGGAGGGCCGTTGGGCGGTGCAGGTAAAGGGACCGGCTGCCCACGCCGCAGTGATGCGGTCGCGGCAGACCACCAGCAGCAGGGCAGGCCTCAGTGCAGGTCACTTGATGCTCTGCGAGCGGCAGTTTCTCCTGGCCGGATGTCACGGTCCTGTCATACGACGATCACGGCCGGAACTTTCGGGAGCCTCCCCGTCATCTCCCCTTGCAGAACCACGGCAAGAGGCCGGGGCGTTGGCGGGTCGCCGATGTTCCCGAGGCCAGATGGCCTGTCCGCCAGGGGCAGGAACTCGTTGAGGAGAGAATCATGCTCGTTCGGAAGAAGAAGATCTCGGTGTTCGCCCTCGCCGCTCTGGCTGCCGGTATGGCACTCACGGCCTGTGACAGCAACGGCACCGACGCGGCCTCGTCTTCCCGGGCCGGTTCGTCTTCCTCCGCAGGTCCGCAGACCCCCAGCCCCGAATCGAAGTCCGACAACAAGGGCGCGACCTCGGGTTCCTCCAAGAAGGCCGGGACCAGCTGCACCAACCAGATCGACTACGCGGGCGACTCCCGCTCCAATGCCGAGATCAACAGCATCGGTGCGGACACCGGTCACTGCCCGGCGCCGGAGAAGAAGGGCAAGCCCGCTGGTACTCCGAAGAAGGACGGGACCAGCTGCACGAACCAGATCAACTATGCCGGTGACTCGCGTTCCAACGCTGAGATCAACAGCATCGGTGCGGACACCGGTCACTGCCCGGCGCCGGAGAAGAAGGGCAAGCCCGTCGGCACTCCCAAGAAGGACGGGAGCAGCTGCACCAACCAGATCAACTACGCGGGTGACTCGCGTTCCAATGCCGAGATCAACAGCATCGGCGAGGACACCGGCTACTGCCCGCCCGTCAAGCACTGACGGAGCGGAGAGCCGCGAGTTCTCCCAGGGAGCGGGAACCCCGGAAGGTCGCCGGCGGCGGACGTGGTCGACCGCATCGTGCGCGGCAACGCGATCGACCTGCTGGGCCTGACGCCGGACGGGCTGTGGCCGGGCGCGGGCAAGTAGCCGGTACGCGAAGGACGGGGCAGGCCCCGGGCGCGACCCATGGCACCCGAGGGGGGCTGCCCTCAGCCGTAGTGGTAGCGGGCCTGAAGGATGACGAGCTCGCTTTCCGCAGCCTGGGGCAGGTAGATCAGGCGGCGTTCATCGGTGATGCGGTGGCGCGACCATGCGCCCGCGAGCGCGTGCTTCAAGGCTTCCGGCTTTCCGATGCCTGCGTAGGGATCGCGCAGTGTGTCCTCGATCAGCATGTTGATGCGCTTGAGGATTTGCCGGTCGGCGTCTGCCAGTGGGTGCAGTCGTCCCAGCCCCGTCGGGTGAAGGTGAGCTTCAACGGCCGGCCTCGTCCTCGTCCCGGATGAGCTCGTGCTGCTCGGTCCGGCCTTCCATAGCTTCCTGGTAGGAGGCAAGGAGCCGACGGGCGTTTGCGGGGGAGCGCAGAAGGTAGGCCGTTTCCTGCAGTGCCTCGTACTCCTCCGCTGCCACGAGGTAGGCGCTGCCGTTCTTGGAGACGATCTCTATGGCGCTGCGGTCGCTGTTGACCTCTTCGATGAGGGGGAAGAGGCGGCGGCGGGCTTCGCTGGCTGTGATGGCCACGACGACTTCCTCCTGGGACTGGTACAAGAAACGGCACCAGTGTTCGCGTGGGGGTGCCGTGCGGGCGCAGGGCGCCAAGGGGGCACGGGTGGGTGGTGTGCGTCGGTGCTGCTCAAAAGGGTGGTTCCGGATATCCGGGGGTGGTGAGGGGTGCCCACCAGCCGCCGTGTTCCGCTTCGGAGAGGGCGGCGAGTCGGGGATGTTCGCGGCGGCACGGATTGCAGTAGACCTCGTCGCCGGTGGGGCGGAAGTGGTGCTCGCCGGGGCGGCCGGGGCCCCGACACTCCGTGATGGGTTTGGGGCGGGTCGGTGGGGCGGTTGCGGGTGCCGCTGTGGCCCTGGCTTCGAGGGCGGTGCGGTCGGGGAGCTTGTCGCGGAGGCGGTGGGTGACGAATCCGGCGGGATTGCGGATGGGTTCGCCCGGCAGGTCGTGGGTGAGGGCGGTGTGGATCTCCCAGGCGGGGGTGCCTTGTTGGAGGTGGTCGGTGAGGGCGTTGGCGAGGTAGCGGACGTTGCGCGGGGTCAGCTTCAAATCGCTCCGCGTGGCCGGTAGATCACGGAGAACACGTTCGGCGAGGGCGAAGTGGCGTGCGCGATTGGCGAGCTGTGTTGGGTCCGGGGTGGGCCCGGGGGCGGGCTGGGGGATGGTCGCCATTGCTGTCGGCGCCGGTCCCGCTGGCTCCGTACTGCCCGCTGCCTCCAGCGCTGCGGGGGCCTGTCCGGCTGTCTGCGGTGTCGCCGTTGGGGGGTGTGCTGCTGTTGCCTGCTGCGGCGGCGCTTCCGGTGCAGTTTCCGTCGCGTCCCGTGTGGGGTCTTGGGATGGGTGGGTGGGGGGTGTCTTGCCGTTGTTCTTGGTGGTTCCGGTAGTACCAAGAGAGCGGTCGGTTCGCGGACCACCCGGTCGACCGGCGGTCGGATTCGGAGTACTCGGTGAGGTGCCCTCGCGCAGGGCGGTGAACTGGTCCTCCGTGAGGGGGACGGTGGACACCCACTGATCCGTGAACCAGAGCCCGCCTTCGCCCTGTTCGCGGAAGTCGCGGAGGTAGCCGTACTCGGCGAGCTCCTTCTTGACCCTCTTGTACGTGTTGTGGGTCAGGCCCAGTGTTTCCGCGTGCTTGCTCAAGGGGGCTTGCTGCTCGTCCGGCCTGAGGTCGCTGACGTGCGCGATCAGCAGGCGGGCGGCGGGGTCGAGTTCGGTGCGCCGGATGAGAGCCCTGGGGACCTTCACCCACGCCCGCTCGGGCGGGATAGCATGCAGAAACATCGCAGGGGCTCCTTTGGAAAGCCTCGGTGGTGAGGCCCTCGCCCGGTGTTCCCGCACCGTCGGGGGCCGCCCTACGCGCCGTACCGCACGCGGAGAGTGATGACGCGGTCACCGTACCGCATCAACTGGCCACGCTGTGTAGGTCTTTGGGGATTCGCGCGCTTCGATCCCGGCCAGCGCGGGCTCGCCAATGATGGGCGGAGCTGAGGGCGTGCTATCGGACGCGAGCGTGGAGATGCATGTCGTGCCAGCCGTCCGCGTGCAGCAGTGCGTGGCGACGGACGCCTTCCTGTACGTACCCCGCCTTGATTGCCACGTGGCATGACGCCTGGTTGACCGCCGAGTGCCCGAGTTCAAGGCGGTGGAACCCGCCCTCGCCCAGCGCCCACCCACTCACCGCTGCGACGGCTCGCGAACAGACACCAGCTCTGCGGGCCCATGGCGCGGTCCAGTACGAGATCTCGGCCTGGCCACCCGCAAGAATCACTGATTGCAGAGAAACCCGGCCAAGGACAGCTTCGCTGTCGACGTCGACGACCGCCCAATGGGCGGCGACTTCGTCCTGCCAGCCCCGCTGCCACTGCGTGATCCACTCTCGGGCTTCCGCTTCGGAGTCGGCCCGTTTCAAATGCCATTGCTGGATATCCGGGTCCTGGAACGCCTTCACGACGGCAGCAGCGTCCTTCAACAGCCAAGGGCGCAGCAGCAAACGGCCCTCCGCCGGCAGAGACGGCTGGGGAGCCCCAGCCAGACAACCAGTGGACATCAGCGGTGCGACCAAGGCAGGCATGGGCACAGCATCTCAAGCCGGATCACAGCATGAACGAGTGCCCCGAGGATCAAAGTTCGGGCCCGCCTCTGCCCCACTTCGGCCTTCACTTGTGGACCGCCCCAGGGGATGGCGCATCCCCGCACCGGTGGAATATGTCGCGCACACCATATAATGTCGATGTGTGAGCGCACTGTATGAGATCGAGCTGGAGCCGGAGGTCGCCCAGTGGCTCGACGGCCTTTCCGACAAGCACTTCGGGAAGGTCGACGATGCCTCGGGACTCCTGGCCCAACTCGGCCCCGCCACTCCCATGCCCATCGCCCGCCCGCTCCGGGACGGCGTGTGGGAACTGCGGCTCGTGCTTGGCGATGTGGATGCCCGCATCACGTACTGGATCGTGCCGGACCGGCGGATCGTCTTCCTGACCTGGTTCCGGAAGACGCGGCAGCACGAGGACAAGCAGATCACCCGCGCGGTGTTGGCCCGGAAACGGTGCGAGGCCGAGCACGGTTTGGCGGACACTGTCTTCCACCGGAGCGAGACGACAGGAGGAAGTCGATGAGTGGCCACAGCAAGCTCAAGGCCCTGCGCGAAAAGCGCATCCGGGACGGCTACCCGGAGACGGAGGAGCGAGCCCAGGAGCGTCGGGAGAACCTCCTGTCCATGGCTCTTGCCGTCGTCGTCCACCAGCGGCGCAAGGAGCTCGGCCTGACACAGGCCGAGGCCGCGGAGCGTTGCGGACTGGATCAGGCGAAGATCTCCCGCATCGAGGGAAGCGACGCCGTCCCCACCCTTCCGCTGCTCTACAAGCTGTCCAAGGGGCTCGACGCAACCCTGCGCATCGACATCGACATCGACGACGACCAGCCGAAAATCATCCTGACTCCCCACCACGCCGCCGCATAGATGCGGTGCGGGCCGCACGCTCCCGATCCTGTACTCCGTGAAGCCCGGCGAGGTGGAGCGGCCCATCGGTACGCGACCGGGAACGTCACCTGTCGAGCCTCAATGGCCGACGGGGGCGGGCAGAGCGGTGTGTGTCGGTGCTGTTCAGAAGGGTGGTTCGGGGTATCCGGGGGTGGTGAGGGGTGCCCACCAGCCGCCGTGTGGTGCGGGAGTACCTCGGGTTGCCCGAGGCTGATCCGGAGACATTGGCCGTGCCGCTTATCGACCCCACCGGGCAGGATCGCAGCGAGGGCAAGGGTTCCGTCGACGACAAGGGCCGGGAGGTATAGCGGGGCCGCAGCGGCAGTCCGACGGCCGGAAGTTGAGACGGCAAGTTCAGGGATTCAATACTCGAGCGGTGCGCGACGAATATGCGACGTGAAACAACTCCCTGAGCTGCCCTCTCCAGGCGGGTTGATCTTACCCACTGGGCAAGTCCAGTTTTCCTCTTTCCTGGGGTCTTCCCAAATAGCCGTGCCGTTCACTACAGCCGGTCTGGCTGGGCGGTTCGTGCCCGGTACCACCGGTAGACCGATCGCGAATAGTTCCACGTAGGAATTTGGGATTTGTTCTGCTAGAGCGCAGAGCGTATCCTCTTCCGATTTCGAAATATCTACTCGAAATCCGGAACCCATGCCCGAGCGATCTTCGACTAGGACATCGACATATCGCGGAGGAGTTCCTGCACTCGTAAGTGTTACGCGGGGGATTTCCGCCTCAGGGATGTGCAGGTCGCTCAAGACAAATGCGATTAGTTGCTCAAGGTCTGGCACTCGAATCTCCATGTGGCTTATTGGTGCAATGGGGGCATGGCACTCGAACGGGTGTCATGCCCCCATTGCACTTGCTAGCTCCCTCAGATCAGCGTGACGATGAAGTCGAACTCGCTGTGAACCTTGCGGTAGCCCCCAGTTATGGGGAACGTCTCGTCGATCTTGAGAACGTACCGGCTGGTGGGTGTAATGAATGACGAATGCACCGTGTAGTTTACGGGGACGTTTGAGTGAGTGTCCCTGTAGCCGAAGGATTTCCCATTCTTGGTTGCTGTTGCAACTTCGGACATGAGTCCCTTGGCAGCAGCAACATGCCTAGCACTAAGTTTCTGGCTCCAGGCGAAAGTGAACTTGTCGGAGCCGTACTTTACCTGCCCGGTAAAGTTCGCATCGTTGCTATTGCCTGCGTAGCTGTTATTCTGTGGCGTGAAGTAGAAATTAGGAAACTCTGCGGGTGCGCTCTTTCGAGACACTCCATTCGTGACTGTTTCCGTCGACGTGGTGCCGGTCATCTCGACCACATACGACTTAAGTGGCGCGGTAGGGCGAGCGTTGTCCGCATGCGCTACTGGCGTCAAAGCCCCAAAAGCAATGACCGCCATGGTTGCAGCTAATGCGGTGCGAATTCTTCCCACTTGATCCCCCAAAAATCTTCTCGACTGGTCGAGATGGAAACTACCTTTCGAGTGAGGGTGATGCAGTGACGCATGTTACATATGGTTATTTATTTTAAGTCATATAAAGGTGGCTGATTTCGATGCCAATATGCGGGCCAGTGACAAATAGGCCGGTTGCGGTGAAGTGCGGCAAACGGAGGTCATCCGAACACCGCTGGCGAGAGCACCTTGGGGCAACCGGCCCGCTGCACGCTAAGCGATCTCGGTGAAGTCCAATGCTGATCCCGTGACGCTCCTGTCGGCCGCGACGCTGTCGATGGCCCCGGCACCGCGCCGACGCGTGTCAGGGCCATACCTGTAGCCGCCCCCTGCTGCCGGTGGAGTCCGCTGTGGGCTACGAAATCTTCACGCATACGCCGTCTTGCAGCACGTAGCCAGGCGGACATGTCATGACCGGCTCTTGCTGCACGCATTCGCCGTCGACGTATACGTACCCGGGCGGGCAGGCCGGGAACTTAGCGCCCTCGGTGCTCTACCGAGGTGCGGGCCGGTTCCGGGTGTGAGTAGTTGAGGTGCAGGAAGTCCCGGTGAGATTGCTCTTGCTGGGGCGCCCTATTCGCCGGGGCCCCGAGCTGGCGGGGCACGCTGCCTAACCCCGACGTGCGTCCCGCCCGCGCGATTGGGCCGTTCGGGTGTCGTCACCGTGAGCTGAAGTTTGGTACGGCATTCGCGTGGTTCCGCGCAGATGTTCCGTAGCCGACGGCCGGCCCCACTGGCCAGGTTGTCTGATGACCGTCGTCCTGCATCTGCCTCGAATGAGTGATCACTTTGCCCGGGCGGAGCATCACCGCTACTCACCGCTACCGGCGACCTACGGGCTCGATCAGGATGCGTGGGTACCGGCTGCCCGTCTTACGTCGGTGCTCCAGCGTTTCCACTTCGACGATTGAGGTTGTGACCATGTCATCACTCTTGTTCCTCCGTGGCCTTGGCGTCCTCGTCGGCACGGCACTGACGCTCACCCTTGCCGCGGGAGCGCCGTCCTCCGCGGCGGCTCCTACGGCCCGAGCCGCACAGGCCATGTGCCTGGACGTCGGTGCTACCCGCAACAACGGTGACCTGGCAAAGATCTGGCGGTGCGGCGACCACCCCAACCAGCGCTTCGTGATCGCCAATGGGCAGATCAAGGTCGAAGACACGATCGGCACCGGCACGGAGATGTGCCTGGACGCCGGCGCCACCCGCAACAACGGCGCCCGGACGAAGATCTGGAGGTGCGCCAAACACCCCAACCAGCAGTGGATCGTCCGCAACGCGCAGATCGTGCTGGCCGACACTGTGGGCGAAGCCCGGGAGATGTGTCTGGATCTCGGCGCCACCCGCAACAACGGCGCTCGGACGAAGATCTGGAGGTGCGCCAACCACCCCAACCAGCAGTGGGTTCTCCAGCGCGGATACATCAAGGTCGCAGACACGATCTGACCGTCGGTGGGCAGGGGCCGGACCGCCCGGCTCGGCGCGGCCCCGGCGGGATTCGCCCGGGGCCGCGCCGTATCTGGCCCTCATGCCTGGTTGGCCTCGTCCGGGTCTCGCAGGGGCCGCAGCTCACTGGACACGCTGACTGCTTCCTGTCGGGCTTTTGTTCGCAATGATCACGACACGTCACTAGTCGGGCGCGCTGTGCGAAGTCGGCGGCGATGATCACGGCGCCGTCCGGACCGGAGACCGGGGCATTCGGCCCGGTGTGCGGGCGGCAGCGGCAATGCGTGAGGGGCGAATGTGACGGACAACGGGACACAGGCCCACAGCGGCGAGATCCTGTGGCGGGCGGTGCTCACGAGCGGCGACGGCTGGAGCCCGGCCGAGCCGTTCGCGGACCACATCAGCAGGAGGTCCCCCGCCCTGGCCGAGGTGAACGGCGTCCTGTTCAGGGCGGGCCCCGCCCCCTGTGGGCCGAACTGGAGAGGGTCGCCGCGCGATGGCTCGCGGACCAGTGGCCCGGCCCCGCTTGCCGGTGCGGGTCTTCGCGCGAGGAGTCCGTCAGCCCAGTGTCTCCAGCAGGTCCTCGCGGACCTTGCGGGTCAGGATTGCCGTCTCTTCCAGTCCGAAGGTGCCGCGGAACTCGACGCGGCCCACGGTGTTGGCATCACCCCAGGCGCACATGGTGACGGTGCCCTTCTCCTGTGTGGACACCTGTTGGCAGTTGAACTCGATCTTCGAACCGGGGACGCGCACCTTCTTGTGCACGGTCACGGGCTCCGCGCTCGCCGCGTTCGCACTCGCGGGCCGCAGTTGGGAGTCCCGTTGCTCCTTCGGGTTCTTGAACAGGCCGTAGCTGCCGGTGAAGTCCATGTCCGTGAACGGCATGGACCTAGCGGTCCCGGAGTAGGAGCCGAAGAGGTGGTGCACGTCTTTGCTCTTCTCGGTCGCCGGGACGGCGTCCTTGCTCTCGACCGGATACCCCTTGAGCGTGAACATTCCGCCTACCACCAAGGGGGACATCGTGAGCTTGTACTTGGCCGGGGGGAAGGGGGTTTCGTCGGTGCCGCCCCGGCCTTGAAGCAGGTACGTGGCGAGGCCGATGCCACCGATCACGAGCAGCGCGCCGAGCGCACCGGCGGCGTACCGCGCGCGGCCCTTCTTCGGGGGTGGCGGGGTGGTCGTGGGGCCCTGGCCGCCATGCGAGGGGGGTGGGTTGGGGGAATCGGTCGTCGGGGGGCGCGGGTCGGCGGACACGGTGGCGGCGCTCGCGAGGCCGGCGCCGGGCGACGCGGCGAGGCCGGCTCCGGGCGATGCGGCGGGGGTGGCAGGGGCGGGCATGGTCGGTGGGTACGGAGCGGGTTCCGGGGGCGGGTCCGCAGTCGTACCCGCAGTCGTACCCGCAGCCGTGTCGGGGGCGAACAGGTCCAACAGGGCGTCCAGTGTGGGCCGTTGGGCTGGATCCTTGGCCAGGCAGTCTGCGACCGCCGGCCGTATGCCCGCAGGCAGGGCCGACAGGTCCGGTTGCTCGTGCACCGAGCGGTACATCAGCCCCATCGGCGTGCCCTCCCCGAACGCGCTGCCACCGGCCGCCGCCACCAGCACCACGCCCAGTGCGAACACATCTGCCGCACCGCTGACTTCGAGCCCTTGCGCCTGCTCGGGGGCCAGGTAGCCGGGGGTCCCGAAGGCCGCCCCGGTGGAGGTCAGCCGGGTCGACTCCACCGCTCGGGCGATGCCGAAGTCGAGGACGCGCGGGCCGTCGTCGGCCATGATGATGTTGCCCGGCTTGAGATCGCGGTGGATCAGGCCGCAGGCGTGGATGGCCTGCAACGCCTCCGCCAACGCGGCGCCCAGCAAGCGGAGTTGGGGCTCGCCCATCGGCCCCTGATCCGCGAGCAGCCCCGACAGTGTGGGCCCCGCGATGTAGGCGGTCGCCAGCCAGGGTGCCGTCGCGTCGGGGTCGGCGTCGACCACCGGCGCCGTATGGAACCCGCCGACCCTGCGGGCGGCCTCGACCTCGGCACGGAACCGCGCGCGGAAGTGCGGATCGGCGGCCAGCTCCGGCCGGGCCACCTTGACGGCAACGCCGCGTCCGCCACGGGACCGTGCCAGATACACCGTCCCCATCCCGCCCGCGCCCAGCTCCCGCTCGACGGTGTACTGACCGATGCGCTCCGGCAGCTCCACGCCGTCCGCTCGCCACCCCATGTGCTGCCCCACGCTTCCCCGTTGAGATGCCGGTCCCACCCTGTGCGGCGGCTCGCGACCCACCCGTAACCCCGGGGCCGCCCATCGCGCGCGATCAGTATGCCCGCGCGCTGTGGGCTCTGACCCGCCGATCGTGAAGGTCATCCGTACGCCTGGCGGAGGGCCTGCGGACCGGCGGAGGGCATGCGGAGGGCCTGCGGATCGTCGGCGGGCCGGCGCTGCGGCGGCCCCTAAGCTGCCGCCATGAACGACAGCGAACCCGGCACGCGTACGGGCATGCACCCCGGCATACGTATCCGCCCCGGCACCCCCACCGACGTCCCGGCCGTCCTGGACATGCTCGACGGCGCCGTGGCCTGGATGAACGCGCGCGGCAACACCCAGCAGTGGGGCACCACCCCCTACTCGCAGAAGCCCGGCGGGGTGGAGCGGGTCCAGCGGTACGTGACCGAGTGCGTTGCATACGTCGCCGAGCTCGACGGCACACCCGTGGGCGCCCTGGTGATGGACTCCGGCCCCAGTCCGCAGGTCCCGGCCATCCCCGTGGCGGAGGAGCCCGAGCGGTACGTCCGCCTGCTGATCACCGACCGAACCCACGCAGGCCTGGGCGTGGGCGCGGCGCTGCTGACCCACGCCGTGGCGGAGACCCAGCGGGCAGGCGTGCAGCTGCTGCGGGTGGACTGCTGGGCAGGCGGCGGGGGCGAACTGGTCGCCTACTACGAGCGCAACGGCTTCACCGCCACCGACCCCTTCCTGATGGGCGACTGGCCGGGAATGGTGCTGGCCCGGCGGGTCGGCTGACCGTCTTGCGATCCGGCGGATCCGACGTGCTCCGCCGCCCCGACGCACACCACTGTGTGTGCACGTCAGGCATGTTCGGTGAGTCTTGACCGCAGGTGGGGGGTGGGTGAAGGTCTTCCTACTCATCAAGGGGCGGGAAGAAATGACTCAGCAATACGGTGACGCGGCGCGCTGCGCGGAATTCTTCGAGGCCGGTGGTTTTGAACAGGTTCGCAGGGTGGCCGCGCAGGGGCTGGCGGAGCTGGGGCCCGATCCGGTGCTCTACCGGTGGCTGGGGCTCGCGCATGCGGCTGAGCGGGACGACGATCACGATGCCGAGGCGGAGAGGGCGTACACGGCAGGGTTGAAGCAGTGGCCCGACGACCTCGGGCTGCTGGTCTCCCACCTGGAGCTGTGCGTGGGCGCCGACGGTTGGGAGCACCCGGGGCGCGCCCGGGCGGTGGAGCCGCTGAAGTCGCGGATCGCGCAACTCGCTCCTCCCGGCTCGCCCGAGGCGGAACAGGTGGAAGCCGCAGTGGGGCGCTTCGGCCGCGGCTACTGGGCGGACGTCCGCACCAGGAACGACGAGGCCCGGGCCACGAGTGCCGACCGCGACGACTTCAGCGCCGCAGTGGCCGAAGCGACGACGCGGGCAATGACAGCGCAGACGATGGGTGAGCAACCTCCCGTCGACCCCGAGGATCTGCGGGCTGCCGAGATCGCCGCCACCCTGGAAGCCCTGGCCGGCCCGTCCCATGCGCCGCTGCGACTGCTGCTCCGCCACCGTCCGGCTGCGTACGTGGTCACCTGTGCACTGGCGTTCCTGACCAACAAGGCCCTCGTCCTGGGAGGGGTCGTCTCGTTCAGCCTGTGGGGCTGGCTCCTGTTCCTGCCGCTGCTCGTGATGGACGCGAAGGTCAGGAACGCGCGCGGGGTGGCCCAGCGACGCGTCATCGCCGCGATCGAGGCCCGCCACGCCAGCACTCCCGCGCAGACCTGAGCGGCCCCGGCACCGGTCTTCCAGGGTGACGGCTCCCGCATCTGCCGGAGCCTGGGGATGGCCCGGACGGTGGTGTACCGAGGGCGCCCTCGTCGCCGACGCCGAAGCCGGCGAAGGGGGCACTTTCGCCCGGGGTGCGTACGGCGTGTGAACCGGGAGAGGTGGCTCCGTTCGGGTACACGGGAGGGAGAGGGGTACTGCTCGCCTACGGAAGGAGCCCGCATGAGTGACGGGATGACGATTCTGCTGGTCGTGGCGGGGGTGCTGGCCCTCGCGACCGTGGTGGGTGCCGTGGTGGTCCTGGTCAAGATGGTGAAGGCGCGCAAGCTGCTCACCGATGCCGGGATTCCGGTGGGGAACAAGTTCGTGTTCTGGGGTGCGCTGATCTATCTGATCAGCCCGGTCGATCTGATTCCCGACCCCATCTATCTGGACGACATCGGCATCATGCTGCTCGCCCTCCAGTCGTTGCAGAACGCGGCCGAGAAGGCGGGGATCACGCGACGCGCGGAGCCGGTGGCGCTGGAGAAGCAGCGGACGGTCCACTGACCTCCCGCGCTGATCTCCCGCGCTGACTTTCTGGGCTGATCTCCCGTGCTGATCTCCTGCGCTGATCTCCCGCGCTGATCTCCCGCGCTGACTCTCTGGGCTGCGCTGCCGCGCTGACCTCCCGCTCAGGCCGCGATGCGTTCTCCCGACGGGTCGGCGACCACGATCTGGACGTGCGACGGGGCGTACTTGCGTGCCTTGGCGAGCATCTTCGTCAGGTCGAACTTCTCCCGCTCCACCGCCACATGGAGCGGCGCCGCAATGGCCGGGTTCTGCGGCGGAAGGGCGGCTCCGGCGGGCAGCGTCGCGCCGGGGCGGAGCCGTGCGCCGAGCAGTGTGTGCGGGCTGTTCGGCGGTGTCGCCACCACGAACTGGGTGACCTCCGCCCACGGCAGCAGCACCCCGCCGACCTGCGCACCGGCCGCGTTGAACTGGAACGCCGTCCGCCGGCCCTCGAACCAGGACACGATGAAGGGGATCGCGAACACGATCACCACTCCGCCCTTCATGTCCAGCGCCCAGCCGAGCAGCGCGGCCAGCGCCACGACGCCGACGATCGACCCCCACAGGCCGGCCTGGTCCTTGGCCGAGAAGGGGTGGGTGATCCGGTAGCGCTCCCACCTTGCGGTGCGGCGGGTGGGCGTGCCACCGGGGGTGGGGCTCGGGGGCTGTGTCATGGCGGGGGTCTCCTTGACGTGTGCTGGGGAATTGTGTCGAGCGGTACGGGCGTGCTCGGTGTGTTCATCGGCGCGCTCATCGGTGGGGACGTCTCGGTGAACTGTCCGGTTGCACAGGGGAGTTGGATTGTGGGAGTGGGACGAGTGAAACCTCTTGGGGTGTGGAAATAGGCCGTGTGGGACCCCTTGTCTGACTGGTCGTCAGCTACGACGATGACCGGGTCGATGAATACATGACGGTCCGTCAGGTCTGGGGGTCTTCTCATGGTGCGGGTCCTGCCCGAAGGGCGGCTGTCGTACGGGATGCAGCTGCCCGTGCAGTCGCAGAGCGTGATCTACGCGGAGGGGTGGGAGGCGGGCGCCGGGCCCGAGGAGCTGGCGGAGGTGGCCCGGGTGGCGGACCGGACCGGGTTCGCGTACATCGCGACGTGCGACCACGTGGCCATACCGCGCCGGCTGGCCGATGCCATGAGCACGGTCTGGTACGACCCGGTGGCCACGCTCGCCTATCTGGCCGCCGTGACCGAGCGCGTACAACTGCTCAGCCATGTCGCCGTGGTGGGGCTGCGGCACCCCCTGGCGAGCGCCAAGCAGTACGCGACGCTGGACCATCTGAGCGGCGGGCGGCTGATCCTCGGGGTCGGGGCCGGGCACGTCGAGGAGGAGTTCGTGGCGCTGGGGGCCGACTTCGCGGGGCGGGGGGCCGTGCTCGACGAGTCGATCGACGCGCTGCGGGCCGCGCTCGGGCGCGAGGAGTTCCCGGAGTTCGCGGGGGAACGGTTCTCGTTCAGCGGGCTCGGGCAGAAGCCGCGGCCCGCCCGGGAGCGGGTGCCCGTGTGGGTGGGCGGGTCGTCTCCCGCTGCCGTACGGAGAGCTGCCGTACGGGGCGACGGGTGGCTGCCGCAGGGTGACCCGCGCGACCGACTCCCCGCGCAGATAGCGAAGTTGCGGCGGCTGCGGGAAGAGGCGGGGAACTCCGGTCCGATCGAGATCGGGGCGATCGCCGAGCCGCTGTACGTGGGCGAGGCGGGGTGGGACGTCGGGCGGCGCACCCTGAGCGGCAAGCCGGACGCGATCGCCGAGTCCCTGCGCGCGTACCGGGCGATGGGCGTGCACCAGATCCAGGTGCGGTTCCGCAGCCGGGGGGTGGCCGAACTCACCGACCAGATGGCGGCGTTCGCTGCCGACGTGGCTCCCCTGCTGAATCAGTAGCGGCAGGGGATCGAACAGTAGGGATGTGGCTGGCATGGGCAAGCTCGACGGGCGCGTCGTCATCATCACCGGTGCGGCGCGCGGGCAGGGCGAGCAGGAGGCGCGGCTCTTCGCGGCGGAGGGCGCGAGGGTGGTGCTGGGGGACGTTCTCGATGACCAAGGAGAGGCGCTGGCAAAGGAGTTGGGCGAGGGGGTGGCCAAGTATGTCCATCTTGATGTGAGTCAGGAGGACGAGTGGGCGCGCGCGGTCGGCGTGGCGAAGGACGTCTTCGGGAAGATAGACGGGCTGGTCAACAATGCGGGGATCCTGCGGTTCAACGAGCTGGTGAACACGCCGCTGGAGGAGTTCCAGCAGGTGATCCAGGTCAACCAGGTGGGGGCGTTCCTCGGGATCCGTACCGTCGCTCCCGAGATCGAGGCCGCCGGCGGCGGGACGATCGTCAACACCGCCTCGTACACCGCGCTGACGGGGATGGCGTACGTGGGCGCGTACGCCGCCACCAAGCACGCGATCCTGGGGCTCACGCGGGTCGCCGCGATGGAGCTTGCGGGCAAGGGGATACGGGTGAATGCCGTGTGTCCAGGAGCAGTTGACACGCCGATGACCAATCCTGCGGTGCTCGACCCGACGGCCGATCCGGAGGAGTCCGCGGCGGCGGTGGCCGAGCTGTACAAGAAGCTCGTGCCGCTCGGTCGGATCGGGAGGCCGCAGGAGGTGGCGGCGCTGGCGCTGTTCCTGACCTCGGAGGACTCGTCGTACATCACCGGGCAGCCGTTCGTGGTGGACGGGGGGTGGCTGGCGGGGGTCTCCATTGTCTGAGGCCTGATCGCTGGTTCCTGTTGTCCGGAGAGCTTCTGATGGGTCGTCAGTATTGACGGTCCCGTAGTGCGGTGGAACAGTCGGTCACATCAGAATCTGACGGTCCGTCAGTAATCGTTTAAGGACGGTGGACTTCCGTGGAGTTCGGTCTCTTCGTGCAGGGTTACGTGCCTGCCGCGCGCCAGAAGGTCGACCCCGAGGCAGAGCACCACGCTCTGATCGAGGAGACCGAGTACGTCATCCAGGCGGACAAGTCCGGGTTCAAGTACGCCTGGGCGAGCGAGCACCACTTCCTGGACGAGTACTCGCACCTGTCGGCGAACGATGTGTTTCTCGGGTACCTGGCGCACGCGACGGAGCGGATCCACCTCGGGTCGGGGATCTTCAACCCGCTGGCGCCGGTGAACCACCCCGTCAAGGTCGCCGAAAAGGTGGCCATGCTGGACCATCTCAGCGGTGGGCGCTTCGAGTTCGGGTCGGGGCGGGGGGCCGGGTCGCACGAGATCCTCGGGTTCATGCCGGGGATCACGGACATGAACCACACCAAGGAGATCTGGGAAGAGACCATCGCCGAGTTCCCCAAGATGTGGCTCCAGGAGGAGTACCAGGGCTTCCAGGGGAAGCACTGGTCGCTGCCGCCGCGGAAGATCCTGCCGAAGCCGTACGGCAAGGCCCACCCGGCCATGTGGTACGCGGCGGGCTCGCCCTCCTCGTACGCGATGGCGGCGAAGAAGGGGCTGGGAGTGCTCGGCTTCAGCGTCCAGAAGGTGTCGGACATGGAGTGGGTCGTCGAGTCGTACAAGACGGCGATCAAGGACGCGGAGCCGGTCGGGGCGTTCGTGAACGACAACGTCATGGTGACCTCTACGGCGATCTGCGCGGAGACGCACGAGGCTGCGGTACAGGTGGCGGTGAACGGGGGGCTGAACTACCTGCAGTCGCTGCTCTTCCGGTACCACGACACCTTCCCGCGGCCGGAGGGGATTCCGGAGTGGCCGGAACTGCTGCCGGAGTACAGCGAAGAAATCATCGAGCTGCTTATCGCCGAGGAGCTGATGATCTGCGGGGACCCGGACGAGGTGCTGACGCAGTGCAAGAGGTGGGAGCAGGCGGGGGCGGACCAGCTGTCCTTCGGACTGCCGATCGGAGTGCCGAAGGAGGACACGCTCAACTCGATCAGGCTGATCGGGGAGCATGTGATTCCGAAGATCGATACGGATCCGGTGCATCGGACTTCGCGGATGCGGCAGCAGGCGGGATAGGTGGGTTGGGGGTGGGGTGGGGCCCCTGGGGCGGGCCCCCAACCCTCCGCTCCCCAGCCCCCTAGCCCTCTTGGGCAGCGGAGCCGCCCCTCCACCCTCCGACCCCTAGCCCCCTAGCCTCCTTGGGCAGCGGGGCCGCCCCTCCGACCCCTAGCCCCCTAGCCTCCTTGGGCAGCGGGGCCGCCCCCCGGGGGCGGGACGGGTGGGCAAGGGGGCGGCCCCCACGCAGAGCACGCCCCCTC
>NZ_JBEZKB010000026.1:0-153137 GCF_040651475.1 Streptomyces sp. NPDC048442
GAAGGCGAGGACGCCCTGGACGACGGTGAGGTCGGTTTCGTACGGGAGGTGGGCGCGGGCGGCGTCGAGGTAGGCGCCGAAAGCCGGGGCTCGCCGACTGCGGTGCGTAGAGGCGCGGGTGGGTGAGCTGCTGCGTACGCTCGCGTCATGACGACGAACGCGGATCCGGATCCGACGCGCAGCTACGCCGTGCTGACCACGACCACCGACGCCGAGGACAAGGCGTACGCCCTGGCCGCCAGGGCCGTCGAGGACCAACTGGCCGCCTGTGCGCAGGTCTTCCCCGTTTCCTCGGTGTACCGGTGGCAGGGTGCGGTCGAGCGGGCGCAGGAGTGGCGGATCGACTTCAAGACGCGCGGTGACCTGGTGGCGGAGCTCGCGCGCCGTATCGGGGAGCTGCACGACTACGACACCCCGGAGATCATCGCCGTACCCGTGACGGCGGGCAGTCCGGCGTACCTGGAGTGGGTGTCGGCGCAGACGCGGGGGATCGAAGGGGTTTCGTAAGTGTCCCCATCGTCCTAGGGTCATTACATGATGCGAACGGTGCGGGTGCGGCAGGCGGTGGCGGACGACATTCCGGAGCTCGTACGGCTGCGGGCGCTGCTCTTCGAGGACCTCGGCGGCGAATTCTTCAACCCCTCGTCCGCGGACGGGGACTGGCGGCACTCGCTCGCCGCCGTACTGAAGGAGCAGATGGTGTCGGACACCGTACGGATCCTGGTCGTGGACGGCGAGTATCCGTACGCCGATGCCGATGCCGATGCCGATGCCGTTGACCGCACCGGCGGCCCTCTCGCCGCCTGCGCCATCGGCACCATCGAGCAGCGGCTCCCCGGGCCGCACCTGCGCAACGGCCGGACCGGTCAGGTCCTCGGCGTCGTCACCGACCCGGAACACCGTCGGCGCGGACACAGCCGGGCGCTCATGCAAGGGCTGCTCAACTGGTTCCGGGAGCGGGAGGCGGCCCGGGTCGATCTGTACGCGTCGGCCGAGGGCGAGCCGCTCTACCGCGCCCTCGGCTTCGACGACCTTCCTGATCCGGCGTTGTACTGGCGCCCGTAGCCCCCGGATTCCGGCCGGTGTTCTCCCTCGTCGGTGGCAGCACGGGAACGGGCCGACGCGCGATTTTGTTGTCCGCGGACAACAACGTCGGCGCGCGCGACGCCAGTTCCGTCCCGCCGCCGCCGGGCTACGCCCGCCCGTCCGGCTCTTCTCCCCATCGCCGGCTCCACTCGTCCAGCGGACGCAGCGCGTCGACGAGGTCCTCGCCGATCGGTGTGAGCCGGTAGCAGCCGTCGTCGTGCAGGGCGAGGAGGCGGGCAGTGGTCAGTTCGGTGAGGCGGGTGCTGAGGACGCTGGAGGACATGCGGGCGCACCTGCGCTGCAACTCCCGGAAACCGGCCGGGCCCTGGTGCAGCTCCCACAGGATGCGCAACGCCCAGCGCCGGCCGAGCAGATCGAGGGCGGCCATGACGGGACGGCCCGTCGCGGAACCGCGTACCGGGACGCCGGGGCGGGGAGTGCCGACCGGCGGTTCGCCCTGCTGTCCGCCGGAAAGCCCGTCGCCGGAAGGTCTGCCTGCTTCCACGCCTGCTCCTCACTGGGCGCTTGCCGCACGCCGCACGCCCTTGCGCTTCGCTTTTCAAAGCATCATAGTGCTTCGAAAAGCGAAGCGAAGGAGTGGCCCATGCCGCGCATCGAACCGCTCACCCCGCCCTACTCCCCGCAGATCGGCCAGGCCCTGCACCGCTGGATGCCGCCGGGTGTGGACCATGAACCCCTCACCCTCTTCCGGGTGTTGTACCGAAACCCCGAACTCGCCTCCCGCATGTTCACCCTCGGGGCGGGGCTGCTAGGCCACGGACTCCTGCCCGACCTGGACCGCGAGATCGTCATCGCCCGTACGACCGCTCGCAGTGGCTGCGCGTACGAATGGGGTGTGCATGCCTCGGCCTTCGCCCACCGGGTCGGGCTTACGCCGGAGCAGCTCCGGGCCACCACCGCGGACGAGCCGACGGCCGACACCTCCTGGCAACCGCAACACCGGGCGCTGCTCGCCGCCGTCGACGAACTCCACGACACGGCACGCCTCTCCACCCCCACCTGGGACTCTCTTCGCGCCCACTACGAGGACCCCCAGCTCCTCGAACTGCTCGTCCTGACCGGCTGGTACCGCACCATCAGCTACCTGGCAAACGGCCTCCAGCTGGACGAGGAAGCATGGGCGACCCCCATCATGGGCTCATGACTGATGATCTCTCGACCGGGTCCCCGGCGCCGGCCCCTGCCCTCGCCGTCCGGCGGCTCGATCGCTATACGAAGGACGAGCTGGCCCAGATACTCGGCGACGGCGACGATCCGTTCGGCGTCGCCGACACCGGTCTGACCTGGCTTCCCAAGGAAGAGCACTTCGGCTTGGCGCAGAACGGCGGACGGAACGGCGGACGCCTCGTCGCGCACGCCGGCCTGCGCAGGCTGCCGTTGGAGGTCCGCGGCGTCGGCCTGGAGGTGGTCGGCGTGGGCGGGGTGGTCGTGGCGCCCGGCCTGCGGGGGCAGGGGCTGGCACGGCAGGTCGTCGGCGCGGCGCTGGAGCACGCGCGGACCATGGGCCCGCAGTGGGCGCTCCTCTTCTGCCGGCCGCCGCTCGTCGCGCTCTACGAGAAGCTCGGCTGGCGCGCGGTCGACGGGGAGGTGCATGTCGAGCAGCCGCAGGAGCGGCTCGTGCTCATGCCGCTGAGGACCATGTGGACACCGCTGCACGGTGACGAGAGCTGGCCGGAGGGTGCGGTGCGACTGCGGTCGCTGCCCATGTGAGTCGCTGCCCATGTGAGTGGCTGCCCGTGTGAGCGTATGAGAAGCGCTGCTGGGAGGAGTGGCAGGGGGAGTACCCACCTCCCGCCACTCTTAACTTATAACGCACTGGGGGCCTTGCGGCAAGGCCCCCACCATGCCGCACAATCACTGGCCTAACGCCAGTACCTGCGGAAATGGGAGATTCACTAAGTGCGTGTGGCTGCTGACACGACCGCTCTGACCACCAGCGCGTTCAACCTGCCCGACCGTCTCGCCGCCAAGGCCGAGCCGGCATTGATCGCCGGCGACGAGAAGCACTTCGCCGCCATCGCGTCGAGCCTTCAGGAGTCGATCACCGAGCTCTCCGACCGCCTCGACGAACTCCGCAGGGCACCCGGCGGCATCGGCCGTGAGGCGATGGACCGGGACGCGGAGATCCACCGGCTGACCGCCCGCCTGCGCACCTTGCGCCGCTTCGGTCTCGACCTGTGCCTCGGGCACTTCGTCCAGAAGGGCGGTGCGGACGATGCCGAGCGCGTGTACATCGGACGTCTGGGCCTCACCGACAGCACCGGGCACCGCCTGCTCGTCGACTGGCGCTCGCCCGCGGCCGAGCCGTTCTTCGCGGCGACGCACGCCAACCCGATGGGGCTGGCGAGCCGCCGCAGGTACCGCTGGACCAGTGGCCGGATCAGCGACTACTGGGACGAGGTGTTCACCGCCGAAGGGCTGGAGGGGCACGCCGCGCTCGACGACCAGTCCGCGTTCATCGCCAGCCTGGGCAGCAACCGGTCGGCCCGGATGCGGGACGTGCTCTCCACCATCCAGTCCGACCAGGACTCCATCATCCGCGCGGGGTCCCGCGGCGCTCTCGTCGTCGACGGCGGTCCGGGCACGGGCAAGACCGTCGTCGCCCTGCACCGCTCCGCCTACCTCCTCTACGCCGACCCCCGGCTCGGCCACCGCAGGGGCGGCGTGCTGTTCGTCGGCCCGCACCGGCCCTACCTGGACTACGTCGCCGACGTCCTGCCCAGCCTCGGGGAGGAGGGCGTACAGACCTGCATCCTGGCGGACCTCGTCGCCGAGGGAGCCGGAGCGGAGGTCGAGAGCGACCCGGAGGTGCTCCGTCTGAAGTCGTCCGCCGACATGGTGAAGGCGATCGAGCCGGCCGTCGGCATCTACGAGGAACCGCCCACCAAGGGGATGACGGTCTCCACCCACTGGTCCGACGTCTGGCTGAGCGCCGACGACTGGTCCGCCGCCTTCGCAGCGGTGGAACCGGGCACTCCGCACAACGAGGCCCGCGACCAGATCCGCGAGGAACTGCTCACGATCCTGATGGACAAGCACCAGGACGAGTACGGGGACGACGGCGCGGGCGGCGGCGCGGGCGACGACGGGGGCGACGCGGAAGTCTCGCCCGAGCTGCTCCGCAGGTCGCTGCTCCAGAACAGGGAACTGATCGGAACCCTCAACCGGGCCTGGCCGATGCTGGAGCCGACCGACCTGGTCGGCGACCTCTGGTCGGTCCCCGCCTACCTGCGCAAGTGCGCTCCCTGGCTCGACGCCGACGACGTACGGAAGTTGCAGCGCAAGGACGCCCCCCACGCCTGGACGGTGTCCGACCTGCCGCTCCTGGACGCGGCCCGGCAGCGGCTCGGCGACCCGGAGGCGTCCGTACGCAAGCAGCGGCACGAGGCCGCCGTCGCCGCCGAACTCGCGCGCAGGGCCGACGTCATGGACAGCCTGCTGCAGAACGTCGAGATCGACGAGAGCGAGGGCGCGCTGGGGATGCTGCACGGTCAGGACCTGAAGGCCTCCCTGGTCGACGAGAACGCACTGCCCACCGCCGAACCGGACCTCCTGGCCGGTCCGTTCGCTCACGTCATCGTGGACGAGGCCCAGGAACTGACCGACGCCGAGTGGCAGATGCTGCTGCTGCGCTGCCCGTCCCGGAGCTTCACCATCGTCGGCGACCGGGCCCAGGCCAGGCACGGGTTCACGGAGTCGTGGCAGGAGCGGCTGGAGCGGGTCGGCCTCGACCGGATCGACGTGGCCTCCCTGACCGTCAACTACCGCACGCCGGAAGAGGTCATGACGGAGGCCGCGCCGGTCATCAGGGCCGCGCTCCCGGACGCCAACGTGCCGACCTCGATCCGCAGCAGCGGCATCCCGGTCGTCCACGGATCCGTGGACGAGCTGGACTCGGTCCTCGATACCTGGCTCGGTGCGCACGCGGACGGGATCGCCTGCGTCATCGGGGCCGCGGACTCCGCAGCCACCTCAGAGGGTGCCTTCCGGGCGAGGCCCCGCGTCCGGTCTCTGACCCCCGGGCTGTCGAAGGGACTCGAGTTCGACCTGGTCGTCCTCCTCGACCCGGAGACGTACGGTGAAGGCATCGAGGGAGCCGTGGACCGCTATGTCGCGATGACCCGCGCGACACAGCAGCTCGTCATCCTCACGAGCGCCTGACGGTACGGGCGGCTGAGGGTACGAGCGCCTGACGGCACGGGCGGCTGAGGGCGCCGGGAGGACGGTCCGCTGCACGGGTACGTCGTCAACGCCGCCATCGAGCAGATGTGGTCACACCGGCCGCCGACGTACGCCGTGCCCTCACCGACCGTGTGCTGCGCCCCGGTGGGCGGTTCGTGAGGGGGGAGCCCGACGGGGACTCGCCGGCTGTCGACCACCCCGACACCGAGCGGGCCGTGGCGGCGGGCCGGATGACCTCGGCGGAGGCCCACCGGTGGCTGGACCACCTGGCCACCGGCCCGTTCCTCGCCATGGTGACGCTCTGCGTCGTCGTCACGGACGTGCCCGCGACGGCATGGGCCCGGTTCGGCCGGGGCCTACTGCCGGCGGGGCTGGGCGAAGCGCACCATGTTCCCGGCGGGGTCGCGGAACGCGCAGTCGCGGACGCCGTAGTGCTGGTCGACCGGCTCCTGGAGCACTTCGCCGCCCGCTTTGCTGATGCGCTCGAAGGTCGCGTCGCAGTCGTCGGTCGCGAAGATGACGCCGCGCAGCAGTCCCTTCGCCATGAGCTCGGTCACCGCCTGCCGGTCGGCCTCCGAGGCGTTCGGGTCCGCGAGCGGCGGTTCCAGGACGATGCTCACGTCCGGCTGTGCGGGCGATCCGAGGGTCACCCAGCGCATCGACTCGTACCCGACGTCGTTGCGCACCTCCAGGCCGAGGGCGTCCCGGTAGAAGGTGAGAGCCTTGTCGTGGTCGTCGACGGCGATGAAGCACTGCGAGAGGCTGAGGCCCGACTGGCTGGTGCTCGGCCGGCTGGTGTTCGTGCGGTTGGTTTCCATGGGTTTCACGCTAGGGGCGGGGGACCGGATCTGGCTTCTCCGTTCCTGACCGGTCGCGAGTGAATCTTGGAGATGCAGGCCGGGACGGCAGCGCCTTCGTCGTGGCTGCGGGCCCGGTACGCGCTCGGGCTCTCGCCGACCAGCTCCGTGAACCGCGAGCTGAACGACCCCAGGGACGTACAGCCGACCGCGAAGCAGACGTCCGTCACCGACAGATCGCCCCGCCGCAGCAGCGCCTTCGCCCGCTCGATCCGGCGCGTCATCAGATAGCTGTACGGGGTCTCCCCGAAGGCGGCGCGAAAGCTGCGGGAGAAATGGCCGGCCGACATGAGCGCGTCACTCGCCAGCGCAGGAACGTCGAGCGGCTCCGCGTAGTCGCGGTCCATCCGGTCACGGGCCCGGCGCAGCCGGACGAGGTCCTCCAGGTTCACACCCTCACCCTCCCACAGCGCCGGGCGGCCCGTACGGCGATGCGGGCAGCCGTCGGGCCGTCCCACCGCCGGGGCGGGGGTGGGGCGGGGGCGCTACCCAGGTGATGTGGTGCTCCGACTACCGCGTGGTGCTCTGACCCGCGCCCGCCGTCTCTGTCCGGTACTGGCCCGGAGTGGTGCCGAACTCCCGGCTGAAGGCGTGGGAGAAGGCGTACGGGGTGCCGTAGCCGACGCGGCGGGCGACGGTGGCCAGCGGGTCCGGGGTGTCGCGGAGCAGGGTGGCGGCGAACGTCAGGCGCCACCAGGTGAGATACGCCATCGGCGGGCGGCCGACCAGAGTGGTGAAGCGGCGGGCCAGGGTGGCGCGGGACACCCCCGCCTCGGCGGCCAGGCGGTCGTTGGTCCACGGGGCGGCGGGGTCCGAGTGCAGCGCCCGCAGGGCGGCGGCCGCCACCGGGTCGCCCAGTACGGCGGGCCAGGTGCCGTTCGTGTCCCGGGCCGCCCAGGAGCGGATCATATAGACGAGGAGAAGGTCGAGCAGGCTGGGCACCGCGAGGCAGGAGCCGGGCCCCTGGGTGGCCAGCTCGTGGCCCAACAGGTCGACGGCGGCGCGGAGTTCGGGGTGGGCGCCGACCCGGTTCGGCAGGTGGACGACCTCCGGCAGTTCTGCCATGAGCGGGTGTACGCGGCTGCGGTCGAGCCGGTACTTGCCGCACAGCATCTGCACTGGCGTCTGCATCTGTGCCTCGTCGGGGGTGGTGGCTGGGGGGCGGTGCGGTTCGTGCCCGTCGAGCCACTGCTCGAACGGCACCGCCTGCTCCACGGCCGCCGCATCGGCGGGGGCGTCGGCCATCACATGTTCCGTGCCGTGCGGCAGCAGCACCACGTCACCCGTGCCGAGCGAGAGCGGCGAGCCGCCCTCGGGCAGCAGCCAGCAGCTCCCCTCCAGCACCACGTGGAAGCCCGCACCGTCGTACGGGGCCAGCCGCGTGCACCAGCTCCCGCTCACCCGCACCCGGTTCGAGGCGGGCCTCCCGACACGTACCGCTGAGACTGCGTCACTCACCACGTCCATCGGGTGAGGATACCCATGGCGTCAGTGGTGAGACGTACGCGTATCCGATTGAGCTGAACAGGCATTGAGGAGCTCATCTGCTCTTCCTAGGGTCGAGGACATGAAGAGCGAGAGCACACAGAGCAGTGAGAGCACACAGAGCAGTGAGAGGACGCAGAGTACGCAGAGCGTGCAGCGCATGGTGTTCGGGGATGTCGAGGTACTCCGAGTCGTCGAGTGGCAAGGGGCGTTCGCGCCCGCACGCGCCCTGGTTCCGGACTCCGGGGCCGAGCTGTGGAAGGGCAACGAGGGCTGGCTGGCACCGGACCACTGGGAGACGGACGGCGACCTGGCGGTGGGGGCGGTGCAGAGCTGGGTGCTGCGCAGCGGCGGACGGACCGTCCTGGTCGACACCGGGTTGGGAAACGGACGCGAGCGGCCGGGCTCGCCGCAGTTCCACCACTGGCAGGGCGATTTCCTGGGCGGCCTGGCGTGGGCCGGCGTCCGGCCCCAGGACGTCGACGTCGTCGTCAACACCCATGTCCACGGTGATCACGTCGGCGGCAACACCGTCGGTACGGAAGGGGGTTGGGAGCCTGCGTTCCCCAACGCCCAGTACCTGATCCCGGCCGCCGACGACTTCCACTTCGGTCCGGACAACGCGTACGGGGGCGGGAGTCAGAGGCCGGACGACCGGCTCATCTACGAGGACAGCATCGCGCCCGTCCACCGGGCCGGGCAGAGCGTCCTGTGGGACGGCACCCACCGCATCGACGAGCACCTCACGCTGGAGTCCGCGCCGGGCCACACACCCGGCTCGGCCGTACTGCGGCTCGCCTCCGGGGGCGACCGGGCGGTCTTCGTCGGCGACCTGCTGCACAGCCCGGTGCAGATCCTCGCGCCGTCCTGCAACAGCTGCTTCTGCCTGGACGCGGAGCAAGCGGTGACCAGCCGCCGCAGAATCCTCGAACGGGCCGCCGAGGAAAGGGAGTTGGTGGTCCCCGCGCACTTCGGCGGTGCGGGCGCCGTGGAAGTCCGGCGGGAGGGCGGCGAATTCACCCTCGGACGGTGGGCGGCCGGCGGGGGCGTACCGGCCTCGTAGGTGACTGTGGGGCGCACGGAGGCACGGGCCCGTTCCAGGTGGCCGTACCGTGCGCTCATACCGGACGGCCGGTGCGCTTGCGCGCCCGCTCGGCGCCCTTGGCGTCCGGGAGGGCCGGCACTGCAATGAGTCGGGCGTACGAAACCGCGAGAGGAGCACAGAGTGATCAACACGTCCGAGACTCTGGCCGTACAGACGATCGAGAGCTTCCTCACCCCTGACGAGACCGCCCAGGTCACCAAGATCGTAGACGACCATCTGGCCGTCACCGGCTGGGTTCCCGCCCGGCCCAGCGAGGGGCTCGCTCCGCCCGATGCCGTGCAGGAGATCCTGTCGGGCGCGATCGACCGGGCGATGCCCGTCATCCGCCGGGCCTTCCCGTCCGCCGACTCCGTTGCCCCGTGGCTGTACCACGACCTCAAACCGGGAGACAGGATCCGCTCGCACGTACACGGCATGGGAGATCCGGACGAGCGGCCCGTCCGGCTGGGCCGGGTGGTGTTCAACCTTCAAGAGGCCGACGAGGGAGGGGAGTTCTACCTCGACACCACCGCGTGCGAGGAGCTGTGGACCGACCGGCTGACCGAGGCCGACGGCGTGTTCGAGCCCGGCACCCGGCTGGTGCACGAGATCACCGCGAGGTCGGGACCGGTCTCCCTCGACGCCATCGCCGCCACTCGCTGGGTCTGCCGCCCGCCGGCGGGGACCACGCTGGTGTACGGGTCACAGCTGATCCACGGCGTCACCCCGGTGACGGCGGGCCGGGCCCGCAAACTCATCACCGACCTGTGCGCGGGGTCGGCCGAGGGAATCGGGCCGCGACCGCACTCGGGGTCGTACGCGCGCCCCGTGTCGCCTCCGCACTGAGTGCAGCCATACCCTGTTCGAGCCTGGCGAGGGCGGAGTCGACAGTCAACAGCAGGGTTCCGGCGGGGAGTTGGCGCAGCCAGTCGCGTACGGCGGGGGCGTGGGCGGGCGTCGCAGCGAGTACCGCGCGGTGGACTCCGGAGGTGGCGGGACCGGGGTAGCCGGGGTTGGCGGTGAAGGCGGACAGGGTCGTGCCGACCGGGGGAAGCGGGAGCGTCGTGCCGTTCGGTACCGGCAGCTCCAGTGCGGCGCGGACGGCGTGGGTGTGCTCCGGCAGGCGGTCGTGCAGCACGGCTTGGGCGTGGGCGAGGTGCGGATCGGTGCCGGTACTGGTCCAGCTCATGTTGGACACCCCGCCGAACCGTCCGTTGATCTCGAAGAGATGGAGCCGCTGCCCGTCACGGGTGAGCGCGAAGTCCAGCTGCCAGGGCCCCCACGGGCGGGAGGTCTCGACGATGTCCCGCACCAGGGCGCTCAACGCGAGACGGGCCGGGGCGGGGAGGAGGGCGGGCTGTACCCGGGCCCGCCGCCCCGGGGCGCAGTCTCCGTCGAGGGCCCCGAGAGCGGTGACGGGCCACTGGGCGGTGCCGGTGGGAAGGGTGAGGAGTTCAACGGCGAACTCCTCGCCCTGGATGGCCTGTTGTACCAGCACGGGGTACGTGAGGGAGGAGCTGAGGGCCGTGAGCCGGGAGGTCCCACGGACGAAGTGCCGACCGGCGAAGGACTCGCTGCGTGCTTCCTTCACGAGCAGGGGGAAGCCCACTTGCCGGGCGGCCCCGCCGAGCTGCCCGGGGTGCTCGCAGACCACGCCGGCGGGGACGGGCCACCCACGCCGGGCCGCCTGCCGGTGCAGGGCCACTTTGTCGCAGGCCAGGGTGGCGAACGCTGCGGAGTGCACCGGCATCCGAGCGCCACCGTCAAAACGGCCGACGGAACGGCTGACGGAACGGCCGTCGGAATGGCCGACGCGGGCGTACAGCGTGAGCATCTGCTCCTGTCCGGGGGACGACATGCCGGGCACCACGAGGTCCGCCCGGTGTTCATCAATGAGTACGCGCAGGTCCTCTTCGGTCAGTGCCTTCGGCAGTGGTGCGCAGGTGACCCGGGGGTCCAGGAATCCGGTGAGGTCGGCGAAGCCCAGAACCGTCACGTGCGCACCGGCCCGGAGAAGGGGAGGCACGAGCCGGTCCGCCCGGAATTCACCCAGTACGAGAACACGCCGCATGGCTCTTCCTCTCTGCACGCGCGGACGAGAAGTACGGCCCGGTGCGCACCACGGCACAGCACACAGGGGCAGCGGCCGCCCATGAGTGTGTCCTCGCGCTGCCGGCGACGGACAGGGCGCATGGGAGGCGCGTGGGCGCGACCAGCCACGGCAGCGCCGCAGATGAGCAGAGCACTCAGCCCCCCAACCCGACAGGAGCCCCGCGTGATCGAACCCCTGCACGACAACTTCAAGGTCGTCCCGCTCACCCGCGAGCTGTACGACTACCTGGTGCGCCAGAGCGAACCCCCCACACCGGTCCAGCGGCGGCTGGAGGCGCAGACGTGTGCGCTGGGGGCGGTGGCCGGCATGCGGGTGCCGCACGAGCAGGCAACCCTGCTGACCCTGCTCGCACGTCTCGTGGAGGCGCAGAAGATCGTCGAAGTCGGGACCTTCACCGGCTGTTCCACCCTGGCCCTGGCGACCGGACTGCGCCCCGGCGGGACCGTCGTCACCTGCGACCTTTCCGAGGAGTGGACCGGCATTGCCCGAACTGCCTGGAAAGAGGCAGGAGTTGAGGACCGTATCGACCTCCGGATCGGCCCCGCGCTGGAGACCGTGGCGGCCCTTCCGCTGCGGAACGACCTCGACCTGGTCTTTCTGGACGCCGACAAGCCCCATTACTGCCAGTACTGGGACCTCCTCGTGCCCCGCCTTCGCCCCGGCGGACTGCTGATCGCCGACAACGTGCTCCAGCAGGGGCAGGTCCACCTCCCCCACGCCACCGGAAACGTCCGCGCCGTACGCGAGTTCAACGCCCATGTGCGGGCCGACCCGCGCGTCGAGTCCGTGATGCTGCCGGTGGCCGACGGCCTGACCATCGCCCGTAAACGGTCCGATCCCGCATAGGTGGACCGACCCGGAACGAGAGGCAGGCTCGTGGAAGCAGAGACCGAAGTGCTCGTGGTCGGCGCCGGACCCACCGGCCTGCTCCTCGCGGCCGAGCTCGCGCTCGCCGGCGTACGGACCGATGTCGTCGAGCGCCGTACCCATCCGCAGCCGAACTCACGCGCACTCAACCTGCACCCGCGCAGCCTGGAGCTGATGGACCAACGCGGCCTGGCCGAACGGTTCCTGGCGGCCGGGCGCACCGTGCCCGGCTGGCAGTTCGCCGGCACGCTGCACACGCCCCTCGACTTCTCCTCGCTCGCCTCCCCGCAGCCGTACGCCCTGCTGCTGGCCCAGTCACGTACCGAAGCGCTGCTGGAGGAGCGGGCCAGGGAGCTCGGGGTCCGCATCCACCGGGGGCACGAGGTGACCGGGCTGAAGCAGAAGGACGACAGCGTGGAGGCGAAGGCGGAGGTAGAGGTGGAGGCGGAGGTGGAGGTGGAACTGCGGGGTCCGGCTGGGCCGGCCACCGTCCGGGCCGCCTACGTGGCCGGTTGCGACGGCGCCCGCAGTACCGTCCGCCGCGCCGCCGGCATCGCGTTCCCCGGGACCGACGAGTCGTTCACCGCGATGGTGGGCGACTTCGCCACCGCCGATCACGCGGATCTCGACCGCGCCAGACAGCACGGGATCCTCGTCTCCCGGCTGGAACCCGGTCTGACCCGGTTCGTCGTCATGGACCCCGAGCGCATGAGGGTCCCCTCCACCACACCCGTCACCCTTGCCGAGTTCCGTACCGCAGTCCTGGGTGTGTGCGGCACCGACTGCGGCATCGGGAACCCGACCTGGCTGTCCCGCTTCGGCAACGCCACCCGGCTCGCCGGGCGTTACCGCTCAGGCCGGCTGCTCCTCGTCGGCGACAGTGCGCACATCCACTTCCCTGTCGGCGCCCAAGGCCTCAACACCGGCCTCCAGGACGCGATGAACCTGGGATGGAAGCTGGCAGCGTGCATCCACGGGTGGGCTGCCCCCGGCCTGCTCGACAGCTACGACGCCGAACGCCGCCCGGTCGGCCTGGCCGTCACCGAACGCACCGAGGCCCAGACGCTCCTGGTCGAACTGCCGCTGGTCGAGCGCTACCGCCGCCCCGCCAGGCTCCTGTGCGAACTGTTCGACACGCTCCTCGGCCTTCCGGAAGTCAACCGGCACCTCGCCGGCCAGCTCTCCGCACTCGACACCGCCTACCCGCCCACCACCTCCACCGCACACCCGATGACCGGCCGCCGCATGCCGGACCTCCCCCTCACCCTCTCGGACGGACGCCGGATCCGTACCTACGAACTGCTCCACGAGGGACGCTTCGTACTGCTCCAACTGACTGCCGCACAGGACCACTTGAACCACTTGACCGCACCTGAGCACGTCACGGCAGTGACCGCACGGACCGAGCCCCGCGCCCTCGACGCCACCACCGAAGTCCTCGTCCGTCCCGACGGACACATCGCCTGGGCCACCGACACCACCGACCCCCACACGCTCGACACCGAGCGGACACGCGCCATGAGGAAATGGATCCGGCTCTGACGCCTACGCCTACAAGCACCCCGGGGGGACGGGCGACCCGGGCGTACGGCCAGGCAGTAGACCGTCCCGGGCACTGCGCGAAGCCCTGCGCGAGACCCACCCACGCGGGTGAGAGGGATGAGACGGGCTCAGCCGGTCCAGTGCCAGTCGGCGACCTCCGGGAGGTCCACGCCGTGGGCGCGGATCCAGGCGTGGTGGCGGGTACGGGCGTCCGCCATGGCCTGGCGGGCGGAGGCGGCCCGGACGGCGAGGCCCGGCACCCGGTCGATGACGTCCATGACCAGCCGGTACCGGTCGAGGTCGTTGCGTACGACCATGTCGAACGGCGTCGTGGTGGTGCCCGCCTCCTTGTAGCCGCGCACATGCAGCTGCGCGTGGCCGGTGCGGCGGTAGGCGAGCCGGTGGACCAGCCAGGGGTAGCCGTGGTACGCGAAGATCACCGGTTTGTCCGGAGTGAACAGGGCGTCGTACTCGGAGTCCGACATGCCGTGCGGGTGCTCCTCGCGCGGCAACAGCCGCGTCATGTCGACGACGTTGACGACCCGGACGGCCAGTTCCGGCAGCCGACCGCGCAGCAACTGCGCCGCCGCCAGCACCTCCAGGGTCGGTACGTCGCCCGCGCAGGCCAGCACCACGTCCGGACCCCCGGTACCGGCCTCCGTACCGGCCCACTCCCAGATGCCGGCGCCCCGGGCGCAGTGGGCGCGGGCGTCGTCCAGGGAGAGCCAGTCGAAGCTCGGCTGCTTGCCGGCGACGACGACGTTGACGTAGTCGCGGCTGCGCAGGACGTGGTCGGCGACGGAGAGCAGTGTGTTGGCGTCCGGCGGGAAGTAGACGCGGACGACCTCGGGGCTCTTGTTCAGCACGTGGTCGACGAAGCCCGGGTCCTGGTGCGAGAAACCGTTGTGGTCCTGGCGCCAGACGTGCGACGTGAGGAGGTAGTTGAGGGAGGGGACCGGGGCCCGCCACGGCAGGGCGCGCGAGGTCTTCAGCCACTTGATGTGCTGGTTGACCATCGAGTCGACGATGTGGACGAAGGCCTCGTAGCAGGAGAACAGACCGTGCCGGCCGGTGAGGTTGTAGCCCTCAAGCCAGCCCTGGCAGAGGTGTTCGGAGAGGATCTCCACCACCCTGCCGTCGGCGGCGAGATGTTCGTCGGTGGGCAGGGTCTCGGCCTGCCACGCCTTGCCGGTGACCTCGAACAGCGCGCCGAGCCGGTTGGACTCCGTCTCGTCGGGGCCCACGACGCGGAAGTCGCGCCGCACGGCCGTGTCCCGCATGATCCGGGCGAGCAGAGAGCCCAGCACGCGGGTCGGTTCGTGCAGGGAGCTGCCCGGTTTGTCGACGGGTACGGCGAACTGCTCCAGCGGCGGGAGGGGCAGGTCACGGGTGAGGAGGCCGCCGTTGGCGTGCGGGCTCGCGCCCAGGCGGCGGTTGCCCTCCGGGACACAGGCCAGGACCCGTGCGGTGGGGCGGCCTTCGCCGTCGAAGAGCTCCTCGGGCCGGTAGGAGCGCAGCCACGCCTCCAACTGCCGCAAGTGGTCCGGGTTTTCGCGTACGGAGGCGAGCGGGACCTGATGCGCCCGCCAGGTTCCCTCGACCGGCGTGCCGTCCACCGTCGCTGGCCCCGTCCAGCCCTTGGGGGTACGGAGCACGATCATCGGCCAGCGGGCCCGGCCACGCGCCCCGGAGGTGCGCGCGGTGTGCTGGATCGCCGCGATGCGCTCCAGGGCCTGGTCCATGGCGGCTGCCATCGCGGGGTGGACGACGCGCGGATCGTCACCCGTGACGTGCAGGGGCTCGTGGCCGTATCCCCGTAACAGGGAGTCGAGTTCGGCCTCGGGGATGCGGGAGAGCACGGTGGGGTTGGCGATCTTGTAGCCGTTGAGGTGCAGGATCGGCAGCACCGCGCCGTCGTGGACGGGGTCGAGGAACTTGTTGGAGTGCCAGGACGCCGCGAGCGGGCCCGTCTCCGCCTCTCCGTCGCCGATCACGCAGGCGACCAGCAGGTCCGGGTTGTCGAACGCGGCGCCGTAGGCGTGCGCGAGCGAGTAGCCGAGTTCGCCGCCCTCGTGGATCGACCCGGGGGTCTCCGGGGCGACATGACTCGGGACACCGCCGGGGAAGGAGAACTGCCGGAACAGCTTGCCCATGCCGTCCGCGTCCCGGCCGACGGTCGGATACGTCTCGCTGTACGAGCCCTCCAGCCAGGAGTTGGCGAGGACGGCGGGACCGCCGTGACCGGGACCCCAGACGCAGAGCGCGTCCAGGCCGTGTTCCTTCACGACACGGTTGAGGTGGGTGTGCACCAGGTTGAGGCCGGGTGAGGTGCCCCAGTGACCGAGCAGCCGCGGCTTGAGGTGTTCGGGCCGCAGCGGTTCGGTCAGGAGGGGGTTGTCCAGGAGGTAGATCTGGCCGGCGGCCAGGTAGTTGGCGGCGCGCCAGTGGGCGTCGAGGTCGGCCATACGGTCCTGTGCCACGTTGCCTTCTCCGTCTACGAGTCGGGAGGTACGCCCCCTCGGCAGAGGCACTGCTGCGGACGCTCTCACGCGGAGGCCGCGCCGGCGAGGCGATAACCGGCCCAGTCGGCGGCACACGTGGCGGCCGAGGAGGCGGGGCACCGAGGAGGCGGGGCACCGAGGGGGCGGGGGGCCGAGGGGGGCGACGGGACTGCGCGGGATGTTCACATTCGGTGACAGCGTCTCCGCATGAGCTTCGCAAGCTCGGAAGATCGTCTTGTTAGCTTGCAGGTCTGATCGTTGTGTACGGGGAGAGTTGTGTACGGGGAGAGGGGCTTCACCATGTCGCTGGACGGCACGCTACCGGGGCCGGGCGGCGGGCCCGCCGCACCCTTCGGGCCGAGCGGAGGGCTGCCGAACATGGCCTCGTCGCCCGCCAAGAAGCGCGCCGCCGCGAACGCGCTCCAGCAGCACATCGAACCCGACACCCGCAAGGCCGGCGACCACGCCGACCAGGAGACCGGGAGCGCGGTGAAGGCGTTCGACGCCAAGGACGGTCACGGCTGGCTGACCTCGGCGGCCCTCAAGAAGGCCAACAAGGCGTGGGAGACACAGGTGAAGGGCCTGCTGAGCCGGCTGGGCTCGGACCGGACCTCACTGCGCAGCACGAACCTGCTGCTCAGCGGCACCGATCTCGGGGTGGGCGGGGACATCAGGCCGCCGTCGGCAATCGACAAGCTCTAGCCCGGCTTCCGGCCGGCCAGGCCCTGGCCCGGCTTCCGGTCCAACAGGTTCCAGCTCAAGTGTTTCCGGGGGAAGCATGCCGACGTACCACGAGATCATGACCACCGAGCTCTCCGCGCTCACCGCCGCCGCCACCCAATGGGACGGCATGGCCGGTGAGTTCAAGAAGCAGGAGCAGGCGTACAAGCGGGACGTGTACGGCGTCTCCGTGGGGGAGACCTGGCTCGGGGTCAGCGCCGACGCGGCCCACAGCCGCTTCGGCGTCACCCTCCGGGAGTTCCAGTACGCCCAGAAGGAGGCCAAGGCGGTGGCCGACCTGCTCCGGGACGCGCACACCCGGTTCGTCGAGCTGCGCGGCAAGCTCCAGAGCGCCCGGCGGGAAGCGGTCGAGGCCGGGATGAAGGTCTCCGAGCAGGGGGTCGTCACGTACGACTCCGAGAAGCTGACCGACTCCGCGCGAAGCGCCATGCAGCACGACCCCGACTACCAGCAGGCCATGCACAAGTCGGTCAACTCCTGGCAGCAGCGCGTCGACCAGGCGGTACGGGCCGTGAACGACGCCGACAAGGGAACCGAGATCGCGCTCGCGGCCGTCGTCGTCGACTCCAAGCCCCTCGACGGCACGACGAACGGCTTCAACTCCGGCGCGCAGGGCGACATCGAGAAGTACGAGGCCCAGGCGCTCAAGGACATCGCGGAGCGGGTCAGTTCCGGCAAGGCCACCGACCAGGACCTCAAGGAGGCCGCCCGGTCCTTCCGGGACAACGGCAAGGACAAGGCGTTCAGCCAGACCCTCCTCAGCAGCCTGGGCGCCGAAGGAACCCTGAAGTTCAACAACTCGCTCACCGATCTCGGGCACTCCGGCGACAGCCACAACAAGGACTACCTGGGCATGCAGAAGGGGCTGGCGACCACGCTGGCCACCGCGACGCAGGACACGAACTCGGCCTTCTACGACAAGTTCCGTACGCAGATGCAGTCGGCCGGGGTCAAGGAGTACGAGCTGGACGTCGCCGGGAACAAGGTCGACGTCGGCCACGGGCACGGCCAGAAGGCGCGCGGCTACCAGAGCCTGGTCACCCTCATGCAGCAGGGCGGCGGCTACTCCGACAAGTTCCTGCACGACACCGCGAACGACATCCGCAAGGCCGAGGACAAGTCCAAGGGCGGCGACCCGGACATCTGGGACCTGCGCGGCGACTTCGGCGACAACAAGAACACCGGGAAGAACGACAGCTGGTTCGCCAACGATCCCCTGGACGGCGTCCTCGGCATCATGTCCAAGGACCCGGCCGCCGCCACCTCCTACCTCGACCCCGGCCCGGACAACAAGAACGACAACCTCAAGTACCTGCTGGACGAGCGGGACTGGGACCTGGCCGACACCAGGGAGTACCTGCGGGTCGAGACCGCGGGCAAGGACGTGGCCGAGCACGACGTCCGCCAGGGCTTCGGCGCCGCGCTGGAAGCCGCCGCCACCGGCCACCAGCCCGGCACGGAGCACAAGCTGGGCGGCCACGGTCTGGAGCAGGCCCGCGTGATGAACGAGACGATCGGCATCCTGAACGAGTCGGGCCACGCGGACAAGCTCCCCGCCAACCTCCAGAAGCCCCTCGCGAACATGCTGACGGACTACACGCCCGACACCCACCAGACCCTCGGCATGGACAACGTCACGTACAACGGCAAGGACAAGGTCTGGGAGGACGAGGACGGCACGGTCCGGATGGCCGTGCCCAAGGACGACCTGGTGAAGGTCATGCGGGGCGCGGCGGACGACCCCGAAGCCTTCGGCCAGATGTACCGGGCCGAGAAGCAGTACTCCCAGGACCTCTTCACCGGCATGCCGAACGACTCGAAGAGCGACAGCACGCTGGCGCGCATCCAGGAGACCTCGGCGGCCATCGGCGCGTACGACGGAGTGCGGTCGGACGTCGTCTTCGACAAGCGCTTCAACAACACCCAGTGGGCGAACGACTTCAACCACGCGCTCACCACGTCCTCCGGAGCGGCACTGACCTTCGTGGGTGCGGCGTACGGTCCTGCCGCGCCGGCCGCGATCGCTCCAACCGGTGACATCGTCAACAGGGTGGTCGACTTCGTGTCGTACGAGGCGACCAAGGAACGCATCTCCGAAGCGAACCTGGAAGCGACCAAGGAGAACGCCCGGATCTTCAACGCGGGGCAGCTGGAGGTCGACGGCATGGTCGCGGCATGGGCCAAGTCCCACGGCCACGAGCCGCAGGACGACTTCGTACGGAACCTCATCGGGCACGGTCAGGGGAACTACGAGAGGGGGAGGGACGGAGCGCTCCGCGCGATGCGGCCGGACTACTGACCGCACCGGGCCCCACACCCCCTCACACGCACTACCAGAGCGGACCGAACCACCTCTCATGCACTTCACAGCTCACCGCACCCGCCTGGGCAAGACCGTCATCGGTGCTCTCGCCCTCGTCCTGCTGGCCGCCGGGGTCGTCTACTTCTCCGGTACGTACGACCGCTGGCGGACGCCGGATCCGGCGGAGGCCTGTGCGGGGACGCTGGACCGGCCCGCCCTGCGCGAAGTACTCACAGGTGAGGCTGCCAAAGAGATCGAGTACAACGCCCCGGCACGGCCCGGCAGCCTCACCCAGTGCGTGGTCATGGGCGACGGCCCTGCCGCAGCCCGCTCGCTCTGGGTCGACGTGCGGTGGGGCAGCGCCGCCGACTCGCAGTCTCTCGGGGGTACGGTCGGCGGGGAAAGGATCCACCCGGTGAACGGTTGGCCTGCCGTGGTCGCCGGTTCCACCGCCACGGTCAATCTGCCGTGTCTCGACCGCAAGGACGAGAGCCTTCTCGTCGACGTCGCTCTGACGGGCGTCAAGACGCTCGACAAGTGGAAGATCCGTACCGAACTGGCGAGCTTCTCCGTGAAGTCCGCGGAGCGTGCGGCGAAGCAGTTCGGCTGTGCGATTTCCCCAGGGCCCGAGGTCAAGGATGTGGAGAAGGAACCCCGCGACTCCGACGCCGTTCCACTCGCCGAGGCACAGGGGACCTGCGCCCCGCTGCGCCCCCTGAAATCCGCCGCCGCGCAAGCCGGTGTCGCCTTGGCCCGGGAAGAACCCGCACAGAAAAACGCCCCGCTCACCCAGTGCACCCTCCTCACGTCGAAGCACCTGTTGGGGTACGACCTGGCCGCCGTGTTCGGGCCGTACGCGAAGAGCCACCGGCTGACCAGTACCGCGAAGCCGCAGATCCAGCAGGACTCCGGAGCCCAGGGCGACTACACGTGGGCCACCGCCCGGTGCCCGGGTTCGCCCGAGCGCGCCCTGTTCACGCTCAAGCACAGGGGCAAGCCCGCCCCCGCGTTCGAATCCGCCGCCCTCAAAGCCTTCGCCACCGACGCGGCGAAGCAGCACGGCTGCACGGACCTGCGGCTGCCGTGACGACCACGCGCCCGGCTCCCGTGACGACCGCAGGCCCGGCTCTCGTCGCCGGCGGCACCGGCATGCTCGCAGGGCTCGTCACCGGGCTGGTGGCGGACGGCTGCCCGACGGCGGTGCTCGCCCGCAGCGAGCAGGCGCTCGACGGGCTCGCGGCCGCGTGCGGGGGAGGGCCGGACGGGGTGATCCCCGTGCCGGGCGGGTCGGACGGGCCGGGTGGGTCGGGTGGGCCGGGCGGTGAGTACGTCGTTGGGCGTGTGCGGCCCTGGGGGGACCGTCCCTAGCGGCGCGCCCCGTCGTACCGGTCCAGGATCAGCCGGGCCACCGCCTCGTGCGCGCCCAGGGGGGCGGAGGTCACCGTTCCGGTGCCGGAGGACGCTGCCTTGCGGGCGAAGAAGCCCGGGGTCATCAGGTAGCTCGCCACCGCCACGTCCCGGTGTCCCTCCGCGTGCAGCGCCGCCACCGCTGCGGCCGGGGTCGGGGCGCCGCCGCACAGGTAGGAGGGGATCGCGGGGCGGCCCAGGCGGCGGGTGAGGAGGGTGGCCATGGTGGCGGTCGCGGCCCGGGACGTCGGGTCGCTGGAGCCTGCGGAGGCGAGGACGACGGGGCCGCGCGCGGGCGCCCGTACCTCCGCCAGCCGGTCCGCGAGCGCGGACGCGAGCAGGGGGTGCGGGCCCAGTGCGCGCGATATCCGGGCCCGTACGTGCGGGGCGGCGGCCAGCGCGTCCGGGATGTCGACTCGGATGTGGAAGCCCGTTCCGAGGAGGAGGGGGACCAGGACGACCTCCCCACAGAGTCCGGCGAGCACGTCCGAGAGGTGCGGCCCGACCACGTCCACGTACGCCAGGATCACGGGCAGGCCGGGGCGCAACTCCCTTACCCGGTCGAGGAGTTCCTCGGTGGAGGCGGTGCCGGCCGGGTCGCGGGTGCCGTGCGCGACGGCGAGCAGAGCAGGGCCGGCCTGATTCACCTGGGGTCCACCGCCAGCCGGTACCCCCGCTTGGTGACCGTACGGACCAGCGAGGAGTACGGACCGAGGGCGGTCCGCAGCCGGGCCACCGCCGCCTCCACCACGTGCTCGTCGGTGGGGCGCGGCGTGCCGGCGTCCCCGGCCCAGGCACGCCGCAGGAGCTCGGCGCGGCTGAGGACCGTGCCGGGGCGCCCTGCCAGGGCGTGCAGGATCGCGGCGGGGAGCGGGGTGAGGAGCACGGTGCCGGCGGGGCCGGAGACCGATGCGCCCTGGATCGTCAACCGGTCGCCCTCGAAGGTGAGTTCACGGCGGTGGCGGGCCGGGAGCTGCTGGTCCAGGGTGCGTACCAGCGCGCCGAGCCGCCCCCGTTCCGGCCAGACGCACGGCACGTCCGCCGCCAGTAGCGGGCGGGCGCACACCGGACCTATGCAGGCCGCCAGGACGTCCGTACGGAGTGCGGTGAGGAGCTGCTCGCGGCGGCCGGCCTCCTCCGCGGCCGCCAGGAACGCCTCGATCGCAGGGGCGCTCGTGAAGGGCAGCGCGTGCACCTCGCCCCGTACCGTCGACTCCACCAGCCGGCGCACGGCGTCCGGGTCCGCCGCCGGACCCCACCGGTACACCGGCACCTCCACCACCTCCGCGCCCCGCGCCCGCAGCGCGGCCGTGAATTCCGGCAGCGGCGCCCCGTGTTCCTGCACCGCGACCCGCTTCCCGGCCAGCTCCCGGTCGAGGAGCCAGGCCAGCATCTCGTCCACGGCCTCGGAGGCGGGCGCGTAACTCTCGCGCAGCCCGGACGCCCGGATCGCACCGGTCGCCTTCGGGCCCCGGCTGATCACCGTCGCGTCGCGGCACGCGTCCACGAGGCGCGTGCCCGTCCCCCAGCCCTCCGCCGCGCTGATCCAGCCGCGCCAGCCGACACCGGTCGTGGCGACCACGTAGTGCAGCGGCGCGGACAGGCACGACTCGGTGGCCTCCCGTACCACCGAGTCGTCGTCGAGCGGCACGATCCGCAGGGCCGGCGCGGAGACGACCTTCGCGCCGCGCCGGCGCAGCAGGGCTTCGAGTTCGTCCCGGCGGCGGTCGGCGGTCACACCGACCGTCAGTCCGGCCAGTGAGCCCTCCGGCGGAACAGGGGTGGCGGGCATCGCGGTAGTCATGGCCCGACAGTGTCCGAGAGTTGTTAACTCCCTGTTGCCGAGGTGTCTCCTGGCGGTTAGCCCTGCGCTACGGGCATGTGTCCTGCACCTCGCGCGCTGACCTGCGGAAAGTGAGCGCTCCGTACCGTCCGCGCAACGCACGGGATGCGGGCGCGTAACGGCGCGCGGGCACGGTGGGCCCATGAACGCGACCACGGCGGCCACCCCCGGTGCACTCGACGCGCCCAGTGCACTCGTCGACACCCACTGCCCGTACTGCTCACTGCAGTGCGGCATGCGGCTGCGCCCAGCCGGAGAAACGGTGGAGATCGTCGAGCGGCCCGACTTCCCCGTCAATCAAGGGGCCCTGTGCGGCAAGGGCCACAGCGCCGCCGCCGTCCTCGCGCCCGGCGTCCGGCTCACCGCCCCTCTCGTACGGGACTTTGACGGCGGGTTCCGCGAGGCGACCTGGGAGGAGGCCCTCGACCGGGCGGCGGCGGCCTTCGTCTCCGCCCGGGTACGGTACGGCCGCGACGCGGTCGGCGTGTTCGGCGGCGGCGGGCTGACCAACGAAAAGGCCTACCTGCTGGGCAAGTTCGCCCGTGTCGCATTGCGTACGGCCCACATCGACTACAACGGCCGCTTCTGCATGTCGTCCGCGGCCGCCGCCCACCGGGGCGCCTTCGGCCTCGACCGGGGCCTGCCCTTCCCCCTCGCGGACGTGGCCCGCACCGGCTGCGTGATCCTCGTCGGCAGCAACCTCGCCGACACGATGCCGCCCGCCGTCCGCTACCTGCGCGAAATGCAGGCCGGCGGCGGCAAGCTGATCGTCGTCGACCCGCGCCGCACCCGCACCGCCGACCTCGCCGACCTCCACCTCGCCCCCGCCCCCGGCACCGACCTGGCGCTCGCCCTCGGGCTGCTGCACCTGGTCATCGCCGGTGGACACGTCGACGAGGAGTTCGTCTCCTCCCGTACGAGCGGTTACGAGGCGGCCCGCGCCGCCGCGATGGCGCACTGGCCCGAGCGGGTGGAGGCCATCACGGGCGTTCCGGTGGCCCAACTCCGGCGCACCGTCGAGCTGTTCGTGGGTGCGGGGACCGGGATGGTGCTCACCGCACGCGGCCCCGAGCAGCAGTCCAAGGGTGTCGACACGGTCGGCGCGTGGATCAACCTGTGCCTGGCGACGGGCCGGGCCGGGCGCCCGCTGTCCGGTTACGGCTGCCTCACCGGGCAGGGCAACGGCCAGGGCGGCCGCGAACACGGCCAGAAGGCCGACCAGCTGCCCGGCTACCGGTCCATCACCGACCCGGCCGCCCGCGCCCACGTCGCCGGGGTGTGGGGCGTCGACCCCGCGGACCTGCCGGGGCCCGGCGTCTCCGCGTACGAACTCCTCGACGCGCTCGGCACCGACGGAGGAGTGCGGGCGCTGCTGCTGATGGGCTCCAACCCGGTGGTCTCCGCGCCGAACGCCCGCCACGTCACCGAGCGGATTCGCGCACTCGACGCGCTGGTGGTGTGCGACGTCGTCCTGTCCGAGACCGCCGCACTCGCCGACGTCGTCCTCCCCTCCGCGCAGTGGGCCGAGGAGACCGGCACCATGACCAACCTGGAAGGCCGCGTCATCCTCCGCCAGGCGGCGCTGAGCCCGCCGGCCGAGGTACGCAGCGACCTCTGGATCCTGCACGAGCTGGCGGCGCGGCTGGGGTGGGAGAAGGGGTTCCCGTACGACGCGGAGGAAGTCTTCACGGAACTGCGCGCGGCATCGGCGGGCGGCCAGGCGGACTACTCCGGCATCAGCTACGAGCGGATACGGGCGGAGGAGGGGGTCTTCTGGCCGTGCCCCGCCGCCCAAGGGGGCCCGGGAGGTGACCCTGGCCCTGCTGCCCAAGGGGGCTCGGGCAGTGGGGCGGCCCTTCAGGGGCGCGGGGAACTGCGCGACCAGCCACGACGCACCCGCACAACGACCACCCCCCACCCCGGCACCCCCCGCCTCTTCCTCGACCGCTTCGCCACCCCCGACGGCCTGGCCCGCTTCGCCGACGTCTCGCACCGGCCCGCCGCCGAGGAGCCCGACGCCGACTACCCCCTCTACCTCACCACCGGCCGCGTCCTCGCCCAGTACCAGAGCGGCGCCCAGACCCGCCGCACCCCCGCACTGAACAGCGCCGCCCCCGGACCCTTCGTCGAACTGCACCCCCGCCTCGCCTCCCGACTGGGCGTCGACGAGGGCGAGTTGCTCGCCGTCACCAGCAGGCGCGGCCGCGCGACCGCCCCCGCCCGAGTCACCACGGCGATCCGCCCGGACACCGTGTTCATGCCGTTCCACTGGGCGGGCGAGGGCCGCGCGAACTCGCTCACCAACCCGGCGCTGGACCCGCAGTCGCGGATGCCGGAGTTCAAGGTGTGCGCCGTGAAGGTGGAGAAGGCGTCATGAGCACCCCCACCCCCGCCCCCGCCCCCGTGCGTACGCGTATCGCCGTGGTCGGCGCCGGCATGGCCGCCGCCCGTCTCGCCCAGCAGACCCTGGCCCAAGTCCCCGCCGGGACAATGGACTTCACCCTCTACGGGAACGAGCCGCACGCCCCCTACAACCGCGCCCTCCTCGCCGGCGTCCTCGACGGCCGCTACACCCCGGACGCGCTGACTCTCCCGACCGGTGGCGCCGCCGTCCGTACGGGCGCGGAGGTCCTCGCACTCGACACGGCCGCCAGGACGCTGCGTACGGACGTGGGGGAGACGGCGTCGTACGACGTCCTCGTCCTGGCGACCGGCGCGAACCCGGTGCTGCCGCCCATCAAGGGCCTGCACGCGATGTCAGCTCCTTCCGCCCGCCGCGAGCTCAAGGACGGCGTGCACGCCTTCCGCTCCCTCGCCGACTGCGTACGCCTCGAAGAGGCGGCCCGTGGTGCCAAGCGGGCCGTGGTCGTCGGCGGCGGCGTACTCGGCGTGAGCGCCGCCCGCGCGCTCGCCGCACTCGGCATGCCGGTCGAAGTCGTCCACCAGGGGCCTTATGTGATGGAGCGTCACCTGGACGAGGAGGCCGGAGCCACCGTCCGCCGCGCCCTCGAAGGCATGGGCGCCGCCGTGTACCCCGGCAACCGCGCCCGAGCCGTCCACGGCAGCACCACCGTCACCGGCGTCGAACTCGCCGGCGGTCACGTCCTCGACTGCGACCTCGTCGTCCTCGCCTGCGGCGTCCGCCCCCGCACCGGGCTCGCCCGAGCCGCCGGGATCGAGGTCCGGCGCGGCGTCGTCGTCGACGACACCCTCGCCACCTCCGTGCCCCACGTGTACGCGATCGGCGACTGCACCGAGCACCGCGGCGCCGTCCACGGGCTGACGGGCCCCGCCTGGGCCCAGGCCGACGTACTGGCCGCCCGGCTCTCCGGGGCCGCCCCGGACGCCACGTACACCGGGGCGAACAACCTCTCCCGGCTCACCGCCGGCGCCCTGGAAATCGCCGCGTTCGGCGAGGTCGCGGACACCGACGGGGACGCACTGCGGCTCGCCGACGGCACCCGGGGCGCCTACGGCTCGTACAAGAAGCTCGTGATGCGCGGCGACCGCCTCGTCGGCGCGATCCTCGTCGGCGACCTCGCCGCGATCGGCGAACTCACCCGTACCTACGAGAGGGGCGAGCCGCTGCCGTCGCGCCCCCTCGACCTGCTCACACCCATCGAAGGAGCCGTACTGTGACGGACGACATCCAGGTACCCGCCCGCCACCTCGTCCTCGTCGGCCACGGCATGGTCGGCCAGCGCTTCCTCGAAGCGTTCGCCGAGCGCGGCGGGCACGCGCCCGAGTGGCGGATCACCGTACTCGCGGAGGAGCCCCGCCCCGCGTACGACCGCGTCCACCTCACGTCGTGGTTCTCCGGCACCACCGCCGACGAACTCTCCATGTGGGAGGGTGAGTTCGGCGAGAAGCACGGCATCGACCTGCGGCTCGGCGACCCGGCCGAAGCGATCGACCGCGCGGCGCGCACGGTCACCGCCCGCTCCGGCGAGGTCTTCCCGTACGACGCGCTGGTCCTGGCCACCGGCTCGTACCCCTTCGTGCCGCCCGTCCCCGGGCACGACGCGGCCGGCTGCTTCGTCTACCGGACGATCGAGGACCTGGAGGCCATCCGCGCGGCTGCCGACAGCGCCCGCGTCGGAGCGGTCGTCGGCGGCGGGCTGCTCGGCCTCGAAGCGGCGGGCGCGCTGCGCGCGATGGGGCTGGACACGCACGTCGTGGAGTTCGCCCCGCGTCTGATGGCCCTTCAGGTCGACGAGGGCGGCGGCACCGTACTCCGGGACAAGATCCAGGAGTTGGGTGTCACCGTGCACACCGGCGCGGGCACCCAGACCGTCGAGACGGATGCCGAAGGCGCCGTCACCGGCATGGTGCTGTCCAACGGCGCGACCGTCGACACCGACCTCGTCGTCTTCTCCGCAGGCGTACGCCCCCGGGACCAGCTCGCCCGCGACTGCGAGCTGCCCGTCGGTGAGCGCGGCGGCATCGTCGTCGACCCCGGCTGCCGGACCGCCGACCCCGCGATCTGGGCGATCGGCGAGTGCGCGCTCGCCTCCGACGGGCGGGTGTACGGACTGGTGGCGCCCGGATACGCGATGGCCGAGGCGGTCGCGCGTCAACTGACCGACGGCAGCGGCGAGTTCACGGGCGCCGACCTCTCCACCAAGCTCAAGCTCCTCGGCGTCGACGTCGCCAGCTTCGGCGACGCGCACGGCACCACCGCCGACTCCCTCGAAGTGCTGTACGCCAACAGCCGCGAAGGCGTCTACAAGAAGCTCGTCATCGGCGCCGACGGCGCACTGCTCGGCGGCGTCCTGGTCGGCGACACCGAGTCGTACGACCTGCTGCGCCCGCTCGCCCTGTCCGGCGCGCCCCTCACCGCCCCGCCCGAGCAGCTCGTCCTGCCCGCCTCCATCGGCGCGGCACCCGGGCCGATCGCCCTCCCCGACGAGGCCGTGGTCTGCTCCTGCCACAACGTCACCAAGGGCGCCATTCGCTCGGCGGTCGCCGACGGCGGCTGTGCGGACGTCCCCGCCGTGAAGAAGTGCACCCGTGCGGGCACCGGCTGCGGATCCTGCGTCAAGCTCCTCGGCACCCTCGTCGCCGATGAACTCACCGCACAGGGCGTCGAGTTGAGCCGTGGCCTGTGCGCGCACTTCGACCTCACCCGGGCCGAGATCTACGAGATCGTACGCGTCAAGGGCATCACCACCTTCGCCCGCCTCATTGATGAACACGGTATCGACGAGCACGGGCACGCCGACCAAGTGGGCGGCGAGGGCTGCGAGATCTGCAAGCCGGTCGTCGGCTCGGTCCTCGCCTCGCTCAGCCCGGCCCTCGGCGAGGCCGTCTCCGGGCACATCCTGGACGGCGAACAGTCCGCCCTCCAGGACACCAACGACCACTTCCTCGCCAACCTCCAGCGCAACGGCTCCTACTCCGTCGTCCCCCGCATCCCCGGCGGCGAGGTCACCCCGGACGGGCTCATCACCATCGGCGAGATCGCCCGCGACTTCGGCCTCTACACGAAGATCACCGGCGGCCAGCGGATCGACATGTTCGGCGCGTCGGTCGATCAACTCCCGCTCATCTGGCGGCGGTTGGTGGATGCGGGCTTCGAGTCGGGACACGCGTACGGAAAGTCGCTGCGGACGGTCAAGTCCTGTGTGGGGCAGACCTGGTGCCGGTACGGCGTCCAGGACTCCGTAGCCCTCGCCATCGAGCTGGAGCTCCGCTACCGGGGCCTGCGCGCCCCGCACAAGCTCAAGTCGGCGGTCAGCGGCTGCGCCCGCGAATGCGCCGAGGCGCAGAGCAAGGACTTCGGCATCATCGCCACCTCCGCCGGCTGGAACCTCTACGTCGGAGGCAACGGCGGCATGACCCCGCGCCACGCCGACCTCCTGCTCACCGACGCCGACTACGACACGCTGCTCCGCACGATCGACCGGTTCCTGATGTTCTACGTCCGCACCGCCGACCGGTTGGAGCGCACCGCGCCCTGGATCGAGCGGATGGAGGGCGGGCTCGACCACCTCCGCGCCGTCATCGTCGACGACTCGCTCGGCATCTGCGCCGAACTGGACGACCTGATGAGCCGTCATATCACCTCGTACGAGGACGAATGGCGCGCCACCCTCGAAGACCCCGACCGGCTCGCCCGCTTCGTGTCCTTCGTCAACGCGCCCGGCACGCCGGACCCGACGATCCGATTCGTACCGGAGCGCGAGCAGATCCGCCCCGCGGAGACCTTCGTCGCGGGCCCGACCCTGGAAGTGAGGTCCCTCGTATGAGCACCACCCTCGAAGCGGCTGTGGAAGTCGTGGAAGTGGCCGTCGGGGACGAGTGGTTCACCGTCTGCCCGTACGCGTCGCTCATCCCCGGCCGGGGTGTCGCCGCCCTCGTCGGCGCTGAGCAGATCGCCCTCTACCGGGACCGCTCCGGCACCGTCCACGCCGTCGGCAACCGCGACCCCTTCAGCGGGGCGCACGTCATCTCGCGCGGTCTGCTCGGCAGCCGCGACGGCGTGCCCGTCGTCCTCTCCCCGATGTACAAGCAGGCCTTTGACCTGCGTACCGGTGTCTGCCTCGACGACGACGAGACCCCGGACGGCGGTCCTGCGGCGCTGCCGGTCTGGCCCGTACGCACCAACTCCCTCACTCCCCAAGGAAGTTAGGCGACCTGAGTCATGACCACCACAGTCCGTCCCCCGCAAAGCACCCGCACCCGCCCCGCTCTTGAGGACTGGCAGCCCGAGGACCCCGCCTTCTGGGCGGCCACCGGCGCGAAGGTCGCCCGCCGCAACCTCCTCTTCTCCGTGCTCTCCGAACACATCGGCTTCTCCGTGTGGAGCCTGTGGTCGGTCCTCGTCCTCTTCCTCGGCCCCGAGTACGGCATCGACCCGGCCGGCAAATTCGTCCTCACCGCCGTCCCCACCCTGCTCGGCGCCGCGCTCCGCCTCCCGTACACCTTCGCCGTAGCGATCTTCGGCGGACGCAACTGGACCGTCATCAGCGCGCTCGCCCTCCTCCTCCCCGCCCTGCTCACCGCGTACGTCCTCGAACCGGGCGTTTCCTATACGACCCTGCTCTGGGTGGCCGCCGTCGCGGGCGTCGGCGGTGGCAACTTCGCCTCGTCGATGGCCAACATCAACGCCTTCTACCCCCAGCACCTCAAGGGCCGCGCACTGGGCATCAACGCGGGCGGCGGCAACCTCGGCGTACCGGCGGTGCAGCTGCTCGGCCTGCTGGTGCTGGCGACCGCGGGCTCCCAACACCCGCGCCTCGTACCGCTGTTGTACGTACCCCTGATCGTGCTGGCGGCGGTCGCCGCCGCCCTGCGGATGGACAACCTGCCCGCGCTGCGCAACGACCGGGGCGCCCTGCGCGAGGCGTCCCGCGAGCCGCACACCTGGGTGATGTCGCTGCTCTACATCGGCACCTTCGGTTCGTTCATCGGCTTCGGATTCGCCTTCGGGCAGGTGCTGCTCGTGCAGTTCCACGCCGACTTCCCGACCGCGGTCAGCGCCGCGTACCTGACCTTCCTCGGACCGCTGCTCGGATCCCTCGTCCGGCCGGTCGGCGGGGCGATGGCCGACCGGTGGGGCGGGGCGCGGGTCACCTTCTGGAACTTCGTGGCGATGGCGGCGGGCGCGCTGCTGGTGCTGCTCGCCTCGCGAGCGGGGTCACTGCCGCTGTTCCTGACCGGCTTCGTCGCCCTGTTCCTCTTCTCGGGGGTCGGCAACGGCTCCACGTACAAGATGATCCCGGGCATCTTCCACACGAAGGCGGAACGAGAAACGGCGGCGGGGGCGGACCCGGTCGAGGCCGGGAACCGCTCCCGCCGCCGGGCGAGCGCCGTGATCGGCATCGCGGGCGCGGTCGGCGCGCTGGGCGGGGTGCTGGTGAACATCGCGTTCCGGCAGTCCTTCCTCACGGCAGGCACGGGCGACGCGGCGTACCTGGCGTTCCTCGCGTACTACGTGCTGTGCCTGGTGGTGACCTGGGGCGTCTACCTCAGGCGACGCGGCTGACGCTCGGCCCGGTCAGCCCTGCCGGTCTCGGCGGCGCAGCAACGGCCGGAAGTCGTGCCACTTGCCGGCGGGGGCGCCGAGTCACGTGATTCTCCCCTCCCTCGCCGTGCGCACACTTTTCCTATACGTTCCGGAGTGGGAGGTGATCTTGCATGGAGCGGATCGCACAAGTCATCCGGGTCAGGCCCGAAAAGCTCGCCGAGTACCGGGAGTTGCACGCCGCGGTGCCCGACCCCGTCCTCGCCCGGCTGCGTGCCAGCCACATCGCCAATTACTCGATCCACCTGCTCGGCGACCGGCTCTTCAGCTACTTCGAGTACCACGGCGACGACCTCGCCGCCGATCTCGCCGTCATGGCCGACGACCCGGCCACCCAGGAGTGGTGGAAGCTCACCGACCCCTGCCAGGAGCGCGTGCCGGAAGCCCGCGACGGCGAGTGGTGGGCGGCTGCGGAACAGGTCTTTCTCATGGAATGAGCCGATTCGCCGCCGCCTCCCACGCACCGGCTGCCCCCGACGGCAGGTACTCGTTCAACTGCACCGAACCACGCACCAGTTGACGCATCGAGTCGAGATCGCCGACCAGTCCGGCCGCCCTCGCCTGGACCAGGATGTTGCCGAGCGCGGTGGCCTCCGCCGGGCCGGCCGTTACGGGGAGGCCGGTGGCGTCCGCGGTGAGCCGGCACAGTAGTGCGTTGCGTGCGCCGCCGCCCACCAGGTGGACGTGGGTCAGGGTGCGGCCGGTGAGTTCGGCGGCCCGGTAGAGGGTGCGCCGGTGCGCCAGCGCCAGGCTGTCCAGGATGCAGCGCACCACGGCGGCCGGGGTTGCGGGTGCGCGCTGTCCCGTACGTACACAGAAGTCATGGATCCGGGCGGGCATGTCGCCCGGCGGCAGGAACTCCGGAGCGTCCGTGTCGACCAGCGCCGCCAGCGGGGGGCAGGCGGCGGCCTCGGCGAGGAGCGAGTGCAGGTCCGCGGGCAGCCCCCGGCCCCGCCAGGTGCGCAGCGACTCCTCCAGCAGCCACAGCCCGGCGAGGTTGCGCAGAAAGCGGACGGTGCCGTCGAGGCCCCGCTCATTGGTGAAGTTCGCGGCGCGGGACGCCTCGGTGAGGACCGGAGCGTCCAGTTCCAGCCCGGCCAGGGACCAGGTGCCGCAGGAGATGTACGCGAACCCGGGGCCGCCGGACGCGGCCGGAACCGCCACCACCGCCGACGCGGTGTCGTGTGAGGCGACCGTGGTCACGGGGGTCCCGACGGGCAGCCCGGTCCGCGCGGCGACGTGCGGCAGGAGGCCGCCGGCCGGGGAACCTGGTGCGCGGAAGGGTGCCAGGAGCGCGGGGGAGAGGCCGACGAGGCCGAGCAGCTCGGCGTCCCAGGTGCGGGTACGGGCGTCCAGCAGGCCGGTGGTGGACGCGTTGGTCTCCTCGGTGCCGAGGGTGCCGGTCAGCCAGTGAACGACCAGGTCAGGCATGAGGAGGAGGGTGTGGGCTGCGGCGATCCCGGGGTCGCCCGCGAGCTGGAAAACGGTGTTGAAGGGAAGGTGCTGGAGGCCGGTCCGCCGATAGAGCTCGGCCGCCGGAACGCTCGCCCAGATCCGCTCGGGCACGTGGTCGGTCCGGCTGTCACGGTAGTGGTACGGGGCGCCGAGCAGTGCGCCGTCGGCGTCGAGCAGGCCGTAGTCGACGGCCCAGGTGTCGACGCCGACGGAGCGGATGTCGGCCAGTTGCCCGGCCTTCCGCAGCCCGTCGAACACGCCACGGCGCAGGGCGCCCACGTCCCAGTGCAGACCGCTGGGGAGCCGCTGGGGCGCGTGCGGGAAGCGGTGCGCCTCGGTCAGTTCGAAGCTGCCGGCCTCGAAACGCCCGAGGATGACGCGACCGCTGGTGGCGCCCAGGTCGATGGCGGCGAAGGTGGGGGGCATGGGGGTCCTTGGAGGGAGGAGGGACACGTTTGCCCCGGGGGCCGGCGTCAGCCGCCCAAGAGGGCTACGGGGCAGGGGCATTCTTTTAGGGGCGCGGGGAACTGCGCGACCAGCCACGACGCACCCGCACGATCCCCCCGCCCCACGGCGCACCCGCACGACGCCCACCGGCCAGGCCCGCCGCCGGCCCCTCACCGCAGAAACGCCCCCGCCACCCCCGAATCCACCGGCACATGCATCCCCGTCGTCCGCGACAGCTCCCCGCCGACCAGGGCGAATACAGCTGCCGCCACGTGTTCCGGCAGTACCTCCCGCCCCAGCAGCGTGCGCCGGGCGTAGAACTCGCCGAGTTCCGACTCCGGCACCCCGTACACCGCCGCCCGCTGCGCGCCCCAGCCGCCCGCGAAGATGCCCGAGCCGCGTACCACCCCGTCGGGGTTGACCCCGTTGACCCGGATGCCGTCCCGGCCCAACTCTGCTGCCAGCAGCCGTACTTGATGAGCCTGATCGGCCTTCGCCGCCGAGTAGGCGATGTTGTCCGGACCCGCGAACACCGCATTCTTGGAAGCCACGTACACGATGTCCCCACCCTCCCCTCCCTGCGCCCGCATCACCCGCGCCGCCTCCCGCGACACCAGGAACGACCCCCGTGCCATCACGGAATGCTGGAGGTCCCAGTCCCCGGCCGTCGTCTCGGCCAGCGGTCGCGACAAGGACAGCCCCGCGTTGTTGACCACCAGGTCCACGCCGCCGAAGGCCAGCGCCGCCGCGTCGAAGGCGGCCCCGATCTGCACCTCGGACGTGACGTCGACCGTGACCGCCACCGCACTGTCGGGACCGCCCAGTTCCTCCGCCACGACGGCCGCCGCGTCCGCGTCCAGGTCCGCGACCACCACGCACGCGCCCTCCGCCGCCAGCCGGTGCGCGATCGCCCGTCCGATGCCCGACCCGGCGCCCGTCACCAGCGCGACACGCCCGGCCAGCGCCTTCGCGGGCGGCATCCGCCGCAGCTTGGCCTCCTCCAGCTCCCAGTACTCGATGCGGAACTTCTCCGACTCCTCGATCGGCGTGTACGTGGACACCGCCTCCGCACCCCGCATCACCGCGATCGCGTTGAGGTAGAACTCGCCCGCCACCCGCGCCGTCTGCTTGTCCTTGCCGAAGGAGAACATGCCGACCCCGGGCACCAGCACGACCGCCGGATCGGCCCCACGCATCGGCGGCGAGTCCGCCGTCGCGTGCCGCCCGTAGTACGCGGCGTACTCCTCCCTATAGGAAATGTGCAGTTCTCGCAGTCGTACGAGCACGTCGTCGAGCGGCGCGGAAGCGGGCAGGTCCAGCAGCAGGGGCCGTACCTTCGTGCGCAGGAAGTGGTCGGGGCAGGAGGTGCCGAGGGCGGCCAGCCGGGGGTGTTCGGTGCGGGAGAGGAAGTCCAGGACGGCGGGAGCGTCCGAGAAGTGCCCGACCTGACGCCGATCGGTCGATGCCAACCCCCGTACAAATGACGCCAGTTGGGCGGCCCGAGTGCGTCGCTCGGCCACCGCCGGCGGCTCGTACCCCTCCCGTACGGGACCGAACGGCTCGGCCCGTCCCCGCTCGGCGAGGAACGCCTCGGCGGTGCGGATGAGCCGCAGCGAGTTCGCTTCGCACTCCTGCGCGGTGTCGCCCCACGCGGTGATGCCGTGCCCGCCCAGGACGCAGCCGATGGCTTCGGGGTGCGCGGCTTGGACGGCGGCGATGTCCATCCCGAGCCGGAAACCGGGCCGCCGCCACGGCACCCACGCCACGGTGTTTCCGAAGCACTCGGCGGTCAGTTTCTCGCCGTCGGAGGCGCAGGCGAGTGCGATGCCGGAGTCCGGGTGCAGGTGGTCGACGTGCGCCGCGTCGAGAAGGCCGTGCATCGCGGTGTCGATGGACGGTGCGGCCCCGCCCTTCCCGTGCAGGCAGTAGTCGAGGGCGGCAACCATCTCGTCCTCCCGCTCCACCCCGGGAAAGACCTTGGCCAGCGCCCGCAACCGGTCGAGCCGGAGCACGGCGAGCCCGTCCCCGGTGAGGGTGGAGAGGTCGCCGCCCGACCCCTTGACCCACATCAACTCGGTGTCGGCCCCGGTCACCGGGTCGACGGCGGTGCCTTTGGCGGAGGTGTTGCCGCCCGCGTAGTTGGTGTTGCGCGGATCGGCACCGAGCCGGTGCGAACGGGCGAGGAGAGCGGCGGGAACGTCCATGCGGTGTCAGTGCTCCAAGGAGTAAACGGCAGGTATTCGACGGGAGTTGTACGCGATGGGAGTTGTACCGACGGGAGTGGTACGCGACGGAGGTGTTACGCCCCCCACCCCGCCTGCGTCCCGCCCACCCGCTCCGCCACCGTCCGCTCCTCCCACCCGGACCGCCGGTACGCGGCCAACGGATCGGGATCCAGGCCGAGTTCACTCCGTACATCCGCCAACAGCGGTCGCACGTCCGTGTTGTAGGCGTCCATCAGCACGGCGTTCGCACCCAGCACGTCACCGGACGCCTGCGCGGTGGCGAGTGCGTTGGCGTCCACGAGCAGGGCCTTCGCGGTGGCTTCCTGGACGTTCATCACGGAGCGGATGATCGCCGGGATCTTCGCCTCGATGTTGTGGCACTGGTCGAGCATGAAGGCGATGCCCGCCTCAGGGGCCAGCCCGCCGCCGCGCCGCACTTCGTACATGATCCGGAACAGCTGGAAGGGATCGGCGGCGCCCGCCATCAGGTCGTCGTCGGCGTAGAAGCGGGAGTTGAAGTCGAACGCGCCCAGCTTCCCCTCGCGCAGCAGCAGGGCGACGATGAACTCGATGTTGGTGCCCGGCGCGTGGTGCCCGGTGTCGACGCACACCTGCGCGCGCCCACCCAGCTTGAGGCAGTGGGCGTACGCCGTCCCCCAGTCGGGGACGTCGGTCGCGTAGAAGGCCGGTTCGAAGAACTTGTACTCCAGGACGAGCCGCTGCTCGTCGCCGAGCCGCGCGTACACGGCGGCGAGAGCCTCCTCCAGGCGGTCCTGCCTGGCCCGGAGGTCGTCCTGGCCGGGGTAGTTGGTGCCGTCGGCAAACCACAGCTTCAGGTCGCGCGAGCCCGTCGCTTCCATGATGTCCACGCACTCCAGCAGGTGCGCGAGGGCCTTGCGGCGGACCGTGGCATCGGGGTGGCAGACGCTGCCGAGCCGGTAGTCGTCGTCCTGGAAGACGTTCGCGTTGACCGTGCCGAGGCGTACGCCCTGCTCCTTCGCGTACGCGCCGAGCGCGGCGTAGTCCTCGACCCGGTCCCACGGGATGTGCAGCGCCACGGACGGCGCGACCCCGGTGAACTCGTGCACCCGCGCCGCGTCGGCCAGCTTCTCCCGAGGCGTGCGGGGAACGCCCGGCCGGGCGAAGACCTTGAAGCGGGTGCCGGAATTGCCGTAGGCCCAGGAAGGGGTCTCTATCGCCTGGGACTTGAGGGCCTGGCGGGTGTCGTGGGTGTCGTGGGTGTCGTGGGTGTCGCTGGTATCGAGCACGGTGATGGTGTCTCCCCGTAGTAAAACGTTTCAATTTCGATGAGGAAACGTACAACGGCCCGAGCCGGTCGGACAAGACAAGTGCCGCAGCGGATTGGCCAGTTGAGTCATGAGGAGTCGTGTGCGACCGGTTGACGCCCTTGCGGGGCTGGATCTAGCCTCCACGGCAACGCACCTGAAACCTTTCATTAACTTCTCGCCCCGAAGGTTCCGCAGAGAGGCCGGTCCCCCCCCGTGCAACGCGTCTGCTTCCTGCTCAAGGTCCGCCCCGACCGGCTCGCCGAATACCGCACCCGGCACGCGGCCGTCTGGCCCGACATGCTGGCCGCGCTCACCGCCGCCGGATGGCACAACTACTCGCTCTTCCTCCGCGAGGACGGCCTGCTCGTCGGCTACCTGGAGACCCCGGACTTCGCCGCCGCGCGGGCGGCGATGGCCGCAACGGAGGTCAACGCGCGCTGGCAGGAGTCGATGGCCGAGTTCTTCGAACAGCCCGCAGCCTTTGAGCAGCCCGCAGCCTTCGAACAGCCCGCCGGCCGAAGGCCCGACGAGGCCATGACCCCGCTCACCGAGGTCTTCCACCTCGCCTGAAGCTGCCCCACCGGCACCCCGACCACTTACGGAGTACGCATGAGACACCGCTCGGCCCGCATCGCCACGCTCGCCACCGCTGCGGCCCTCGCCGCGACCTGCCTCGCCACCACCTCGGCCGGAGCGGCCCCGGCACCAGGACCCCACTCCCGTACGGATGACGGCCCCAACTCCCGTACACACAACGGCCTCAGCAACTGCACCGGCACCGCGCCCGCCCCCGTCGTCTGCCACTTCGACGTCGCACCGGGCGCGTACGACGTGAGCGTCACCCTCGGTGGGAGCGCGGTGGAATCCCGTACTTCCGTGCTCGCCGAGACCCGCCGCGCCGTGCTCCCGGAGACCGTCGCCGCCCCGGGCGCGCGGGTCCGCCGCACCTTCACCGTTGACGTCCGCACCCCCGAGGGTGAACCCACGGGCCCCACCGGCACCCCGGGGCTCACCCTCACCTTCGGCGGTTCGGCCCCCGCCCTGTCCTCGGTCCGGGTGCGCAGGGCGGTCCACGCCCGCCAGCTGCTGCTCCTCGGCGACTCGACCGTCTGCGACCAGCCGGGCGAACCGTACGCGGGCTGGGGCCAGCAGCTCCCGCAGTATCTGAGGCAGGGCATCTCGACGGCCAACTACGCTGATTCCGGCGAGAGTTCGGTGACGTACCGGGAGAACCCCGCGCTCTTCCGGACGGTGCAGCAGAAGATCCGCCCCGGCGACCTCGCGCTGATCCAGCTCGCGCACAACGACAAGCAGACGGACGCGCCGACGTACCGGGCGAACCTCACCGCGCTTGTCGAGGGCGTACGCGCGCGAGGCGGCAGGCCGGTCCTGGTCACTCCGATCGTCCGCCGCTGGTTCAACGCCGACGGGACGCTGAACAACCCCACGGCCCTGCTGGTCAACGGCCTGGGCGTGGACCACCCGGCGGAGATCCGCGCACTGGCCACCACCCTGCGCACCCCGCTGATAGACCTCACGGCCCTGACCAAGGCGCGCGTGGAGGCGCTCGGTCCGGAGCCCTCCAAGGCCCTCTACCTCACCGCCGAGAAGCGCGACAACACCCACACCTCGGTACGCGGCGCGACCGAGTACGCGGAACTGGTCCTCGGCGAACTCCGCACCCAACGGCTGCTGCCCCGGGCGACCGTGGCTGGTGGCGGACCGCCCGTCATTGGAGCTCTTTGACCTTGTGAGGGCGTACGCGGGCCAGCCGCTTCGGACCGCACTGGAGATCGGCGCCGGTACGGGCAAGGCAACCCGCCTGTTCGCCCCACAGGGGGTCGCGGTCACCGCGACCGAGCCCGGCGGGGCCTGGCAGAGGCCGTTCACGCGGCACGGTCGCCGTTCCTGGAGGGCGACGAGATTCCGTCCCCGGACGGGACGCCCCCGGGGCACGGCATGCAGTGGCCGGGGACGGTACTCCAACGGTCCGAGTGGTTCACAGATGTGCAACAGTCCATGATCGAACGGCACTTGACGATGAGTGCGCGCGACTATGTGGGCCACCTCTCGACCGTCTCGGCCTACCTCGTCCTGCCGGCCGCGGAGCAGGAGCAGGTATTCGGCAGGATCCTGCGGGTTCTGCCCGAGACGGTCGGGATCGCCGCCGACGTCGTACCCGGCGGGGGAGTGGGCGCCCGGCGAGGCGACCGCTACCCATGGGCCCCTGCATCGCTCGCCCACGACAAGACCAGCGCCGTACCGCTCGACGACACCACGCAGTACCTCATGTCGCTGTGCCTCCAGGAAGCGGTGGTGCGTGTGGTCCGTGCAGCCGCTCCCGACGGCTTCCGGGCCCTCCTGCACGCCGTCCCCGTCGCGCACCGCAGCGGTGCGCGACGTACCGCGGGTGCCCTTCAGGCGCCGCCGGCGACCCCGGCCCGTTCCCCGACCGCCGGGTCAGGGGCAGTGGAAGCCGACCGTCCGGCAGGACGCAGGGCGAACACCAGCACCGCCGCTCCGAAGAGCGCGACGAGCATGATCCAGACCGCCCCGACGTGCATGGCGTGAATGAACGCGTCATCGGCAGCGTGTGCGAGAGCGGGCCGGTCGGTCGCGGTGGCGATGTGCCGGGCCTGTTCGGCGGAGACCCGGGCCCGGTCCTGCACCGGCCCCGGCACCTCGACCAGCGAGGGTTCGATCGCGCGCCGGTAGATGATCGACATGATCGTGCCGCCCACCGCGATGCCGATCACGCTGCCGGTCTGGCGCACGGTGTTGGTGACGGCCGACCCGGCACCTGCCCGTTCCAACGGCAGCGAGCTGATCAGTGCTGCCGTCACCGGGCCGAGCACCATACCGATCGAGAGGCCCTGGACGAACAACAGGATCTCGATCCCGACGAGCGGGGTGTGCAGTCCGAGGAACCCGTACGCGCCCATGGTCAGCGCCGCCACGGTGAGCGCCGGTGCGCAGACGGTCCGCAATGACCAGCGGCGGACCAGACGCGGGCCGAGCGGCGCCCCCAGGATCGCACCGAGCGCGGTCGGGAGACTGGCCAGGCCCGCCTCCATCGGTGAGAAGCCGCGTGCACCCTGCAGATAGAACGCGTGGTAGAAGGTGGCGGCGGCCATGGCGAAGAAGAGCAGGCCGAGCGCCGCGTTGCCGCCACCGAAGGTGCGTTGCGTGAGCAGCCGGGGGTCGAAGCTGGGCATCTTGACGCGCAGTTCGACGAGTACGAAGGCAGCCAGCAGGACCACTCCGACGGCGATCGGCATCCAGACGTCCGCACGGCCCCAGGCGGCCACCTGTCCCGCCCGGATCAGCCCGTAGGCCAGTGCCGCGAGCCCACTGATCGACAGCAGCATTCCGGCCAGGTCCAGCGGCCGCGCGAGGGGACTGCGGAAATTCGGGACCAGCACGGCGATCCCGGCCAACGCCAGCACCACGACCGGAGCATTGACCAGAAAGACCGAGCCCCACCAGAAATGGTCGAGAAGCAGCCCTGCCAACACGGGGCCCGCAGCCATTCCGACACCGGCGGACGTCGAGAAAATGGCGAGCGCGGTTGTCCGCGCGGGGCCGGTGAAGGTCCACATGAGGATGGCCAGGTTGGCGGGCATGATCAGCGCGCTGCCCACTCCCATCGCGGCCCGAGCGGCAATCAGTTGGCCCGCGTCGCCCGCGTACGCCGCCCACACCGAGGACCCGGCGAATATCACCAGTCCGGCGGCGAGCACGGTCCGATGACCGAAGCGATCACCCAGCGCGCCCGCGGTGAACATCAGAGTGGCGAAAGCCAGGGTGTACGACCCCGTGGCCCACTGCAGCTCGGCCGGGTCGGCAGCCAGGCCGTGGACCGGGTCCGCGAGGGTCTCCAGGGTGATGCTCAGGACGGTGTTGTCCAGCCAGATCAGCAGCGAGCACAACATGAGAACGGCAAGGATCGATTGCTGCTTGAACTTCGACAAGGTGGGGGAAGTGGTCATGAATACCTTCGGGTGCGATCGGCAAAAGCGGGACGGGAAGGGACCGTAGGTAATTGCCGCGCCCTTGTCAATTGCTGAAGGGATCATCAATTCACCGCTGCCTGGACCGAGTTGACCAGGCCATATCGCTACGCTTCTGTCAATCCCGAGCGGCCGCAGGGAATTGCTGACTCTGGTGATTCGCCCGCCATGAATTCTCGCTCCTGTCAATCCCGCGTTTCCATTAATGGATTCTCGTCCTGGTAGATCGTCGGGCCATAAAGTCGCGCCCTTGTCAATTGCTGAGCCTTGAGCCTGTTGTCTGCCCCGGGGTGGGTGCGGCAGGTGCCGGCCCGCCGCACCTGCCCGCCCACTCGCGCCGCCCCGCACACCAACTCCCCACTTTTGTCAGATCCGTTGACGAATCCCGGCGGCCGCCCTAGCTTCACAGCGTCGTACTTCGTACGTCATATATGAGACGCGATACGCGAGATATGAGAGCAGCACGCATGGCCTTCGCCCCCGCCCCGATCCCTTCCCGCACCCAGTACGTCCAGGAGGCGATCAAGCACGCCATCCTCACCGGACAGCTCCCGCCGGGCAGTGCCCTGGTCGAGACCGAACTCGCCGCCCAGTTCGGGGTGTCGAAGACTCCCGTCAGGGAGGCGCTGAAGACCCTCGCCGGGACCGGGCTCGTCGTGATGAGCCAGTACAAGGGCGTCACCGTCCGCACCGTCGACGCGGCCATGGCGCACGAGGTGTACGACGTACGGCTGCTGCTCGAACCGGAGGCGCTGCGCCGTACGGTCACCCGCCGGGTCTCCCTGGACCCGGCCGCCGAAGCACTGGTACGGGCCGACGGCGCGGCCGACGAGGCCGAACGCTCCCTCGCCAACCGGGACTTCCACCGCGCGCTGTACGCACAGTGCGGCAATCCGCTGCTCGCCAGGATGCTCGACGAGGTGCGCGACCAGGCCGCCCTGGTGTCGACCGTGGCGTGGCACGCGGCCCCGTCCTGGCAGCGCGAGGCCGACGAGCACAAGGAGATACTCCGGCTCGCGCACGCCGGGGACGCGGGGGGTGCGGCGCGCGCGCTGCACGAGCACATCGCGTCGTTCGTCCACCGGGCGTTCCCGGCCGCCGCCCCGGACGAGGCGGTAGCTCCGGACGAGGCGGCAGCTTCGGCCCACCCCGAGAAGGGCACTCCCGCATGACCGACCGGACCGCCCACCACTCCGCCCACCACTCCGCCCACCGCGCCGCCCTCGCCGACGTCGTCGCGATACCCGTCACTCCCTTCGCCGCCGACGGTTCGGTGGACTGCGGCGCGTACCGCACCCTGCTGCGCAGGCTCTTCGACGCGGGCGTGCGGACCGTCACCCCGTGCGGCAACACCGGCGAGTTCTACGCGCTCACCCCGCACGAGCGCCGCCTGATCACCGAGCTGACCCTGGCGGAGACCGGTGCGGGAGCCGGTACGGAGACCGGCGCTGGGGCCGGTGCGGGAGCCGCCGTCCTGGTCGGCGTCGGCCACGACCTGCCGACCGCCGTCGAGGCGGCCCGGCACGCCCGGGAAGTCGGCGCGGGCATGATCATGGTGCACCAGCCGGTCCACCCGTACGTGTCGCAGGGCGGCTGGGTCGACTACCACCGCGAAATCGCCGACGCGGTACCGGAGTTGGGCGTCGTACCGTACCTCCGCAACCCCGTCCTCGAAGGGCGGACGATCGCCCGCCTCGGTGAGCTGTGCCCCAATGTGATCGGGGTGAAGTACGCGGTCCCGGACGCGGCCCGGTTCGCGGCGGTGGCCCGGGACGCGGGCCTCGACCGGTTCGTGTGGGTGGCAGGGCTTGCCGAGCTGTACGCCGTCCCGTACTGGGCGCTCGGTGCCACCGGCTTCACGTCGGGGCTGGTCAACGTGGCCCCCGCCGTCTCGCTCGGGCTGCGCGACGCGCTGCGGGCAGGCGACTACCAGTCCGCGCAGAAGACCTGGGAGCTGATCCGGCCGTTCGAGGAACTGCGCGCCGCCGACCAGTCCGCCAACAACGTCACCGTCGTCAAGGAAGCCCTCGCCGTGCTGGGCCTGTGCCGCAACGAAGTCCGCCCGCCGAGCAGAGTGCTGCCCGACACGCTGCGCGCCGAGGTCGCGGCGGCCATCGAAGGGTGGGAGATATGAACGAGCCTGCTGGGCAGGGGAGTTCGGCCGGGCCGCTCCGCGCCCCCGAGGACCTCCGCAGCCACCAGTGGTACGGCACCGACGGCCTGCGCTCGTTCAGCCACCGCGCCCGCACCCGCCAGCTCGGCTACCTCCCCGAGGAGCACCTCGGCAAGCCGGTGATCGCCGTCCTCAACACCTGGTCGGACATCAACCCCTGCCACTCCCACCTGCGTGAACGCGCCCAGGCGGTCAAGCGCGGCGTGTGGCAGGCGGGCGGCTTCCCGCTCGAATTCCCGGTCTCCACCCTCTCCGAGACCTTCCAGAAGCCGACCCCCATGCTCTACCGCAACCTCCTCGCCATGGAGACGGAGGAGCTGCTGCGCTCGTACCCCGTCGACGGGGCGGTCCTGCTCGGCGGCTGCGACAAGTCGACGCCCGCGCTGCTGATGGGCGCGGCCTCCGTCGACCTGCCCACCGTGTTCGTACCGGCAGGCCCGATGCTGCCCGGACACTGGCGCAACGAGGTCCTCGGCTCCGGCACCGACATGTGGAAGTACTGGGACGAGAAGCGGGCCGGCGCCATCGGCGACTGCGAACTCGCCGAACTGGAAAGCGGGTTGGCGCGCTCGCCCGGCCACTGCATGACCATGGGAACGGCCTCCACTCTCACCGCCGCCGCCGAGACCCTCGGCGTCACGATGCCCGGTGCCTCCTCGATCCCCGCCGTCGACTCGGGACACGACCGGATGGCCGCCGCCGCAGGACTGCGGATCGTCGACCTCGTGCACCAGGACCTGCGGCTCTCGTCGATCCTGACGAGGGAGGCGTACGAGGACGCGGTCGCCGCGGTGCTGGCGCTCGGCGGCTCCACCAACGCCGTCATCCACCTCATCGCGATGGCCGGCCGCTCCCAAGTCCCCCTCAGCCTCGATGACTTCGACCGGATCGCCCGTACGGTGCCGGTGCTCGCGAACCTCCGCCCCGGCGGCCGGTACCTCATGGAGGACTTCCACTTCGCGGGCGGCCTCCCCGCCTTCCTGTCCCGGTTCACCGACGTGCTCCACCTCGACCGGCCGACCGTCGCCCACCCCACCCTGCGCGCCCAGCTCGACGGCGCACGCTGCCACAACGACGACGTGATCCGCCCGCGTACGAACCCCCTCGCCACCGAGGGCGGAGTGGCCGTACTGCGCGGCAACCTCTGCCCCGACGGCGCGGTCATCAAGCACATCGCCGCCGAGCCCCACCTGCTCAGGCACACCGGCCCCGCCGTCGTCTTCGACGACTACCGCACTCTGCAACGCACCATCGACGACCCGGAGTTGGGTATCACGGCCGACCACGTACTGGTGCTGCGCAATGCCGGCCCCAAAGGCGGTCCCGGCATGCCGGAGTACGGGATGCTGCCGATCCCCGCGTACCTCCTGAAGGAGGGGGTGCAGGACATGGTGCGGATCTCGGACGCCCGGATGAGCGGCACGAGCTACGGCACGTGCGTGCTGCACATCGCACCCGAGTCGTACGTGGGCGGCCCGCTCGCCCTGGTGCGTACGGGTGACCCGATCACCTTGGACGTCGAGGCGCGCACGCTCCAACTTGACGTATCGGATGAGGAGTTGGCGAGACGGCGGGCAGGGTGGACGACCCCGCCGCAGCGGTACGGGCGCGGTTACGGTGCGCTCTACCAGGACCAGATCACCCAGGCCGACTCGGGCTGCGACTTCGTGTTCCTGGCCGCCCCGGGTGACGTACCGGAGCCGTACGCGGGCTGATCCGGCCCGCTCTGCTCCGCCATTCTTCCCCGGACCCACGTGTCCGGTACTTCGAACAATGTTCGCGATCTCCCCTGCCCGTACACCTGCCCGCACATCTGCCCGTACGCCTGCCCCTGTGCCTGCCCCTATGCCTGCCCGTACGCCGACTCCCCGTATGCCTCCCGATCGGAGACCCGTCATGGCCCATGCCACCGCCGTGGCCAAGCCGCCGCCGACGGCCCCGCCGCCCACCGGCCGCCGTCCGCGCCGCCGCACCGGCTCCACCCCGCGCCGCCTGCCGTACCTGCTGATCGCCCCCGCCGGGCTGCTGATGCTGGGCTTCATCGCGTACCCGGTGCTCAGCGTCTTCTACTACAGCCTGCAGAACTACAACGTCACCAAGCCGTGGAAGAACGGCTTCGCGGGCCTCGACAACTTCACCCGCCTCTTCACCGACGACCCGCTCTTCTGGCCGACCCTCGGCTTCAGCGCGAAGTGGGTCATTGTCCAGGTCAGCCTGCAGCTCGCGCTCGGCCTCGTTCTCGCGCTCCTCGTCAACCAGACCTTCGTCGGCCGCGCCGTCGCCCGCGCCCTCGTCTTCTCGCCGTGGGCCGTCTCCGGTGTCCTGACCACCACGATCTGGATGCTGCTCTACAACCCGTCCACCGGCATGAGCCGCTACCTCGCGGACCTCGGCATCGGCTCGTACGGCACCTCCGTGCTCTCGGACACGGGCACCGTCTTCTGGGCGGCCGTCCTCGCCGAACTCTGGCGTGGCGTCCCCTTCTTCGCGATCCTCATCCTCGCCGACCTCCAGTCCATCCCGAAGGACCTGTACGAGGCGGCATCGGTCGACGGCGCCGGGCGGATGCGCCAATTCGTGCACATCACGCTGCCGCACCTCAAGGACGCGATCATCCTGTCCACGCTGCTGCGCGCGGTCTGGGAGTTCAACAACGTCGACCTCCTCTACACGCTCACCGGCGGCGGCCCGGCAGGTACGACCACCACACTCCCGCTGATGATCGCCAACACCGGAATCGAGGGCCACGACTTCGGCTACGCGTCCGCGCTGACCACCGTCGCGTTCGTGATCCTCCTCTTCTGCTCGATCGTCTATCTGCGCCTGAGTAAGTTCGGAGGCGACCGCACATGAGTGCCGCACTCGCAGAACCCCGTACCCCCGTGCGGGACAGCCCCCTACCGCCCAGCGCTCCGCGCACACCCAGACGCGAGCGCGCCTTCGACGACGTACCGCGCTGGCAGATCTATCTGCCGCTCGGCCTGTACCTCCTCTTCACCCTCGTCCCCTTCTACTGGATGCTGCTCTTCGCGGTCCGGCCGCCCGGCTCGACGTCGCTCGTCCCGTGGCCGATCACCTTCGAGCACTTCGAGAAGGTGTGGACCGAGCGCAGCTTCGGGATGTTCTTCCAGAACAGCATGATCGTCGGGCTGTGCACCCTGGTCGCCACCACGGCCGTCGCCCTCGCCGGCGGCTACGCGCTGGCCCGGTTCAACTTCCGTATCAAGGGCGTCTTCATGCTGGCGCTGCTGTGCTCTCAGTTCATCCCGGGCGCCCTGATGCTCGTCCCCCTCTTCGAGATCTTCCGCAACCTCCAGCTGATCAACTCGCTCGGCAGCGTCATCATCGCCGAAACGGTCTTCCAACTCCCCCTCTCCATCATCCTGATCAGCGGTTTCATCAAGAACGTGCCGGTCACGCTGGAGGAGGCCGCCTGGGTCGACGGCTGCTCCCGCTTCCGCGCGTTCTGCGCGGTGGTGCTGCCGCTGCTGCGGCCCGGCCTGATCGCGGTCGGCTCCTTCGCCTTCGTACACAGCTGGAACCACTTCCTCTTCGCCCTGATGTTCCTCAGCGAACAGGACAAGCAGACGATCCCGGTCGGCCTCAACACCCTGATGGGCGCGGACAGCGTGGACCTGGGGGCGCTGGCGGCGGGAGGTGTGGTCGCCGCCGTCCCGGTGGTCATCGTCTTCGCGTTCATCCAGAAGTGGCTGATCACGGGGTTCAGCGCGGGCGCGGTCAAGGGCTGACGCCGATGCCGACGCCGATGCCCTTCCCTGCGCGTGCGACTCATCCGTACGTACGGCCATCCACGAAGCCCCGAGGAGTACGAGGCATGACAGCGACACCCCGCAGACGTCGCACCACGTACGCGATGTACGCGACGGCCCTGGCCGCGACGCTCGCGCTGCCGGACGCGGCACGGGCCGACGATGCTCCGGCGCACGGTCCGCAGTCGGGTCCGAAGTCCGGTCCGCAGTCAGTGCTCGGCGCACGCGACGGCTGGGCGAGCGAAGGCGCGGGCACCACCGGCGGGTCCGCCGCCGATGCCGCCCACGTCTTCACCGTCGACGCCCATACCGACGACCGCGGCCGGGCCCTGACCTGCACCGACTGCGGTCCGACCCGATGAGCGCGGATCCCGTGCGACCGGGTCCTCTGCGACCGGATCCTCTGCGACCGGATTTCCTGCGACCGCCGTCCGAGCACCTAGCACGACTCGTACGGTACGGAGACCAGTCGGTACGCCACGGCGACCTGGGCGACGGGACCTACCGCAACCCGATCCTGCACGCCGACTACTCCGACCCCGACGTGATCGCCGTCGGCGACGACTTCTACCTCACCGCCTCCAGCTTCGGCCGTGCCCCCGGGCTGCCCCTGCTGCACTCCCGCGACCTGGTCAACTGGACCCTCCTCGGACATGCCCTGAACCGGCTCGAACCGGCCGACGACTTCACCGCACCCCGCCACGACCGCGGCGTCTGGGCGCCCTCGCTGCGCCATGCGGGCGGCCGCTTCTGGATCTTCTGGGGCGACCCCGACCACGGCATCCGGCAGATCAACTCCCCCTCCATTCACGGCCCTTGGACCACCCCGCACCTCCTCAAGCCGGGCAAGGGCCTGATCGACGCCTGCCCCCTCTGGGACGAGGGGAGCGGCGAGGCGTACCTCGTGCACGCCTGGGCCAAGTCCCGCTCCGGGGTGAAGAACCGGCTCACCGGCCACCGCATGAGCCCGGACGGCCGCAGCCTCCTCGACGAGGGCACGGTCATCGTCGACGGGGACCGGATACCGGGCTGGTTCACCCTGGAGGGGCCGAAGCTCTACCGGCACGACGGCTGGTTCTGGATCTTCGCCCCGGCCGGGGGAGTGGAGACCGGCTGGCAGGGCGCGTTCCGCTCGCGCGACTTCTTCGGCCCGTACGAGGAGCGGATCGTCCTCGCGCAGGGTGCCACCGACATCAACGGCCCCCACCAGGGCGGCTGGGTGCGGACCCCGGCGGGCGAGGACTGGTTCCTGCACTTCCAGGCGCGGGGCGCGTACGGGCGGTTGGTCCATCTGCAGCCGATGAGGTGGGGTGCGGGGTACACGGATGGCGACGGCTGGCCGACTCTCGGTGCCGCGGGTGAGCCTGTACGAGTGCACCGCAAGCCGGCCGCCCCGCCGCAGCCCCGCACGCGCCCGGCCACCGACGACACCTTCCCCGGCGGGCGGTACGGACCGCAGTGGTCCTGGACCGCGAACCAGGGGCCGGCGTGGACGCACACCCACGAAGGCGACGGCCTGCGCCTGACCTGCGTACCCACGCCCGACGCCCACGACCTGCGCCTTCTCCCGCACGTGCTCACCCAACGGCTGTCCGGAGAGACGTTCACCGCCGAGGTGAGCCTCGCCCTGGAATCGGTTGCGCCCGGCGCCCGAGCCGGGTTCGCCGTGCTCGGGGACGCCTTCTCCTGGATCGGCCTGGAGCGGGAGGCGGACGGCGGGGTCCGCCTCGTACACCGCTTCGCGGAGACCGTCGCGGAACACGAACGCGACGCGGCGCACCCGCGCCGCGCGCCCTCCGGGCAGGCTCGGCTGCGTATCGAGGTCTCGGCGGGCGCCCGCTGTCGCTTCTCCGCCGATACGGGGGAGGGGTGGCGGGCCGCGGGACCGGTCTTCGCCGCCCAGCCCTGGCGGTGGGTCGGGGCGCTGCTCGGCCTCTTCGCGGTGGCGCCGGACGGCACGTGGGAGCCGGGGACCGCCACGTTCACGGACTTCCGTACACACGCACGTACCGACTGAACGACCTCACCTTCCCTCCAAACACGTGGGGAGCCGCAATGACCCACCCCACCGGCAAGCGCTTGCTGCCGGACTCCTGGCCGCCGCGACGGCCTGCACCGCCGCACTCGCCCTCCTCGTGGGCGGGCCGGGCGCCACGGAGGCAGAGGCCGCGCAGGCAACCGCCCCCGCTGCGACCCAGCGGTCCGACACCGCTCATATCGACCGCTCGCTCATCAGGGCGCTCAGCCGGGGCTCCGCCACCAACAACGGCTCCCTCACGGCCTCCTGGCACCCGGGCGGCGAACTGAAGGCGATCGGCCAGACGCTGATCCGCGAGAGCAGCCTCCCGCCGGCGATCAAGCCCGCCTGACCCCTCCCCCTCCCGCTCCTCCTCCGCATCTCACACAACATCAGCCTCAATGAATCGAGCGCATCCACCATGACGAACCACCACAACACACGCAGAAACAAAGAACGTTCGGCGCCAACCGCATCTCTGGCCGCTCTGGTCGCCCTACTGGCCCTGACGGCCACCGCCTGTGGCGACGGCGGAACCACCGGCAGCGGCACCGAAGGATCGGGCAAGGGCGAGATCACCTTCTGGGACAACAACGGAGGCGTCCGCACCGCCGTCTGGCAGGAGATCATCAAGGCCTTCGAGGCGAAGAACCCGGACATCAAGGTGAAGTACGTCCCGGTGCCGAGCGAGGACGTGCAGTCGAAGTACGACACGGCCATCGCGGGAGGCGGCCTCCCGGACGTGGGCGGTGTGGGCGCGGCCTACCTCGCCAACATCGTCGCCCAGGAGGCCCTGGACCCGGTCGGCGACCGCATCAAGAGCTCCCCCGCCCTGAACGGCAAGCTCGTCCCCGTCATGGTCGACTCGGTCAAGACGGCCGGCGGACGCGGCGACCAGATGTACTCCGTCCCGACCTCCGCGAGCAACGGCACGCTCTACTACCGCACGGACCTCTTCAGGGCGGCCGGGCTGAAGGCCCCCACCACGTGGGCGGCGTTCTACAAGGCGGCGGAGAAGCTGACCGACGCCAAGAACAACAAGTTCGGCTATACGATCCGGGGCGGCGCGGGCTCCATCGCGCAGGCACTGGACGCCGCGTACGGCCAGTCCGGTATCACCGACTTCTGGAACGGTGACAAGACCACGGTCAACGACCCGAAGAACGTCGCGGCCCTCGAAAAGTACGTCGCCCTCTACAAAAAGACCACGCCTGCGGCCGACGTCAACAACGACTTCAAGAAGATGGTCGCGCAGTGGGACACCGGCACGATCGGCATGCTGAGCCACAACCTCGGCTCGTACACCGACCACGTGAAGGCGCTCGGCGAGGAGAAGTTCGCGGGCATCCCGGGGCCGATCGGTGACAACGGGGTACGGGTCCAGGTCTCCAACCCGGTCGACGGACTGGGCCTCTTCAAGGGCAGCAAGAATAAAGCAGCCGCCTGGAAGTTCATCGAATTCGCCGCCTCCCACGAGTCCAACAGCAAGTGGAACGAGTCGGCCGGCGCGATGCCCGCGCACATCGAGGCGGCCAAGGACCCCTGGGTCAACGCCTCCGAACCGACCCGCCTCGGCGCGAAGACCCTCACCGACGGCTCGACCAAGCTGGTCCAGCTCCCGTACTACCTGCCCGACTGGAACAAGATCAGCAAGGCGGACAGCGAGCCCAACTTCCAGAAGGTGTTGCTGGGTTCGCTGCCGACAAAGGACTTCCTGGACACCCTCGCGAAGCAGCTGAACGCGGCGCAGGCGGAGTGGAGGGAGCGGAGCAAGGGGTGAGGGGCCCGGGGGCGGTGCGGGGCCGGGCGGGGCGTGAGCGGGGTGGGGCGGTGCGGGGCGCGGGGAGTGAGCGGGGCTCGCTTGCCCCCGGCCGACGCCGGGTCCGAGCGGGCTTCCGGTAACGCTGATCCCGCTCCCGCTCCCCGTTCCTGCTCTTCCCCCTACGGAATGTGAGGCACCGTGACCACCGACTCGAAGCATTAGTCCCAGCCCCACCTTCGCTGTGCCTCCCCTTCACGCAACCCGCAGGTACCCTTGACCACATCGTTATTGCGGCCCGACGGGCTTCCGCTCCACTCCGGTGGAGTCACGAAGGACATGCCCCCACCCGCACGAGTCACTTCGTGCTGCCTGGGGGCATTCCTTGTTGTTCCGCGCGTCTGCCGAGACGGTCGCCGTCTCGGCACTGGACGGTTCTCTCTTCCTGCACCTCGCCGAGCAGTTCGCCCATATGCACGGTCATCGGCCCAACCCTTCCGAGGCGCGTTCCTGGGAACGCAGCATTCCCGCCCTGGCTGCCGCGCTCAGCGACGCGGGCCTCGGCAAGGTGGAGATCTTGCTGGAGTACGCGCTCCCGCTGAACAGCAAGCGGGCCGACGCGGTCCTGGCAGGCGTGCATCCACGTACCGGAGAGCCGTCGTACGTGATCGTCGAGCTGAAGCAGTGGAGTGAGGCGGCTCCGACCGAGGACGATCCTTCACTCTGCCAGATCGATGCCTACACGCACCCGGTCCTCAACCCCATTGAGCAGGTGCGTCGTTACTGCGAGTACCTGATCAACTTCAACGGGGCGGTGTCCGACCATCCAGGGCGCGTCAGTGGTGTGGCGTACCTTCACAACGCCACGGAGTTCGGTGTCGCCGGTCTGCGGGTGATCGAGACCGACGACCATGGACAGCTCTTCACCGCCGAGCGCCGCGGCGAATTCCTGGAGTACCTTCGGGCCAAGCTCAGCCCCGAGCACTTGGGAGCATCCACCGCCGACGACCTCCTCTCCGGTAAGACTGTTCCCTCCAAGCAGCTGATGGCTGTCGCCGCCGAAGAAGTCCGTAACCGTGAACAGTTCGTGCTCCTGGACGAGCAGCAGGTGGCGTACCGCATGGTCCTCAACGCGGTGCGGCAGGCGAAGCGCTCGGACCACAAGGAGGTACTGGTCGTCACCGGCGGACCGGGCACCGGCAAGAGCGTCATCGCTCTGTCCCTCCTCGGTGAGCTCTACCGGCAGGGAATTCCGGCTCTGCACGCCACCGGCTCGAAGTCGTTCACCACGACGATGCGCAAGGTCGCGGGCGCTCGCAAGCGCGAAGTGCAGGAACTCTTCAAGTACTTCAACAGCTTCATGACCACTGAGAAGAACAGCCTCGACGTCATCATCTGCGACGAGGCCCACCGAATCCGCGAGACCTCCGCCAATCGCTACACCCGCGCGGAGCACCGCACCGGAACACCCCAGATCGACGAACTCATCGATGTCGCCCGCGTCCCCGTCTTCCTCCTCGACGAACACCAGGTGGTACGTCCCGGAGAGATGGGTACGGTCGACGAGATCCGGGCAGCTGCCGCGCGCAAGGGTTTCACCTGCCGGGTCGTACCGCTGGAGAGCCAGTTCCGGTGCGGCGGCAGCGACGCCTACCTGCGCTGGGTGGTCCGTCTGCTCGGGCTGGAAGACGGCGGACCGGTGACCTGGGAGCCCGACAACAGGATGCAGCTCCTGATCGCCGACAGCCCCGCGGAGATGGAGTCGTTCCTCGAGGACCGCCGTGCCCAGGGATACGGCGCACGGATGTCGGCCGGGTACTGCTGGCCGTGGTCACCGGAGCCCAAGGCCGGCGAACCCTTGGCCGCCGATGTGGTGATCGGCCAATGGTCCCGCCCGTGGAACCTCCGAGGCGATCGAGCCGTCTCCGGCGCGCCCCCGTCGTCCCTGTGGGCCACCGACCCGGCCGGCTTCGGGCAGGTCGGCTGCGTGTACACCGCACAGGGCTTCGAGTACGACTGGTCGGGCGTCATCCTCGGCCCCGACTTCGTCTGGCGGGGAGACCACTGGGTCACCGACCGTACGCAGTCCAAGGACCCGGTGTTCAACAAGTCGACCCCCGACGCCGACGTGGACCGGCTGATCCGCAACACGTACAAGGTGCTGCTGACCCGGGGAATGATCGGCACGATCGTCTACTCGACGGATGCCGAGACCCGGGCGAAGCTCCGTGAACTGGTGGGTGCGGAGACGGTATCGGTGTTCGCAGGCGTCTGAAATCAGCGAAGGGACTTCCGGCAGCGGAGGAATGGGAAGGGACAACGGTCACATCGTCCGGACCCGGTGTTCCGGCTGCTCCAGGTGTGCCATCACCGTCTGATGCGCGCGCCAGCCGTCCGGGAACTTCGGCGGTACGTCGAGGTGGATCGGGCGGCTGGTGGGGTGGCGGTCGAGGAGGTCGCGGATGCCCGCGCGGCCGACCACGATGCAGGCGTGGCGGTGGCGGGAGAGCAGGACGCACAGGCGGCCGGTCTCCAGGTGGAAGTCGCTCGCGTCCTGACGGCCGGAGAGAGGGTGCCAGACGAGCGTGACGTCGAACTCGCGGCCCTGGAGACGGTTGGCGGTGTCGACCGTGATGTCGGTGAGAGCCCGGTCGGCGAGCCGGGTGCGGACCGCTGCGGCCTGGATTGTGCGGGCGGTGCCGATGGCGATTCGGGCCTGGGTGAGGGGCCCGCCGTTGGCGGTGGCTCCGCGGGCGAGGAGGCGGGCGGCCGTCTCCGCGAGGGCTTCGGCGACGGCGGGGTCGTTGTCGTGGGTGTGGCGGGCGGGGAGTTCGAGGTAGCCCCAGCCTGAGTCCGCGGCCCTGGCGAGGACCTCGTCGACGGGCGCGGAGGTCCGGCCGAAGGGCGGGAGGGCGAGTACGCGGTCGGCGGTCCTGGTGCCGGAAGTGAAGGAGTAGAAAGGGTAGAAGGCCTTCTGCACCAGAGGGGCGGCGGTCTCCGGGAGCCGCCAGGAGACCGGGAGTTCGTGGCGCGCCAGGTCCGGGTTGTGGGCGAGGGTGACGTCCACGGCGTTGCGCAGCGGGTCCCAGGTGAGACCGTGCCAGCGCTCCGTTTCCGCCGTGGCGAAGGGGTCGAGCTGTCCGGGGTCCCCGACGAAGAGGACCTTGGAGTCGGAGAGGGAGAACAACGGCGCCGTGGCGAGGAGCGCGTCCGAGCGCATCTGGTACGCCTCGTCCACGATCGCCCACTGCCAGGGCTCACACTTCTCGGGTTTTACGTACGACCACTTCTTGGCGGTGGAGACGACGACGGGAAGCTGTCGGAGGTCGCCGATCTGGGAGCTGCCGGTGACGGTGGGGTGGCCCGCGACGCGGGGCGGCAGGGCGAAGTCACTGGCGTGCAACCGGCCGATCGCCAGGCTGGGGTGGTCGGAGGCGAGACGGTCCACCAGGTCGTCGACCTGCTCGTTGGTCTGGGCCGTGATCATGACGTGGCGCCCGGTTGAGACGAGGTGGCCGGTCGCCTTCACGACGAGGGTGGACTTTCCGGCGCCGGGCGGGGAGTCCACGACCACGCCTCTGCCGGTGGTCGTGTCGAGGCACGAGAGGATGGCGGACACTGTCCGGTCGGCGCGGGCGCCAGGGTCGGCCGGCTCCGGTGCGATGCTCATTCCCAGGGCTCCTCGGCGTCTTCGTGGGTCGGTTCGTACGAAGGCGGTGGCCCTCCGTGCGTCCAGGGCGTGTCCTCCTCGTCGGGCAGCGACGAGGGCATGGTCGACGGGTCGTGTGTGGTGTAGGTGAGCTGCTCGCCGATGTCCGGAAACGTGCCGGGCGGGGCCGGTGGTTTGCGTTTGTTCTCGAAGCCGCCGGCGAGTTGGAGGTCGCATTCGAAGCCGCCTCCGTGTGCGCGGACTTCCATGATCTCGGCGGACTGGCCCGGGCGGCGGGGGCACTTGACGGTCTTCCCCACCGGTACGCGCGGGAATACTTCGGTACGCAGGGTGATCGTCGGCCGCCACTTCGGTGCGCGGGCACCGGGGACGGTGTGGTGCTCGTCGCGGGCCACCACCGTTCCGGTGAAGGCTTCTCCGGCCAGCTCGTACTCCGCCATGATCAGTGGGTCGTCGTAGGCGCACTGAGCCCCGTACTTGGCCTTCGCGTCCTCCATCCGGGCCAGCCGGCGGGCGGCACCCACCGCGTGGTCGCGGCGGGCCTGCGGATGGCCGTCCTCGTCGAGGTATGCGGCGTAGTCGGAGAAGAGACGACGGTCGTACGTCCACCGTTCGGCGACGTGGTTTCCGGCGGGCAGGCCTCGCAGCAGGTCGATGCCGCGCCACATCAACTGCCAAGTGGGCAGCAACTGGTTGCGGAGTTCGTCGTCGAGCTGTCGGCCGACGGCTTCGCGGGTGCGTTCGTTCGACGCCTTGTCGTAACGGGTCATCAGATCAAGGAGGATGTGGTCGAACTGCGGGTCCGTGGCGGGCCCGGCGGGCGGCCAGCGGCCGGGGTCCTCGGCCTCGCGTGCGGCATCGGCCCCCTTCTGCCCGGCCGGTGGGTCGATCCAGGCCAGCAGCGAGGGCAGGTGGGAATCCTCGGACGAGCTCTGACCGGTGGCCCAGTGGGCCGCGAGCAGCCTGGTCATGGCGAGCAGGGTGCTGGAACCGGGGAACTCCGTACGGTCGGTGGCCCAGGTGAGCCACTTCCCGAGCAGGGGCACGGAGGGGTGGACGGCGTGCGGGCCTTCTACCGCGCGAAGCCGTGTGAGGCGGCCGAGCAGACGGAGGTGGTGAATGCCCTCGTCGTTGGGTACGAGGAGCTGTGGCGCGCGCAGTGCGCGGGTCCGTTCCTCCTTGTCCTTTCCGCGGCCCACGAAGTACGGCTCCGATCCCCTTCGGCAACCCTCGATGTGGGGCAGGAGAAGATCGGCGAGGCGTTCGGCAAAGCGGAATCGCTCGCTGTGCATTCGAGGTTGACGAGTCGTCAGAAGAACGGGCTGGTGGCGATCCGTGCCGACCAGTGCGGCGAGCGGGGCGCATGCCTCACCCGAGAGCCTCAGCGGCACGAGCACGAAGGGCAGGTCGTCCACGTGGTCGTGGCGTACGGTCGTCAGCCGTTCGGCGTGGCCGGAGCGGGTGGCGTGCAGTGTGGCCACTGCGGAGAGCATGCTCATGCGATGTTTCCTCCCCGGAGGCGGCGCAACCGGTCGGCGGTGCGCAGCAGTTCGATGGCTTCGGTCTCGTCCGCGGAGGCCGGCCCGGTGCCGTCGAGGTGAGCGAGAGCGATCCGGGTGGAGTCGATGCCGGGAAGCGCGTTGCGTATCGCGCTGCCGAGCCGGGCGGGGGAGGCGCATCCCCCGGCCTCGTCGCGGCAGTACCGGGCCATCTCGCAGAAGGACAGGCAGTCAGGCGTGTACGAAGCGTCCAAGTCGGCCAGCGACGACTGGAGTTCACCGAGGGAGCGGTTCGCGTCCAGGGTCGCGTCGGGTGGCAGCAGCGCGGCTATGTCCTCGGCGCGGCGCAGTCGGTTGAGCTGGAACTCCAAGGCGTCGAGTTCCTGCTGTACGTCGACCAGCCGTCCGTACGGCCGGTTGGAGAAGTCCTTCGGGCAGATCAGCAGGAACCTGTCGGCGACCTGCTGTGGATCGAGCCCGGCGGCCTCGAAGGTGCGGCGCAGTGCCAGGATGTAGACGGCGGTCTGCTTCGCGGCCTGGGACACGGAAGTCGGGTTCGCCTGGCCGTCGATGGCGGCGAACGACCTGATCGTGGTGAGGTAGAACTTTCCGCCGATGCGGTGCGTCAGCGCGTCCGGCTCCAGGTAGGCGATCTGTCCCGCGACCTCCAGGCAGAGGACGGGGTGGTCGAGGATCAGCCGTTGCTCGGAGTCGGACGCCACCTGCTCGATGAGGCGGCGGGTGGCATTCGCCCGTCTCGGGAGGGTGGCATCGGCCTTCTTCCGGTACGCGGTGTCGTCCGGGTCGTCGGGCTCGTCCTCAAGGCCGACCGCGTCGTGGATGTCGACCACGCCCGCTTCTTCGACGGGTACCGACAGCTGCTGGCGGAGCAGACGGATCAACTCGGCGTACGCGCCCCACTTCACGAGGCTCTTGAAAGCGCGCTCACGGGTGAGTGCGAGTGGGGACCGGCCGAACCGCGCCTCGTGGCCCAGGCGGGTGGCGAGGGCCGCCTTGTCCACTCCGGAGGCGTCCAGGACGGCGCGGCGGGAGCAGGCCGGGTTGGCGGTCAGCGCGGTGATCTTGCGGGCGGTGTACGGCTGGGCGGGCTCTGGGCCGCGGAGCCGGGAGAGCGGGCAGTCGCCGGGGTCGGGTGGTTGCGGAGGCATCGTCTCTTCTTCGGGAAGGTGCTGGGAGAGGGTGCTGGAGCGGGCCGGGGCAGGCGCTCAGCGGGTGCCGTCGGCGGCGTTGCCCAGGACGTTGCGCATCGGGGGGACGCCGAACAGCTGCTGTGCGTCGCTCAGTTGGTCCAGTGCGCGAGAAGCGGCAGCGCGCCGCTGGCTGTTGTCGGCCTCGCGGTGGACCTCGGCTTCGGCGTGTGCCGCGGTGACGATCCGTTCGGGGTCCAGTTTTTCGTCGTCGTACGCGCCCGGGATGTTGAGGGCGAAGCGGCGCAGCAGCCGCCATGCGGCCCCGGACGGAGCGTGTCCGGCGGAGGTCAGGCGCCGGATCTGTTCGGCGACGCCGACGGCGTGGGCCAGGAAGTCGGCACGGGGGCTGAGCGGTGCGACGATGCGCCGGTCGAGCGGCCATACGGAGACCGCGAGCAGGCCGCGGGCGGGCGTGAGCCGGTCGTGGGTGAGGGCCGCGCAGATGTAGTAGGGGCGGGCGTAACCCTGAGCGGAGAAGGAGCGTTCCTCGTCGCGGCGCAGTGAGGCCAGCTTGGTGGCGACGAGGGGTTCGGTGAAGAACGCCTCGTACACGGACGAGATCAGCTTCGGGGAGCCTGGGGCGCCCAGGAGGGTCAGGGACTGGTGGACCTGCTCGCGTACCGGGATGGCTCCGCCTGAGGAGCGGGCGCCGGGCTGTGCAGTGCTCAACAGGTGGGCCGGCGGCGGGGTTTGGGGTGCGGAGCCCAGGTCCGCTGCGACCGGGCCGCCGTCGGGCTCGGCCCCCAGGGCCTGTTCCCAGGCGGCCTCCGTTTCGCGGAGGGCTCTTCGTATGCGGGAAGCGGCTGCGGTGTCGCGGGCGCGCAGCGCTTCGCGCAGTTCGGCGCGCAACTCCGCCAGGCGCCGTTCCAGTTCTTCGATCGATGCCGACATGTCGGCAGCTTACCGCAGACCACGTAATTCCAAAAATACCCAAGCTTTCCCAAGCTTGGCTGCGCTATGGTCGATGAGGCGAGACACCAAGTGCCCCCAGTGACACGGGTGTTGGGCTGATCGGCCCCGCCATGCCTTCGAACAGATGGGAACAGCTCCATGACGACCCCCGCAGACATCGCGCTCGCCGCCGGCACCGCCGTCGCCTGCGCCATGGGAACCGACGGCTGGACGTACGTACGTGAGCGGGTCGCCGGGTTCTTCCGGCGGCATGCCCCCGAGGAGGGCGCGGACACCCTCGTACGGCTCGACGCATACGAGTCGGCCGTGGCGGCCGCGGGACCGGACCTGCGCGAGCGGGTCGCCGACCGGTTCGGGCCGCTCGTGGCCCATGTCCTCGCCGAGGTCGCGGCCCGCTCCGACGAGGCGGCGGAGGCCGTACGGGTCCTGGCCGACGAGGTCCGGTCCGCCTCGGCGGAGAACAACTCCCAGAGCAACGTCCTGAGGGACATCAACACCGGCGGCGGCGACTTCAACCTCGCCGGACGCAGCATCCACACCCACCGCGGAGGCCACAAGTGACGTACGACCACGAGCTCTACCAGGACTTTCCCTCCGACCCCGAGAAGTCCAACGAGCCCAACGACCCGAAGACCGGCACCCCGAGGTCCCAGGAGCCGGGCCCGGCGCCCCTGCTCCAGGTACAGGGCGAGCTGCGCAACGTGCGCAACATGAACGTCGCGCGCGGCAACATCACCCAGTACATGGTCGGCCTCGCGCACCTGCGGCCCCACCCGGTGAGCCGTCGGCAGCTCCTGCCCGAGCAGCTCTTCGTACCGCCCACGAGGCCCGGCGGAGAGAGGTCGGCCGTGCCGCCGCCGGCACCGGTGGACGGCGGTGTCCTGGCGCTCCTCGGCGACGAGGAGTCGGGGCGGCGGACGGCCGCACTGGACTTCCTGGACACCGTGCTCGATGAGGGTCAGAGGATCTTCGAGTTGTTCCCCGACTGGGAGCAGCCCGATGTCTCGCGCATCCCCGACGAGCCCGACACCGGCTACCTCCTCAACCTCTCCGGGGTGCGGGAGCCGCTGGGGAGCAGGTTCCACGAGCAGTTGACCCAGTACGCGACGCGTGCAGCCGCCACCGGCACCCGGCTGGTGATCATCGCCACCACGCGGGTGTGGAACAACCCGGCGGCGGACAGCCGGAACTCCATGGTCAGCGTCATGACCATCGGGCGCCCCTCCAGCAAGAGCGTCGCGGAGCGGCGCATCGCGGCACACCCCGAGCGCGCTGCCCGTACCGCGTGGCTTCAGGCGTCCGGCGGTGTCTTCGCGGACCTGCTGCGCGGAGACGAGTCCCCCGCGGAAGGAGTGCGTCTCGCGGAGATCGTCCTGCAGGCGAAGGGTGTCGACGACGCGGAGGCGCGGGACCGGTTCCGGGGGTGGGAGCACAAGCTCACCGACTGGTTCGGCGGTGCGGACCCCGAAGCGCCCGAGTACCGCGCGCTTCAGATCTCGGCGGCCGTCTTCGACGGTTGCCCCGCGCGTGTGGTTCTGGACGCGGCGGACGCGCTACTGGGCGACTCCTGCGTCAACTGGCCCGCGCGGAAGGGCGGCCCGCTCGCGGGAGCGGACGACACCCAGCGCTGTTCGGACGCCGACGTGCACTTCGCGTCCGACGGGACCGTCTCTCTCAGCCACGACCGGCCCGGCATCGACCGGGCCCTGCTGCGGCATGTGTGGCGCAACAGGCCGCAGCTGGTCCCCGTACTCACCGGGTGGCTGTCCGGGATCAGCCGCCCCGGTGGGATCGCTGAGGGCAGTCTCGTACGGCTCGCGGAGGTCCTGACGACCGTCGCCGAGGCCGAGGGGCCGGACGCGGTGCTCAACCTGACCAGTCAGTGGCTGCTCTCCGGGAGGACGAAGCACACGGGGCTGGCGGTCGACCTGCTCGACCAGCTGGCCGTCGACGCCCGCTTCGGAGCGGCGGTGCGCGCCGAACTCACCAACTGGGCGAAGGCGCACACCAAGCCCCAGCGGCAGCGCGCGGTGGCCGCCGTGTGCCGGGGCAGGCTCGGGCGGGAGTACACCAGCATCGCCCTGACCAGGCTGAAGTACGTGCTCGACTCCGCGCAGGAGTCGGGCGTGCGCGATGCGGCCGTCGGCGCGCTCGGCGAGCTGCTGCGCAACGCCGACCTCTGCGCCCGCGTCCTGAAGACCCTCGTGGAGTGGATGGGCGTGCAGGGCCGGGACGAGGCGAGCCGGGCGGCGTTCCTGGCCGTCCTCGCCGCACCCGCGGCCACGGACGAGAGCTCCCTGGCCCGGATGTTCCTGGCCCTCGACGGTGAACACGGCGACGCTGTCAGGCAGTTGCTGAAGAAGGGATGGCAGGCCGCGTGGCGGTGCCCGGAGCTGCGGACCCGGGCCTCCGAGGTGCTCGACGCCTGGTGCGAGGCCGCCTCGGAGGGGCTGCTGCCCCTCGACGCGGTGGAGGAGGTCGTCTCGGCGGTGTTCCTTGAGGAGCCGCACGCCCTCGGTGACGACCTCAACAAGGTGATCGGCGGCGCAGGTGAGCTCCGGGCCCGGCTCAGGGTGCGGTATGTGCGGCAGATTCAGGAGAGCATCCACGGCCGCTCCCCGGGCCCGGACGGCCCGACCGGCATGGCGGCGTGAGGAGTTGTTGACCGTGTTCCGTCGGCGCAAGTCGGACGGAAGCGAGTCCCGCGGGTGGGGAAGGCCCGGCAGGTCCTTCCCCACCCGGCTCGAAAGTGCGGACCGGGGACTCTGCTTCGACGCCCTCTTCACCTACCACTGGGTGCAGGATCAGGCACCTGGCACCACCCTCGTGCACGGCGACGCCGTGGCTCGCAGCCTGCTGCGCGACCGCGCCGCTGCCGTCGTACGCGACTGCCCGCTCGGCCTGCCCGCAGACGCCGAGGCGGCGGTCAACAGCGTGCTCTCCGCGGAGATCCGGACCGACCCGCGACTGGTGATCACCGGCAGTGTCCGTCTCGGCGTCGCGGAGGCGGACCTCCTACGGGTGCGGCAACGGGAGCAGGCGGCCGAGCAACTGCGCCTGGCAGCCGCTGTGGAATCCGCGCGGCTGGAAATCCTCCGCGTCACCCTCCTCGACCGACGCCTCGGCATCGCCTGGTGGATCGACAAGTACGCGGACCTCCAGTTCGCCACAGGGGACCCCGCAGCCAAGGCGGCGTCGGTGCTGGAGGCTTTCCACACCCTCGAGACGGCGATGCGCGGCGACGCGGCGCGGGCGGAGCCCGACGAGGCGTCCGTGATCCGCGGATACGTCGAGCAACTGCTGGCGACGCTCGCCGATCCCGCGAGCGGGAAGAGGGCGATCGAACTGCTGGAAACGGTCCTGCGGACGCTGTCACAGCCCTCCCTGCCCGTCGGCCGGGAGCAGTCGGCATAGCTGAGGCTGGGTGACATCCTCCATGCGGCGGCGCAGGAGGGAACCTGGCCCGGACCTCCTGCCGCGCGCTGATGAGTTCCTGCCCTGGGCCTGCATCGTGAGCACGTTTCTGTGGAGAGGGAACAAACGTCAGGTGGTGATGCCCTCCGGGCGGATCGTCTGGCGTTCGGGGGCGTCCTGTTGCTGGAGTTCTCTGGCGGCTTCCTTGTGCAGGTCGACCATGCGGGAGATCGCTGCGTCCCGTGCGGCCGTGTTTCCCGAATCGGCCGCTTCCTTCAGGAGGTTGCCGACCTGGAGGATGCGGCGGCCCAGGGCCGAGGAGACGCGGCCCTGGGAGGCGGAGGCGAGGGCGGAGACGGTTCGGTAGAGGTCGTCGCCGAGTTGGTCCTTGAGGGCGATGACCTCCTCGGCGATCGTGTGAGCGACGTGGAGGTCTCCCTCCTTCCGCGCCGCGCGGATGTCCGCGTTGGTGTTCCGCATGGTGGCGAGGTCCTCTGCGGACATGAGGTGCGGTACGTAGCGCGGGTAGAGGGCGGAGAGCGCGGAGGCCCAGCGGACCGAGTCCTGCTGTTCACGCCGGCGCCTCGCGTCGTCGAGCAGGTGGTCCAGGGTGCCGCTGGTGCTGCCTCCGGCGAGCAGTGCGCGCAGTTTCCGTTCCGTCTCCTCCAGTTGCAGGACTTCGGCCTGTTCGAGGTCGTGCTGCCAGTTGGCGAGGTACGTGACGTAATCCCGGTGCACATTGAGCACGCGGCTGCGGAATTTGCTCGTCAGCGGATTCCGGTTGAGTTTGACCGCGTGCCAGTCGGCATTGTCGATGCGGAATTCCAGGTCGATGATGCGGTCGCTGTTCAGCCTCGCCCGGATGACGAGCGACCGGGTTCCCGCGATGTCCTCCTCGATCTCGTACGTATGACTCGCGCAGAGGTCATTGAGGTGGGCGGGCTGGAGGTCGCCCTCGCGGAGCAGGATCTCCAGTATGTCGCCCTTGTGGCCGGTGAGCTGGAACTCCTTGACGTGCCAGTCGGTGGGGTAGGACTCCCCGGCCTCGACCAGGACCCGGAGGGTTCCGTCCTTCTGCTGGATACCGAAGGGAAGTGCCGTCACCTCAAGAGGCGTTGATACGGCGAACTCCCTGTCGCAGTGGGAACAGGCGCTGAGCCCCGCGGAGTTCACCATTCCGCAGCCTGGGCACTTCAGCCCGGCGAAACCGGGGAGGGGCTGCTCGCAGAGGCTGCACAGGATTGCCGCGGCCGGGTTCTCCTCGGCGCAGTGCGCACACTCCACCACCGTCGCCTTCAGCGGCGGCGGGGCCAGCCCGGAGAGGTCCTCCGTGCACACCGGGCAGGCCGGGCTCCCCGCTGGTGCGGGCACGTGGCAGCGGGGGCAGTCGACCGTTGCCGCACCGGCCAGAGGCGCCTCGCAGCCGTGGCAGGCGTCGGCGTCGATCGGCGAGACGACGTGGCAGCCGGGGCAGGTGAGCTCCTCCAGGAGGGCCGACTGCACCGCCGCGCCCAGAGCCACGCAGAACATGGGGTCGATGTCGGTGCGCAGCCGGTCCTCCCCGAACAGTTCCGCGAGCTTCTCCCGCACCAGGGGGATGGAGCTCGAACCGCCGACGAGCAGCACCTGGGACACGTCCTCCGGCAGGTGGTCGATGCGCGAGAGCGACTCGGCGGTGTGTCCGACGGTCTTTGTGATGTGGTCCGCGATCAGCTTCTCGAAGGACGCCCGGTCCACCTGCTGTTCCAGGGTCGCGCCGTCCATGCCCAGGGGGGAGACGGTGACGTCCGTGGCTGCCGCGGCCGAGAGCCGGATCTTGGCCTGTTCGGCCGCCCGGCGCAGTCTGATGTCGTCGGTGGGGGCGGGGACGTACGCCGGGGAGTCCTGGCGGGTGCTGTTCTTCCAGCGCTCCTTGAGGCTGTCGGCCAGCAGGTCGTCGAAGTCCGTGCCGCCCAGCAGGTTGTCCCCGCCGAGCGCCATGACGTCCAGATAGCCGGGTGCGGTGTTCAGTACGGACACGTCGAAGGTGCCGCCGCCCAGGTCGTAGACGACGAAGGTCGCGGGAGCGGCGTCCTGGGGGCGGGTCAGACCGTGCGCGAGCGCGGCGGAGGTCGGCTCGACCAGGACCCGTACGACATGCAGACCGGCCAGCTCGCCGGCCGCACGGGTGGCCGCGAGCTGGCGCTCGCCGAAGTACGCGGGCGCCGTGATGACCGCGCGGTCGAAGACGACGCCCAGGCGGGCCTCGACGTCCGTCTTGAGGCGCCGGAGGATGATCGCGGAGATCTGGACGGGGGTGTAGTGGTGCGGGCCGAGCCGGACGAGTATCCCGCCGTCCCCGCCCTCGCTGAGGTGGGCGGCGGCATCGCCCATGCGCCCGAGCGCCTCCTGGACCGCTGCCTCGCCGAACTTCCTGCCCATGAAGCGCTTCACCGACGTGACGACCCGGGCGGAGTCCCGGTCCAGCCAGCGGAGCGCCTCCTGCCCCACCAGGAGACCGCCGTCCTCGGTGACCCCGACCGCGGACGGCATGCTGAACCGGTCGTTCGCGACGGGGAGCACCTCCGGGGCGCCGTCCTTCATCCAGGCGACCACGGAGTTCGTGGTGCCGAGGTCGATTCCGAGGGTTCGGTGCACGGTGCGTGACTCCAGTTCTGCGGGGGCGGGGGGATCCGGCGGATACGGGTATACGGGCGCGGGCTCGGCCAGGTGGGGTCAGGTGCGGCGGCGGGAGCGGCGTTTGTGCCGGGGGAGGCGTCGGGGCTGGCGCCGTTCCGGTGCGGCGGCCGGGGGCACGGGGAGTGTGGGAGGCGCTGCAGAGGGAGCGGGGGCCGGGTCCGGTCCTGGGACGGCGACCACGACCACGGCCTCCCGGAGCACTTCGCGGTCCGCGTAGAAGCCGGTCACCCGCTCTTCGAGGACCGTGTCGGCCGGCACGGACGCCCGGGGCTCCTCGGCCACCACTCGGGAGATGCTCGGCACCGCCTTGCTCCCCACCAGATCCATCGGCTCGACACCCGCGGCGAGCAGCTGCTGGCGCAGCACCCGGTGCGCGGCACCGATCTGTTCCTCGAAGAGGGCGGGTACGACTCGCGTGGGTTCCGTGCCGTTCCCGGCGGCACGCTGCACCGCGTCGGTCAGGATGTCGTCCACCGTCAGGAGCCCTTCCAGGAGGCTCCGGAGGGTGCGCTCCGTCGCGGCCTTCCGGTTTTCGAGCGCCTGGGCGCGGAAGGTCAACTGCTTGATCCGGCGCTCTTGTTCGGTCGACTGTTTGGACGACTGCTCGGCGGTCTGCTCGGCGGTCTGCTCAAGGGCCTGCTCGGCGGTTTGCTCGGCGCTCTGCTCAGTGGTCACGTATCGCTCCTGGGGAACGGGCCGAAGCGGTCCGCTTCGGGCAGTAGCGGGGGCAGGCCGGCCAGGAGTTCGCGAGCCGCGTCGGACACCCGGCAGTTCAGCTCCTCCTCCGAGAGCGATCCCAGCAACGGGGTGAGCAGCGCGGCACCCAGCCTGCCGCTCGGCCGGGCGAGGGAGTTCGCCGCCCGGGAGACGCTGCTGCGCTTCTTCGGATCGGCCATCCCTTTCAGCCGCGCTGCTCTGACGGCCTTGGCGTCGGCCCCGATTTCCAGACCGAGTACGTCGTACGCCGTGGGGCCGAAAGCGGGGGACCGGTTTTCGTCCGGTCGGTTCTCGCCTGACCGGTTCTCGTCCGGTTGGTTCTCGCCCGGCCGGTTGTCGTCGGGTCGATTCGTCTGCGCCATCACGAGCCTTCGGGAGAGTCGAGGTCGAAGAGCTTCTCCTGTACAGAAATCCTCAGTCTTCGGGCCGTCTGCGCGTCCTTGTAGGCCCCCGTCCTGTCTCCCGCTTTCCGGCGGTGCTCCGCCCGCCGGTCGTGGGCGTCCGCGAGAACGGCGTGGAAACTCTTCAGACTTCCCTCCGCGCCCGTGCAGCGTTCCCCGAGCGCGACGACCTCCTCGTACGCGTCCCGCCGCAGCAGGTGACCGGCGAGTAGCGCCAGGGCGTCGGAGAGCCCGGGGGTCCCGGTGGCCCCGGCCCCGGAGGTCTCCTCGATGGGCTGGTAGGAGATCGACAGCCACAGCGTCTCCGCGTACGCACGGACGCTGTCCTCGTCCGAGGCGTCGTACGGGACCAGGGCGCGCCACAGTCCACGGGCCACGTCGGTCGCCGCGTACTCCCCGGAGAACCGTTCGTCCGCGACCCCCTTCATGCAGGTGGCGGCCTCCCTCATGAGGGCGAGCGCCTTGGCGCGTGAGCCTTCGCGGGCCTTGCGGAGGGAGTCCGCGTACAGGATGTCGGCGAGGAGCCGCCCGGACCTCCGCTGGTTCCTGGCGAGCCCGTCGGCCGCCTGCCGGTCCTTCGGGGACAGCTCGGCGGCGCGCCGATAGCGCCGTTCGGCCTCTTCCCGACGGCCGGACTTCTCGGCCTGGTCGGCAAGACGGAGGGAGACCGCGGTCAGGTTGCGGATCAACTCCACGTGCCCGGGAGCCAGTTGGAGTGCGCGCTCCAGCAGTCCCGCTTGTGTGTTCGCCACCTTGACCTGCCCCCGTACGGTCGCTCCGGCTCCCACGGCCGCACGGCAGATGAGGTCGGCGTACGGTGCGACGTCCTGCCCGGTCTCCTGCGCCTGCTCGAAGTCCCGGAGGGCCTCGGTCCACCGCTTGCCCTTCGCGTACTCCTGGGCCCGGCGGACGAGGGCGGCGGAAAGGATCTTCTGGGCGGCGGGCCGTCCTTCGCCCGCCTCCTCGACGGCGCTGATCACTTCCTGCCACCTTCCCTCCCTCAGGAGGGTCGCCAACGCCGCCTCGGGGGCGAAGAGTTCGGCCAGCGAAGGCGTTTCCAGTGCGGCGAACGGGCCGGCGAGCGGGATGTTCTCCCGTACCTCCCTCATGCGCCGGGCCCAGTCCGCACTGATCGACGCGACCTCGTCGAGGTACAGCGGCCCGCAGAAGAACTCCGGCGCGGGCGTGGCGGGAGCAACTGCCGGCGGGAGCCCGGTCCAGCGGCTCGCAGCCTCGCACTCCACCCGCCACTTCAGCTCAAGGGACCGGGCGGGGGAGTGACCCGCCGCACGGTCCTCGTCCTGGAGCAACTGCGTGATGTGCGTACGAAGGGACTCGACGGCGGTCGTCCACACGCCGTCGTCGAACTCCTCCCGGCCGGCCTCCCGCAGGGCCTCCCGCAGGGCCTTCCGGTGGGCGGGCGAGTGCAGTACGGCCGACCAGCAGGCCGTGGCCTGACGGATGGTTGCCGCACGTACGCCCGCCGTGAGGGACTCCCCGGAGGCCAGTACCCGGAGGGCGGCCACCCCGAGGCCGTGCGCCACGTCGAGGTCGAACGGCCGGGACCGCCACAGGCGGAGCCAGGCATCCCGGGCGAGCAGATGTTCCCCGTCGGCCGTGAGCCGGCGGGCCGCGCGTGCGGCGGCCTGGCGGTACAGCTCGGACACGGGCCCCGTGCCGTCCCGGGCGGTGAGACGGCCGATGCGCTCCCACTCCGAGAGCCCGCCCCGCCCCAGTGCCTGGCGGAGCGCGAAGGCGAGCGCGTGCTGCCGGGAGAGGAACTGCGGCGCGGTCCGCTGTACGTTTCCTGTGCCTTCGATGCCTTGGACGCCCTGGACCCCTTCGACGCCGCCGGGGTCATCGGCATCGTCCTCGGGCGCGAGGCTCCTCAGCAGGTCGCTCGCCGCCGACGGGTCACCGCGGCGCGACCAGGAACGCAGCACGCGTACGGCTTCCTCGGTGCGCCCGGCGAGCACGGCGGCGTGGGCGAGGTTGGTCAGCGCTCCGTTCAGACAGGGGACACAACGGTGCACCCGCTGGCTGTTGCGTACGCCGTGGGCGGGGCAGGCGCCTCGCCCGCACTGGCCGCAGTGCGACCCGTCCGGGCTGCCACAGCCGTCCGTGCCGCACAACACCGCTCCGGGAACGGCCACTTGCTGGTCTCTCGGGGCGAGCGAGCCGATGTACCAGTCGCAGCAGCGGTCCCAGTTCCTCGCCCGAGCGGCGAGCGTCGCGTGGAGGCCGGCGTGCGCGGCGGCGAGGTGCTCGGGCAGGGGAACGCCCTGATCCAGCAGGCGTAAGTAGCCGACAGCCGCAGCGAAGTCCCCCTGCGCGTACGCGGCGACGGCTCTCTCGAAGGTACGCACGGCCGGCCCGTGGTCCGGCCCGGCAGGACCGCCGGAGTGTGGTGACGTCACTGTGCCCCCCAACACAGGCAACAAAAAAGTGCAGTTGAAGCACGCGAAGCATACGGCCTGACGTGGCACGGAGTAAGGCGGATCTTCCAATCGTCCGGCATTCCGAACAGTGATCGGCTTTTCAGCGAATCTCTGCGCAACTCATTGACGCTCCCCGGGTTCGAACCTACGGTCCCGTTCGAAGTCACGAGCGCTATTCGAAATATCGAACATGAGAGGTGGTGGGGCATGGGACGGCCCACCCGCAGAAGCCTGCTCACCGGCATCGGCGGCCTCGCCGCCGCCGGCACGCTCACCCTCGGAGCCGCCGGGATAGCCGGATGCACCGCTCCGCAGGCCCTGGGTGCGGGCGCGGACGCAGGAAAGACCCGGCTCCGCTACTGGCACCTCTTCGGTGGCGGCGACGGCATCAACATGCAGAAGATGCTCGACGCCTTCCGGGCCGCGCACCCGAAGATCGGTCTGGAGGCCGCGACCCTCCAGTGGGGTGCGCCGTACTACACGAAGCTGGGGCTGGCAGGGGCCGGCGGGCGGGCGCCCGAGGTGGCGGCCCTGCATCTGGCGCGGCTGACCGGGTTCGCGCCGGGGCGGCTGCTGGATCCGTTCGACCTCGGGCTGCTGCGGGAGTTCGGGGTGCGGGAAGAGGACTTCCCCGAGGGGATCTGGAAGCGCGGCGCGGTCGGCGGGAAGCAGTACGCCGTGCCGTTCGACACCCACCCGATGGTGCTCTTCTACCACACCGAGTTGTGCAAGAAGGCGGGGCTGCTCGGCGACAACGGGAAGCTCCGACCCATCGAAGGCGCAGAGGAGTTCGTCGACGCGCTGCGCGCCGTCAAGAAGGTCACCGGGCAGCCCGCTCTCGTGACCGAGACGCTCGGGGCCGGGGTCATCGGACCCTGGCGGCTGTTCTCGACGCTGTACTCGCAGACCGGCGGGACCGTGCTGTCGGCCGACGGGAAGACGCTGGCCCTCGACGACGCCAAGGCGCTCACCGCGCTGGAGTACCTGCACCTGCTCGTCGCCGAGGGGCTCGCCGTGCGACGGGTCGACTACCCCGGTTCGGTGGGGGTGTTCAACAACGGGAAGACCGGGTTCTTCCTCAACGGGGAGTGGGAGATCAGTTCCTTCCTCGCCACCGGACTGCCGTTCTCCGTGACACGGGTGCCGAACCTCTTCGGGCGGGCCACCGTGCAGGCCGACTGCCACTCCTTCGTACTTCCGCACCAGGAGGACCGCGGCGGCGAGAGCAACCGTGCCGCGCACGCCTTCGTCGCCTGGATGCTCAAGAACAGCGTCGAGTGGGCGAAGGGCGGTCATGTGCCTGCCTATCTGCCCGTGCTCAAGGAGCCGGACTACCTGTTGCTGACGCCGCAGTCGGAGTACCGGTCGGTGATCGACGACGTGGTACTCGACGAACCCGCGTGGTTCGCCGGGTCGGCATCGCCGCTGTGGATCGAGCTGGGGGCCGTCTTCTCCGGGGTGCTGACCGGCTCCCGGACGCCCCGCAACGCGCTTGCCGAGGCCAAGTCCCGGCTGCGGACCCTGCTCGACACCCCCAATCCGTTCGGAGGTGCGTCCGCATGACGATGACCGAAGAGGCGCCCGTCGCGCTGACCGCTCCGCCCGCCGCCGCCCCGCCCGCGCGCATCCACCGCCACTGGACCGAGCACGGCCTCGTCTTCGTCGCGCCCTTCCTCCTCACGTACGCACTCTTCCTCCTCTGGCCGCTGGTCTCCGGGCTCGGCATGAGCGTGCGGAGCGAGAACATCGCCGGTACGGGCGCGGAGTTCGTCGGCCTCGACAACTACGTGGAGGCCATCGGCGACCCCGACGTATGGGCCTCGCTGTGGAACACGGTGTGGTTCACCGTCCTGTCGACGGTGCCGCTGGTGGTGGTCGGGCTGGTCCTCGCACTGCTCGCGCACCATCTGCGATTCGTGCAGTGGCTGTGGCGGCTGAGCTGGTTCGCGCCGTTCCTGCTGCCGTCGGGGGTGGTGGGTCTGCTGTTCCTGTGGGTGATCTTCCCGTCGGACTTCGGGTTCGCCGACCAGGCGCTGGCCGCCGTCGGACTCCACCCGGGGATCGGGTGGCTGACGGACGAGCGGTACGCGATGCTCTCCATCGTCCTCACCACACTCTGGTGGACGGTCGGCTTCAACTTCCTGCTCTATCTCGCCGCACTGCAGGCCATCCCCTCACACCTCTACGAAGCAGCGGAGTTGGACGGCGCGGGACCCAGGCAGCGGCTGCGGCACATCACGCTCCCGATGCTCGGCCGTACCACCGGAGTGGTCGTCGTCCTCCAGGTGCTGGCCTCGCTGAAGGTCTTCGACCAGATCTACATCATGACCGGCGGCGGCCCCGACGAGTCGACCCGGCCGATCCTCCAGTACGTGTACGACGCCGGGTTCACCGGCTACCGGATCGGCTACGCCTCCGCCGTCTCGTACCTCTTCTTCGCCCTGATCCTGATCGTCTCGCTGGTCCAGCTGCGGCTGTCCCGGCGCCACCGCGAGGAGAACTCCCGATGAGCGCAGCCGCGTGGGAGGCCGCCACCGGCCGGCGCCCCCGCTGGACCCCCGGCCGCGTCGGCATGCTCGTCGTCGCCCTCGTGCTCGTCGTGGTGTGGGTGGTGCCGATCGCCTGGGCGCTCGCTACTTCCCTCAAACCCGAGGGCGAGACGACGAAGACACCGCTGGAGTGGATCGGATCCACGCTCACCCTCGACGCGTACCGCCAGGTGTGGAAGTCCGGCGACCTCGGCCAGTGGATGTTCAACTCCGCCTACATATCGGTCGTCACGACCCTGCTGACCGTCGTGCTGTGCGCGATGGCGGCGTACGGATTCGCCCGCACCGACTTCCGCGGCAAACGGATCTTGTACGGCCTGGTCCTCGCCGGGATCATGGTGCCGCCGCAGGTGCTGATCGCCCCGCTCTTCGCGGAGATGGTCTCGCTCGGGCTCGTCGACACGTACTGGGGTGTGATCCTTCCCCAAGTGGCCGTGCCCGCCATGGTGTTCATCCTGGTGAAGTTCTTCGACGGGGTGCCGCGCGAGCTCGAAGAGGCCGCGTTCGTCGACGGCGCGGGACGGTGGCGGGTCTTCTGGACCATCGTCATGCCGCTGTCCCGGCCGATCCTCGCCGCCGTCGCGATCTTCACCTTCATCTCCACCTGGAACAACTTCCTCTGGCCGTTCCTCGTGACCACCGACCCCGGCGGCATGACGCTCCCCGTCGGCCTGGTCAACGTCCAGTCCAGCTACGGCGTGCGGTACGCCCAGATGATGGCCTCCGTCGTCATTGCGGGGCTCCCGCTCCTGGTCGTCTTCGCCCTCTTCCAGCGCCAGATCGTGCGCGGCATCGCCCACACCGGTCTCGCCGGGCAGTAACAGAGCCCGAGTTGTTGTCCGCGGACAACAACCAAAGGACCCCGAGTCGTTGTCCGCGGACAACAAATCCGCCCTCACCCTCGGCAAGTCCCCCTCGGTAAGCAGCTCATGTGAAAGGCACACCCATGTCCCGTTCCGCCCGCTTCACCCTCGACCCCGCCTTCACCGTCGGCACCGTCAACCCCCGCCTCTTCGGCTCCTTCGTCGAGCACCTCGGCCGCTGCGTCTACACCGGCATCTACGAACCGGGCCACCCCACCGCCGACGCATCCGGCCTGCGCGAGGACGTCCTCGACCTCGTCCGCGAACTCGGCGCCACCACCATCCGCTACCCCGGCGGCAACTTCGTCTCCGGCTACAAGTGGGAGGACAGCGTCGGCCCCGCCGAGCAGCGCCCCCGCCGCCTGGACCTCGCCTGGCGCTCCACCGAGACCAACCGCTTCGGCCTCAGCGAGTACGTGGACTTCCTCCGCAAGGTCGGCCCGCAGGCCGAGCCCATGATGGCCGTCAACCTCGGCACCCGCGGCGTCGCCGAAGCGCTCGAACTCCAGGAGTACGCCAACCACCCCGCCGGCACCGAGCTCTCCGACCGCCGCATCGCCCACGGCGACAAGGAACCCTTCGGCATCCGCCTGTGGTGCCTGGGCAACGAGATGGACGGCCCCTGGCAGACCGGCCACAAGACCGCCGAGGAGTACGGACGGCTCGCCGCCGAGACCGCCCGCGCCATGCGCCAGATCGACCCGGCCGTCGAGCTCGTGGCCTGCGGCAGCTCCAGCCGCGCCATGGAGACCTTCGCCGCCTGGGAAGCGACCGTGCTCACCGAGACGTACGACCTCGTCGACCACATCTCCCTGCACGCCTACTACGAGGAGATCGACGGCGACCGCGACTCCTTCCTCGCCTCGGCCGTCGACATGGAGACCTTCATCGAGGCCGTCGTCGCGACCTGCGACCACATCGGCGCCCGCCTCAAGTCGACGAAGCAGATCAACCTCTCCTTCGACGAGTGGAACGTCTGGTACCAGCGCCGCTTCGCCGAGGAGTCCGCCGCAGCCCCACTCGACTGGCCCGAGGCGCCCCGCCTGCTCGAAGACAGCTACACCGTCACCGACGCCGTCGTCTTCGGCTCGCTCCTCATCGCCCTCCTCCGGCACGCCGACCGCGTGACCGTCGCCTGCCTCGCCCAACTGGTCAACGTCATCGCCCCGATCATGACCGAGCCCGGCGGCCCCGCCTGGCGCCAGACCACCTTCTTCCCGTTCGCCCAGGCCGCCCGCCACGGGCGCGGGCAGGTCCTCGACGTACGGCTCGACTCGCCCACGTACGAGACGAAGAGTTACGGAGAGGTGCCGCTGCTCCACGCGACGGCGGTACGCGGCGAGGACGGGACGGTGACGGTCTTCGCGGTGAACCGCAGCCAGACCGAGCCCCTGCCCCTCGAAGTCGCCTTGCACGGGCTGGAGCTGAGCGAGGTCGTCGAGCACAGCGCCCTGGCGGACGAGGACCCCGACGCGCGCAACACCCTCGCCGACCCCGAGCGCGTCGCCCCGCACTCCGCCACCGGCACCACGCTCGCGGACGGCGTACTGAGCGCCGTACTGGAACCGCTGTCCTGGAACGTCATCCGGCTGGCCTGAGTTTCCCTGCCACCGCTGCTTCACAAGGTTCTGCCCCCCTACAAGGAGCCGAGCGGTACTCGCCGACCTCGGACGTCTGGGCGCCGGACATCTCGTACCGGCGCGGCCAGTACTGGATGTACTACTCGGTCTCCTCCTTCGGCTCCCACACCTCCGCCATCGGCCTCGCGACCTCCCGCACCGGCCAGGCGGGCAGCTGGACCGACCACGGCCTCGTGTACGCGACCGGCTCCGTCAGCGACCACAACGCCATCGACCCGGGGCCGACGACGGGACACCGAAGCTGGGCATCAACAGGCTCGGCTGGGAAGCGGGCTGGCCCGTCGCGTACTGAGCGGGGGCGTTGAGCGGGGAGGAGGGGGAGGCGCGCGCTCAGCGCGTCTTGGGGAAGGCGGTGCGCAGCGCGGAGCCACGGATGAGGAACGCGGCTCCGACGACGGGCAGCATGCAGACGGCCTGCATCACCGCGTACCACGGCGGGCAGACACCCGGGATCAGATCGACGCCGATGATCGCGAGCGGCATGATGACGGTGAGGGCGCTCACGCGCTCGAAGGCCCGCCGAGACCCCCGGGAGGCGGAGACGGTCAGCCGGTGGAGCAGCACGGCGACCACGGGCAGCAGGGCCGCCCGGACCCACATGAACGTGTTCACCGTATGACCGCTGCCCGCCACCGCGACGACCCCCAGGAGGGCGGCGGTGCTGAGGGCGCCGTAGATCTTGAAGCTGTTCTTCGCCGTGCCGAAGGCCTTCTGGGTGCGGGAGCTGTTGAGGAGGGCCGGCCCGTTCGTGGTGTGCTGGTTGGTTTCCATGCTCACCGACGCTACGAAGCACCCGGCCGGCGCGGTATCCGTCTGGACCCACAGGTGGGTGGGGGTAGACCCACTCCCCGGCCGGTCAGGGTGGTGGCGGGCTGCGTGCGGTGCACAGTGGGAGCACCGGACGGCAGGCGTCGGCAGGCGGAGGAAGAGCAATGGGACAGCTGGGTTCGTGGGCGGCGAGCGTGTGCACGGGGTTTGTGCGGGCGTGTGCCGTGGTGGGGGTCAGCATGGCGGTGCCGGCCGTGTGGGCCGGCGCCGTGGTGCTGGCGATCCGGTGGGGGGTGGGCAACCCGTGGACGTGGCTGCCGGTGACCCTGCTGGCGGGCGGGGGCGCGCTCCTGCTCTCGCGGCCGGTCTGCCGGATGTTCCGCCACTTGGTGGCGAGGTGGACGGGCACGGCAGTGCCCGCCGGGTACCGGCAGGCCGCACCGGTGGTGCGCCTGTCCACCGGCCACTGGTGGAACGGCTTCTCCTACGAGCGCACCCGCCGGGACGCCCTTCTCGACCAGCGGTGGCGGATCCGTCTCCGCGATCCGGCCAACTGGCGTGACCTGCGCTTCGCGGCGATCGCCCCGTTCATCGCAGGCCTGGTCGCGGCGGTGCCGCCGGCCGGGGCCGCCGTCACGGTCCTCGCTCTCGCCCTGCCCTGGCCCGCCCTGCCCTCGCCCGTCCTGTCGGCGGCCGGAGCGCTCGGCCTGGCTGTGGCCGTGGCCGGTGCCCCGTACGCCTGGCGCATCGCCGAACCGGTGGCCGTACGCTTCCTGCGCCCGTCGCCCGCGATGCTGCTGGCGGATCGGGTGGACGAGCTGACGGCCCAGCGCGCGGACACCACGGTCGTGCAGGCCGCCGAGATCCGCCGGATCGAACGGGACCTGCACGACGGGGCGCAGGCCCGGCTGGTCGGACTCGGGCTCTCCCTGGCGACCGCCGAGAAACTGATGGAAGCCGACCCCGAGCGGGCCAGGGCCCTGATGCGGGAGGCCAGGAAGGCTGCCGCCGGCTCCCTCTCCGAGCTCCGCGAACTCGTCCAGGGAATCAACCCGCCGGTACTCAACGACCGGGGACTCGTCGACGCCGTACGCGCGTTGGCCCTGGACAGCGCGCTGGAAACGGAGGTGAGCGCTCAGGACGTACCGCCGCACCTGGACCCGCCGATCGAGTCCGCCCTCTACTTCGGAATCGCCGAACTGCTGACCAACGCGGTCAAGCACGCCCGCGCGAACCGGGCGCGGATCTCCCTCGCCCGCGAGCACACGGGCCCCGGCGACCTCGTGGTCGACGTCGAGGACGACGGCCGCGGCGGAGCCGACATACGCCCCGGCGGCGGACTCGACGGCCTGCGCCGCCGTCTCGCGGTCTTCGACGGCACCCTGGAGATCACCAGCCCGGCAGGCGGCCCGACCCGCGCGAGGATAGTGGTCCCATGCGAATCGTTGTAGCCGAAGACCTCTACCTCCTGCGCGACGGGATGGTCCGCCTCATCGAGGCGTACGGACACCAGGTGGTGGCGACGGCGGCCACCGGCCCCGAGACGCTCGAAGCGCTGCTGACCTGGCGGCCCGACGTGGCCGTCATCGACGTCCGCATGCCACCGACCCAGTCGGACGAGGGCCTGCGCGCCGCCCTCGCCGCACGCACCGAACTGCCAGGACTGCCGGTCCTGATCCTCTCCCAGTACGTCGAGCAGCTCTACGCCCGCGAACTCCTGGCCGACGGCGCGGGCGGCACCGGCTACTTCCTCAAGGAGAGCGTGTTCGACGCCGACCAGTTCATCGACGCCCTGGAACGCGTCGCCGGCGGCGGAACCGCCATGGACCCCGCCGTCATCGCCAAACTCCTGTCCAGCGGCACCTCGAACCGACGCCTCGGCCAGCTCACCGACCGGCTCACCGAACGCGAACACTCCGTGCTCGGCCTCATGGCCGAAGGCCTGTCCAACCAGGCCATCGCCCGACGCCTCTTCCTCAGCGACAGCGCCATCAGCAAATACACCACCTCGCTGTTCGGCAAACTCGGCATCACCGACGACGACAGCGGCAACCGCCGCGTCCTGGCCGTCCTCACGTACCTGAACAGTCCCTGACGGGGCCGGTGGAACGAGGGCTATCGGTGAGCGTGGTGGTCATCGTCATCGTGCCGCGCAGAGCGGGGTCCGCGGTCTCGAACTCCAGCACCTCCACGACCTGTTCGTCCGGCACGAGCCTCGCGAAGTGACCGTGCTCATGCCGTCCGGCACCCGCCGGCGCGCGAGCGCCGCCGGGTCCAGCAGCGTCCGGTAGACGACCGGGCGCCGGGTGAGCGGCGTTCCACCGGGGTCAGGAGTAGGAGGCGGTCGAGTCTCCCGCGAGGTACAGGGTGGGTTGGTGGGGCACGTCAAGGGGCTTCTGGGCAGGGCGAGTTGGACATCCCGGCAAGGGGAAGGGTGAGGGCCAGTGCCTTCGCCACGTACGCGGCCACCGCGTCGCGGTCGGGGCGTCCGTCCGCGACCACGGTCACCACCCGCCGTGCCACCGTCTCCCCGGCGGCCACCTGCAGGCGTTCCGACCAGGCCAGGGACGAGCCGACTCCCGGATACTCCGACGTCCGTACGAACCACGGGTCGTGCCGCGTCGCCTCCGTGGCCCCGGCGAAGGCGAGCGTCCAGCGGCCAGAGCCAGAGCCAGAGCCAGAGTCGAGCCCGCCCCCGCCGGTACCGTCTCCGCCCGTGATCGCCACCCAGTCCGCGCGGGCTCCGTGTGCGGACTCCTCGCCGCGGCCCGCCGCCGTGAACGCCTCGGGTGGCTTCGCCTCCTTCGGGGCCCGCCAGAAGAAGCCGCCGTATCCGGCACCGGGGCGCCCGTTGGTCGCCGGGCTGCCGAACGAAACCGTACGGCCGGTGGTGTGGGTGTTCGTGAGGGCGAAGGAGAAGTCCAACGCCCAGGCTTGGGCGTCGAGTTCGATGACTGCGACGCTACGGCGCTCGCGCAGCAGCTCCGGCGCCTCGGGCCCGCTTCCCGTACACCAGCTCAAGTCCTCGGTGAAGGCGTCCGGTTCACGTTGCAGCCAGCCCCGGTGCTCCTGCACCCCGTGGTTGTCGAGGTAACGCGGACCCTGGCCGGCTACGTACGTGCTGCCACCCCAGAAGCTGATCCCGTCCACGTCGGGCACGGCGACGCCCACCCCCAGGTGGTGCGGGTGGTCCTCGGGCAGTTCCTCCGTCACCCGGACACCGGCGAGCGTGCAGACCGGGTGGAGGTACGGGCGCGGCGAGAGCCCCGCCGCGACGCTCGGCCGGTGGAGGTAGCGGGCGAGTGCGTGCCCCGAACTGCGCAGGATGAGCGAGGAGTTCACGAGGTGCCCGCTTCGGTAGGCCGGGCCCACGGGGCGCCCAGTTCGGAGTACAGGGAGAGAGTGTCGGCGCTCGCCGCGACCAGGGCCTCCACTCCGTCGACGATCCGGCGCGGAGCCGCCTCGCCGGGGCCGGTCCGCCACACGGACGGGGGGAGGGCGACGGGGTCGGGCGCCGTCCGGATCGCCTCGACGACCCGCATGAACGCACCCGTGCTCTCCGGCGGCACGAGCAGCGGCTCGCCGTGGGACAAGTGGCCCGCCAGGTTTTCGAGTAGGTCGGTCCGGCCGTACGAGATCTCGTACGAGGTGTCCCCGCCGGCGTCCGCCGAGGTGTCCCCGTAGGTGTCCGCCGAGGGGTCCGCGTCGCGCTCCACCCGCACCCGGTCCTCCGTGTACCAGAAGGTGATCCGGCCGAGGCTGCCGTGCACGACGACGTACGGTGCGCAGGGCTCCCCGGCGCAGAGCGTGGCGGCCACCGTGACGGGGACGCCGCGTGCCGTGGACACTCGTACGCAGGACGTGTCGTCGGACTCGATGTCGTGCGCCCGGAAGAGTTCCGTCTCGATGGCGGTGACGTCCTGAGCGAGCGAACTCCCCGCCAGCGCAAGGGAGGTGGCCACCGCGTGGGCGAGCGGATTGGTCAGCGCGCCGTCCACCACGTCCACTCCGTCGAGCCTGCGGCGGCCCGACCACGGGGCCCGGGTGAAGTACGCGCTGTCCCGTGCCCAGGCTCCCGCCGCGCCGACGCCCCACAGCTCGCCGATCGCCCCGTCGGCGACCAGCTTCCGTACGGCGGGTAGCGCGTGCGAGCCCAGCGACTGGAAGCCGATCTGGCAGACCGTGCCCGCCGCCCGCACTCCGTCGGCCATCCGCGCGAACTCCGCGTACGACGGGGCCGGCGGCTTTTCGAGAAGTACGTGGACCCCGCGCGCGGCAGCGGTCAGGGCCAGGTCGGTATGGGTGTGGAGCGGCGTGCAGAGGACGGCGACGCTTGCACCCGTGGTGTCGAGGAGCTGGCCGAAGTCCGCTGACTGGGCTGGGGGTTGGGCGGGATCGCAGAGCCCTTCCAGCTCCGTTTCGGCCAGTGGCTTCAGCTCGCAGATCCCGGCCAGGCGCACCAGACCGAGCGCTTCTAGGCGGTGGATGTTCTCCAGGTGCCGGCGGCCGTGGCCACGGGCCCCGGCGAGTACGACCGGCAGGGGTGGCACCGAGCGGGGTGTGCTGTTCACGAGCCCTCCACGGGAAGGAAGGTGAAGGTGAACCCGGCCGGTTCGGTGTGGAGTTGGTGGGCGGGGAGCACGCCGGGGCCGCAGGACTGCGAGCCGATGCCCTGCCGGCGGTGGTCCAGGTTGACCCAGATGTGGTCGGGGGAGGGGCGGAGGTCGGTGAGGTGGGCGGCGGCGTCCAGCTGTTCCGTCGTCCAGCGGCGGGCGGTGAAGGCGAAGTGCGGGTCGCCCTCCATCCGCAACCCGACGCCGTCGCCCGTGAGTTGGGCCCAGCGGAGATCCTCCCGTGCGCCGTTCTCCTGCGGGCGTACGTACGGAGTCTGCAGCTCGTCGACCGATGCCCGCCACCTTCCCACCGTCGACGCGGCCCGGGTGTCCGGGTACGCCTCGCCGGGTCCGCCGCCGAACCACTGCGCGGATCCGTACGACGCGGGCAACGCGAAACGGATGCCGAGTCGGGGGAGGGGCACCGTCCAGTTCCCCTCGGGGGTGACCGACACGGTGAGCGAGAGGCGGGTTCCGTCGGAGGTCCAGCGGTAGGCGGTACGCAGGCCCAGGTCGCGGCCGGCGGGGGCGACCCGGCTCCGTACCGTCAGTGCGGACTCCGTCAACTCGACTGCATCCACGCGGTGTTGCATCCGGTGCAGACCGAGCTCGCGCCAGAGCTGACCGTAGCGGGTGTCGGGCTGCCAGGCGGCGCCGTTGTCGTTGTCGGTCGGGGCCCGCCATACGTCCAGGCACAGACCGGTGACCTCGGTGGGGCCGACGGTGCGCAGTGCGCCGGTGAGCGCGTCGAAGGAGGCGGGGCCCAGGGTGATCAGCCCGCTGTCGCGGCGCGGACGGCTCCCGGTGGCGACCGGTGCGGGGCGGGCGGGGCGGTCGGCGAACTGGCCCCAGGCGACCGGGTGTTGGCGGGGCGCCCAGGCGGTGTCCTGGGCGAGGAGGGCCCGTACCGTCCACTGGGTTTCCGTCTCAGGGCCGGACGCGGTGGGCGTGGACGGCAACTTGACCTCCGCCGACTCGCCCGGCAGCAGCCGCGGAACCGTCAGGGGGCCGGTGCCGGCCGTCTCACCCTCCACCTGGTACGACCACTCGAAGGCGAGGTGGGAGAGATCGGCGAAGTCGTACAGGTTGGTGATCCGGACGGTGTGGGGTGCCTCTGCGGTGTTCGACGGGCCGTAGCCCTCGATGCGTACCGGCTCGATCACCTTCTTGTACTCGATGAGCCCGGGGGAAGGCGTGCGGTCCGGGAAGAGGAGTCCGTCGCAGACGAAGTTGCCGTCGTGCAGTTCCTCGCCGAAGTCGCCGCCGTACGCGTGCCCGAGCGTGGGGTGCTCGATGCCGTGGTCGATCCACTCCCAGACGAAACCGCCCTGGAGCCGGTCGTGGGCTTCGAAGAGGCGCTGGTACTCGCTGAGCCCGCCGGGGCCGTTACCCATGGCGTGTGCGTACTCGCAGAGAATGAGGGGGAATTGGCGCCGGCGGGCCGGGCCGCCGTCCAGGCCGCGGCCGATCTGCTCGACCTCGGCGTGCGGCGGGTACATCAAGCTGTACATGTCGGTGTCGCGACAGCTCCGGTCGCCCTCGTAGTGCAGCAGCCGGGAGGAGTCGCGGGAGCGGATCCACTGCGCCATGGCGGTCAGGCCGCGTCCCGTGCCCGCCTCGTTGCCGAGCGACCAGATGATGATCGAGGGGTGGTTCTTGTCGCGTTCGACCATGCGGGCGGCGCGGTCAAGGAGGGCGGGCGTCCAGCGGTCGTCGTCGGTGGGGTTGTCGCGCCAGGCCTGCTCCTGGAAGCCATGGGTCTCGACGTCGCACTCGTCGATCACCCAGAGGCCCAACTCGTCGCAGAGGGAGAGGAATTCGGGGTGCGGAGGGTAGTGCGAGGTGCGGACGGCATTGATGTTGTGCTGCTTCATCAGCTCGATGTCGCGGCGCATGGTCGCCGGGTCCACGGTGCGGCCGGTACGCGGATGGAACTCGTGCCGGTTGACGCCGCGGAAGAGCAGCGGGCGGCCGTTGACCCTGATCAGACCTCCTTCCAGGGCGACGGTCCTGAACCCCGCGCGCAGCGGCACGCGCTCGCCCACGACCGCCAGCTCGACGTCGTACAGGCGGGGTGTCTCGGCCGTCCACGGTGCGACGGGCACGGTCGCGCTCTCACCGGTCGCCAGGTCGAGCCCCAGCTCGGGGACGGTCACCCGGCCCGGTACGTCCGAGTCGACGCGCAGGGTGCCGGTCCCGGTGGTGTGGTCGTACGAGGCGTGGACGAAGAAGTCGCCCGCGCACCCGGCGGGGCGGTGCAGGAGGGTGACCGCGCGGAAGATGCCGGGCAGCCACCACTGGTCCTGGTCCTCCAGGTACGAGCCCGCCGACCACTGGTGGACCCGTACCGCCAGGACGTTGCCCGCGGGCTTGAGGAGCCGGCCGACCGCGAACTCGTGGGGGAGGCGGCTGCCCTTGAAGTCGCCCAGCTCCTCGCCGTTGAGCCAGACGCGGGCGCAGGACTCGACGCCTTCGAAGCGCAGGACGGCCTCAGTGCGGGCTCCGGTGCCGTCGTTGAGCTGCCAGTCGTCCGGCAGGTCGAACGTGCGCAGGTGGTCGCCGGTCGGGTTCGCGGTCGGTAGGTGCGGCGGGTCGACCGGGAAGGGGTACGTGACGTTGGTGTAGGCCGGGGCGCCGAACGCGCCGTCGCCCTGGAGGACCCAGTGGCCGGGCACCTCGATGCGGTCCCAGTCGGTCGTGTCCGTACCGGTCGTGTCCGTGCCGGTCGTGTCCGATCCGGTCGTGTCCGTGCCGGTCGTGTCGTGGCCGGGTGCGGCGAAGGAATCGTCGTGTGCGTCGGCAGTCTCTGACAGCCGAAAGCGCCAACTCCCGTTCAGTGAAAGGCGGGTGGCGTCGGACGTGGCGTACCAGGCGCGCGGAGGGAGCGCGCCGGTCCCCGGGCCGGGGTCTTCGACGTACGAGAGGGGCAGCGTGGACATCGGGCTCCTAGGTCGCATGGGTCGGTGAACAGCCTCTGTTCCGGCAGAGACTTCGGCAAGGGGGTTGGGTACAGTCCGTTCGAAGTGTGGCCCAGTGTCCGGGATTTCGAACAGAGTGTGCTAAGGGTTTGGCGCGCCAGGTGCGATCGAATCGTTTCAAACGAACGACGTGTAAACCGTTGACGGGTCAGAAGTGCACTCGTACATTTCCTCGGCAAGCGCTTCCCTAAAACGATTCAATCATGTGGCGAGGGGTTCAACCATGGGCACGCACAGGCAAGTTGAGCGGCGGACCATCCTGAAGGCGGCCGGTGTCACGCTGGGATCCCTGGGCCTCGGCAGCACGGCCGTCGGCTGCGGTGGTGGAACCGGCGGCTCGGGGAGCGGTGGCGGGCCGGTCACCATCCGGTACGCCTGGTGGGGTGCCGACGACCGGGCGAAGAAGATCAACCAGTCGATCGCGCTCTTCGAGAAGAAGCACCCGAAGATCAAGGTCAAGACGGACTTCCAGCCATACCAGGACTTCTGGAAGAAGTTCAACACTCAGGCGGCGGGCGGCAATCCGCCGGACGTCATCCAGAACGCCGTCACCTTCCTGCGCAAGTACGCCGCCCGCAACGTGCTCCTTGACCTCGGCCCCCAGGTCAAGGCGGGCAACCTCCGTACCGAAGGATTCCGCTCCGGCCTTGAGAAGTTCGCCGAGATCGACGGCAAGCTGCTCGGCCTGCCGGTCGGCTCCAACTCGATGGGCTACATCGTCGACGAGAAGCTCTACGAGAAGGCGGGCGTCACCCCCGAACACGGCTGGACCTGGGCGGACTGGGCGGCCGGCCTGGAGAAGATCAAGGCGAGGACGGGAGTGGCGGGCGACGCGGGCCCCTCCGGGATCATGTACTACTACGACCTGATTCTCCGTCAGAAGGGCAAGGCCTTCTTCACCGAGAAGGGCCTCGGCTTCCAGGAGAGCGACCTCGTCGCCGAGTGGACCGAGGCGATGAAGCGCACCCGCTCCGGGCTGTACGCGGCACCCAAGCGCGTCGAGCAGCTCAAGCCCAAGTCGGCGACGGCGGCCGGGATTTCGGCCGGGGAGTTCACCTGGGACAACTTCGCGGTGCGGTACTCGGCGGAGGGTAGGAGCGCGTACGCCATCGCGCCGATACCGACTGTCGACGGCAAGCGCACCGGGCAGTACCTCGGCTCGCTCATGCTCAGCGGCACGCGGCGCACCAAGCACCCCAAGGAGGTCGCCACCTTCATCGACTTCATGGTCCACGACCCGGAGGTCGGCCGGATCATGGGATACGACCGGGGAGTCCTCGCGACGAAGGCACAGTTCGAGGCGTTCCGGCCGACGGACAGGGTGAGCAAGCAGATCGCCGCGTACGAGACGAAGATCGCGGGGTCGGGTGTGCTGGAGCCGATTACTCCGCATCCGGCGGGGGCGGATGTCGTCGAGTCGACCTTCATGCGGTTGGCCACGGAGATGAGCCTGGGGAAGGCTTCGCCGGGGGAGGCGGCGAGTAAATTTTTTGCGGAGGCGGGGGTGGCGTTGGGGAGTGCGTGAGGGTCCGAGCCCTCGTGGGCGGTGGGCGTCGTGGGGGTGCGGGCGGGCCGGTGGGTCGTCGTGCGGGTGCGTTGTGGCTGGTCGCGCAGTTCCCCGCGCCCCTAAATGACTGCCCCTTAGCCTCCTAGCCTTCCTGGGCAGCGGAGCACGCCCTCGCCCCGCGCCTGCGGCGGGCCATGTCCCGGGCCGCGCCGTCCCCCTGTTCCCCCGCCCGAAAGGCCCCCCATGACGCACGCCCTGGAGACCCGGCGGCGCGAGAATCTTGCCGGTTATCTCTTCATGTCGCCCTGGCTCGCCGGATTCCTCCTGTTGACCGCCGGTCCCATGGCAGCCTCCCTCTACTTCGCCTTCACCGACTACAACCTCTTCGACAGCCCCCAGTGGATCGGCCTGAAGAATTTCCAGGACATGTTCGCCGATCCCCGCTGGCAGCAGTCCGTCGCGGTCACCGCCAAGTACGTCGTCATCGGCACCCCGCTGAAGCTCGCCGCCGCGCTCGGCGTCGCGCTGCTTCTCGCGCAGAGCCGGCGCGGGCAGGCCTTCTACCGGGCGGCGTTCTACGCCCCTTCGCTGATCGGTGCGAGCGTGTCCATCGCGATCGTGTGGCGGGCCCTGTTCTCGGACGACGCGGTCGTCGACCGTACCCAACAGCTCTTCGGGCTGAACGTCGGCGGCTGGGTCGGCGACCCCGACTGGATCCTGTATTCCCTGGTCGCCCTCACCGTCTGGCAGTTCGGCGCCCCCATGGTCATCTTCCTCGCCGGCCTCAAACAAGTACCGCGCGAGCTGTACGAGGCCGCGGCCGTCGACGGCGCGGGACCGTTGCGCCGGTTCTGGAACATCACCCTGCCGATGATCTCCCCCGTCCTCTTCTTCAACGTGCTCCTTGAGACCATCCACTCCTTCCAGATCTTCGGCTCCGCCTACATCCTCGGCGGCCAGGGCAACCCCTGCGGCCCGGCCGACGCCACGCTCGTCTACACCTGCTACCTCTACCAACAGGGCTTCGAGAACAGCCGGATGGGCTTCGCCTCCGCCATGGCCTGGATGCTGCTGATCGCGGTCGGCCTGGTGACGGCGGTGCTGTTCTGGTCGCAGAAGCGCTGGGTGCACTACGAGGAGAACGCCCGATGACCCAGACGACCCCGACGATCCCGACGGCCCCGGTGGTCCCGACGACCGCAGCCCCACCCGTACGAGTACGGGGCGGCGCCCGTGCCCCGCGCAAACGTGGCGGCTCCCTCCTCTGGCACCTCGGTGCGCTCGCCGTGCTCGCCGTCGTCCTCTATCCGGTGGTGTGGGTGATCGGCGGCTCGCTCAAACCCGGCGACGAGATCATCGGCAGCCTCCAGCTCTTCCCGACCGACCCGATCGTCGACAACTACACCCGTCTGGCGAAGGGGATCGCCGACATCCCCGTGTCGACGTTCTTCGTCAACTCCACCGTCCTGGCGGTCGGTTCGGTCGTCGGCGTCCTCGTCTCCTGCTCGCTCGCCGCGTACGCCTTCACCAGGATCCGCTTCGCGGGCCGCAATCTGCTCTTCGGTCTGATGATCGGCACGCTGCTGCTGCCGTTCCACGTGCTGATGATTCCGCAGTACGTGCTCTTCCAGAAGTTCGAACTCATCAACACCATGGTGCCGTTGCTGCTCGGCAAGTACCTGGCCGTGGACGCCTTCTTCGTCTTCCTCATGGTGCAGTTCATGCGCGGTCTGCCGAAGGAACTGGACGAGGCGGCCCGCCTCGACGGCTGCGGACACCTGCGCATCTACTGGTCGATCGTGCTGCCGCTGTGCCGGCCCGCCCTCATCACGAGTGCGATCTTCACCTTCATCAATGCGTGGAACGACTTCATGGGGCCGCTCCTCTACCTCAACGAGCCGGAGAAATACACCGTTTCGCTCGGCCTGAAGATGTTCGTCGACCAGGACGCGGTCGCCGACTACGGCGGCATGATCGCGATGTCGCTGGTGGCACTGCTGCCGGTACTGGCGTTCTTCCTCGCCTTCCAGCGGCATCTGATCGACGGGATGGCGACATCGGGGCTGAAGGGATGAGCGGGGCACGGGCCGGGCGAGTGGGCCGGCGTTCGCTCTTTCCGGGATTCGGCGCCCGGTTCGCCGTCTTCGCGGAGTGCCTGCTGACCGGCGTGTGGGTGGCGCTGGCCGCCCTGCCGGTCGTCACGATCCCCGCCGCCCTGGCGGCAGGAGGCCGCCACCTGCGGCGGCACCTGGCCCAAGAGGCGGGTGGGATACGGGAGTTCGTGGCGGACTTCAGTGTCGCTGCGGTACGCGGCGGATGGGCGGTCGGCGTGGCCGGGGTCGTCGCGGTGTGGCTGCTGTGGCTCGACCTGTCGGCGGCACGGGCGGGCCTGCCGGGGGGCGGCGTGGTGGCGGCGGTGGGTGCGCTCGCCTTCCTGACCGCGATGGTGGCCGGGCTGCGGGCGGCGGTTCGCTGGGCGCCGGGAGCGTCCTGGTGGGCCTTGCTGCGCGCGGCGGCCCGCCGCACGGTACGGGACCCGGCGGGGTCGCTGCTGCTGGTCACGGGCTTCGCGGTGGTGGCGGCATCGGCCCGCCTGGGCGGGGCGTTGGCGGTACCGGTGCTGGGGGCGGTGCTGGCGGGGGCGGTGGCGGTGGAGGGGAGGTGGGAGGGGCGAACGGGGTGCCGCGTGGCGGGGGACATTGTGCGGGTGCGTCTCGGCTGGGCAGGGGGCTTCGTGCGGGTGCTTCGTGGCTGGGCGGTGGGCTTCGTGCGGGTGCGTCGTGGCTTGTCGCGCAGTTCCCCGCGCCCCTAAAAGACTGCCCCTCACCCCCGCGCCCCTAAAAGCCTCCCCGAGCCCTCTTGGGCAGCGGGGCCGCCCCCCGGGGGCAGTGGGGTCTCCCCTGCTCGAGCGGAGCCGAGAGCTTGGGGAAGGGTGGGCAAGGGGGCGGCCCGCACGCGGACCGCGCCCCCCCCACGACCGCAGGACTCCGACACCCCTCAACCCACCCCCTGAAAGGATCCCCATGTCCGACCTCCCCCGCAGAACCCTCCTCAAGGCCACCGCCGCGACCAGCGCCGCCACCCTCCTCAGCTCCGGCACGGCAGGCACGGCCGGCACCGCAACTGCCGCCGGTGCCGACACCAAAGCCGGGGCCGGCCCCGTCACCCTCCAGTGGCTGGACCCCACCACCCCCGGCACCACCCCCGGCACCACCCTCGGCGTTCCTTGGCCCAAAGGTGCCCACCCCAAGATCCAGACCTTCGCCCTCATCACCGCCGATGGCAAACCCGTCCCCGTCCAGAGCTGGCCGCTCGCCCAGTGGCCCGACGGCTCGTTGAAGTGGTCCGCGCACGCCGTCGCCCCCGCCCCGGCCGGCGAAACGTACACCCTCAGCCCGGTCGCCCCGAACGAGACCCCGGCCGCGCCCACCCACCGGATCACCGTCACCAAGAATCACGGCACCATCGACATATCGACCGGCGTCATCACCGCCCGCCTCGGCACCAACGGCTCCGCCCTCGTCAAGTCCGTGACCCGCGACCGTACCGAGATCGCCCGCGACGGCCGTCTCGTACTGCTTCGGCAGGGGGAGATCGAGGACGGGGACCAGAGCACCACCAGCACAGCCACCGAACGCTTCGAGAGCGTCCTCACCAAGACCGAGGTCGAGCAGAGCGGGCCCGTCCGCGCCGTCGTCCGCATCGACGGCAAACACCGCCGGGGCAGGCGGAGTTGGATGCCCTTCTCCGTCCGGCTCTACTTCTACGCGGGCGGCGAATCCTTCCGCATGGTGCACACGGTCACGTACGACGGAACGCAGGAACCCGGCAAGGCCAGTGGTGACTTCGTGCGCGGGCTCGGCGTCCGTTTCACCGTCCCGATGCGTGACGCCTCGTACGACCGGCACGTCCGGCTCGGCGGCGACGGTACGGGGCTGCTGCGCGAAGCCGTGAAGGGGGTGACAGGGCTGCGGCGCGATCCCGGGATCGCCGTGCAGAACGCCCAGTTCGAGGGGCAGAAGACCGCCGACCCCGCCACCTGGGACCAGCGCGTCACCTCCCGCCTGCATTTGATCCCCGAGTGGGGCGACTACACCCTCAGCCAGCTCTCCGCCGACGGCTTCACCCTCCGCAAGCGGACGAAGAGGGGGCACGGCTGGATCGCGGCAGGGGGCGGACGGCGGGCCTCCGGGTACGGGTACGTGGGCGGGCCTTCCGGAGGGCTGTCCTTCGGGCTGCGTGACTTCTGGGAGAAGCATCCGGCCGGGATCGACGTCCGGGGCGCCCACACCGACGCCGCCGAGGTCACCCTGTGGCTCTGGTCGCCCGAGGCCCCGCCCATGGACCTGCGGTTCTACCACGACGGCCTCGGCCAGGACACCTACGCCGAGCAGCTCGAAGGCCTCAACATCACGTACGAGGACTACGAGAGCGGCTTCGGCACCCCGTTCGGCATCGCCCGCACCAGCGAACTCCACTTTTGGGCACACGGGTCCACCCCGGCCCCCGCCACCCACGCCCGCGAGATCGAGACGGTTCGTAATCCGCCCCAACTCGTCGCACCGCCCGCCCAGTTGATCGCCGCCAAGGTCTTCGGCGGGCTCTTCGCCGCCCCCGACCGGTCCACCCCCGCCAAGGCGAAGATCGAGGACCACCTCGACTTCCTCTTCACGTACTACCGCGACCAGGTCGACATGCGCCGGTGGTACGGGTTCTGGGACTACGGGGACGTCATGCACAGCTACGACCCGGTCCGTCACCAGTGGCGGTACGACGTCGGCGGCTACGCCTGGGACAACTCCGAACTCTCCCCCGACCTCTGGCTCTGGTACGCCTATCTCCGTTCCGGCCGCGCCGACATCTTCCGCTTCGCCGAGGCCATGACCCGCCACACCGGCGAGGTCGACGTCTACCACCTGGGGAAATGGGCGGGCCTCGGTACCCGGCACGGCATCCAGCACTACGCCGACAGCGCCAAGCAGCAGCGCATCGCCAACACCACGTACCGCCGCATCTACTACTTCCTCACCGCCGACGAACGCACCGGCGACCTCATGCACGCCAACGTCGACTCCGACGAGACCTTCCTCGCCCTCGACCCCATCCGCAAGATCCGCACCGAGCTGTACACCCCGGACCGGCACGCCCTGTCCATCGGCTTCGGCACGGACTGGAGCGGGCTGGTGTCCGCCTGGCTCACCGAGTGGGAGCGCGGCGGGCCCAAGGCGGCAAAGGCGAAGGCGCGCGTCCTGTCCACGATGGAGACGATCGCCGCCCAGCCCAACGGCTTCGTCCAGGGGACGGGTCTCTACGACCTCGACACCGGACGCTTCGCCGTCGAGAAGGAGGCCAAGGTGGGGGTCTCCCACCTCTCGGCGGTCTTCGGCCTGAACGAGCTGTGCGCCGAGCTCATCGACCTCGTCGACATGCCCGAATTCAAGGAGGCGTACCTCGACTACTGCCGCTTCTTCAACGCGACCAAAGCCGAGCAACGCGCCCGCTACGGAAAGGACTTCGGCTCGCTCCTCCTCTTCCAGGGCCACTCACGGCTCGACGCGTACGCCGCCGTGCAGAGCGGCGACGCGAAGCTGGCGGAGCGGGCGTGGGAGAAGTTCTACAACAGCGACGGCTACAAGGAGTCCGCCCCCTGGAAGACGGAGAAGGTCACCGGACCCGTCACCCTCGTCCCGGGCAGCGAGGCGAACTGGGTCTACACCAACGACACCGCCCTCTACGGCCTCGCCGCGATCGAGAACCTGGCACTGGTCGGCGACCGGATGCCGTGAGCCGGATGCGGGATGCCGTCCGGCGGGCACGGGATGCCGTCCGGCGGGTACGAGTGAGCGCGGCGACCCGTTCGACGGGTACGGGTGAGCGCGGCGACCCGTCCGGCGGGTACGGCCGGGTGCGGCAACTCGTCCGGCGGGTACGGCCGAGTGCGGCGCGCCGTCCGGCGGGTACGGCCGAGTGCGACAACTCGTCCGCCGCGCGCGGCCGGCTACGCCAAACCGCCCGCCGCGTGCGGCTGGTACCGCCCGCCGTCCGCTGCGTGCCTCCGAGTACGGCAAACCGTCCGTCGCGTGCGGCAAACCGCCCGTCGTGTGCGGCCGGGTACGGCAAACCGTTCGCCGCGCGTGGCTGGCACCGCCCACTCGTCCGCCGCGCGTGGCTGGCACCGCCCACTCGTCCGTCGCGCGTGGCCGAGTGCACCGAGCCGTCCGCCGCCTGCGGCCGGAACCGCCAAGCCGCGTGCCGCCGAGTACGCAAAGCCGCCCGCCCCGTGCCGCCGAGTACGGCAAGCTGCCCGCCCCGTGCAGTCCCGCACGCCAAGCCGCCCGCCCCGTGCAGTCCCGCACGCCAAGCCGCCCGCCCCGTGCAGCCCCGCACGCCAAGCCGCCCGCCCCCTGCAGCCCCGCACGCCAAGCCGCCCGCGGCGTACTGCTTTCCCGCCCCCACCAGTACGATTCCGGTGACCGTGCACCCGCCACTCCTTGCCGGGGTGGCCGGGCGCGGTCGCCGGCACCACACCGCCCCAGGAGTTCGGACCCGATGGCACATACGGTAGGCATCAAGGACGTGGCCCGCGTCGCCGGAGTCTCCGTCGGCACGGTGTCCAACGTCATCAACCGCCCCTCCTCCGTCGCCGAAGCCACCCGCGGCCGCGTCCAGGCCGCGATCGACCGGCTCGGTTACGTACGCAGTGAATCCGCCCGTCAGCTCCGGGCCGGCAGCAGCCGCATGATTTCTCTTCTCGTCCTCGACATGGGGAACCCCTTCTTCGTCGACGTCGCACGCGGTGCCGAACGCACCGCCCGCGAGGCCGGTCTCGGCGTCATGCTCTGCAACAGCGGCCAGGACCCCGCCGAGGAAGCCACCTACCTCTCCCTCTTCGCCGAACAGCGCGTACGCGGCGTCCTCCTCACCCCCGCCGACGCGACCGGCCGCAACATCGACGCGTTCCGGAGGCACTCCATCCCCTTCGTCCTCGTTGACCGCGTCGCCGAGGGCACGGCGGAGTGCTCGGTCTCGGTGGACGACGTCACCGGCGGCACCCTCGCCGTACGCCACCTGCTCGCCACCGGTCACCGTGACATCGCGTTCGTCGGCGGACCCGCCAGGCTCCGCCAGGTCCAGGACCGCCGCGAGGGCGCCCATGCCGCACTCGCGGCGGCCGGACTGCCGCCCGGGGCGCTGCGTGAAATCCCCACCGACCGGCTCGACGTCGCGGCCGGCCGCGACGCGGGCGCCCGCCTGCTCGGGCTCGCGGACCGTCCTACCGCCGTCTTCTGCGCCAACGACCTGCTCGCCCTCGGCCTGCTCCAGGCGATGTACGCGGCGGGCGTAGGCATCCCGGAAGAGCTGGCGATCGTCGGCTACGACGACATCGAGTTCGCGGCGGCAGCCGCCGTACCACTGACGTCGGTACGCCAGCCCGCCGTCCAACTGGGCACCATGGCCGCCGAGTTGCTCCTCGACGAACTCTCCGACACCGCCGGTACCGACCACGAACACCGCCGCGTGGTACTCCGCCCGGAACTGGTCGTACGCCGCTCCACCCTCAGCGCCCGCTGAAACCGCCCGTGAATCATTTCACGGGGGCGTTCGGCTGCAACTGCCCATCGGGGCAACGAAATCCGTAGATACCCAAAGCCTTGACACTGGAATCCGCAACTTCGGAGAATCAGCGGACGGTTGATGCCTCACCGCCACCCGTACCGAAGGAGCCCGCCATGACCGCCCTGCTGCGCATGATCCACGCCCAGGCCGACGCCCTCGACCACGTCGCAGGCCAGGACGTGTCGGCCGCCGCCGAACGCCTCCGCGCCGCCCGCCGCGTCATCGTCGTCGGTACGGGAACCAGCCAGCACGCCGCCGAACTCGGCGTACTCCTCCTCGAACAGGCCGGCCTCGACGCCCGCTGGTACTCCGGCGCGCACGCCGCCCGCTGGGCCGCCGCACCCCGCGAGGGCGACGTCCTCCTCGTCATCACGCACACCGCCGAGACCGCCTACGCCGTACGTGCCAGGGCCGCCGCCCTCGCCCTGGGAGTTCCAGTGGTGTCCCTCACAGGCCGGGGCAAGGGCTGGCCGGAGGCGGTGGAGACCGTGACCGGCGAGGAGTCCGAGACGTACACCGTCAGCTACACCTCGGCGCTGGGCGTGCTCGCCCGGCTGGCCCACCACCTGGGCGGCCCCGAAGGCTCGCCGGAGCAGCTGCGGCAGACCGCCGAAGCGGTACGGGCCGTGTGCGCGGCGCCGGGGCTCGAAGCGGTTCCGGTGCCCGCCCGCAGTCTCGCCCTGATCGGCTGCGGTCCCTGGGGCGTCACCGCCCGCGAGGGTGCCCTGAAGATCCGCGAGGCGGCCCGGATTCTCGCCGAGGGCTTTGAGTCCGACCGCTTCCTGCACGGTGCGGCCGTTCCCCTCACGGCGGCCGACGGCCTTCTCGTCCTCGAACCCTCCGCCGACGTGGACGGCCTGACCGCCGCCCTCGGCGAGGCCGCGGGCAGGGAATCGATTCCGGTCACCACCCTCGCCGCCGGACCCGGCGCCGCCACCCTTCCCCCGGTTCTGGCCCAGATCCCGCTGACAGTACGGCTCCAGCTCCTGGCCGAACGCTTCGCGGCCCTGCGCCACCAGGACCCGGACGTCGCGATCGTCGGCGCCTGGGCCGAGTCCGCCCTGTGGGCCACGGGCCTGCCGGACGAGGCGGGGCGCGCGGCAGCATGAGGCCCCCTCGTCCGCATGCGCGGGCGAGGGGGCCTCATGGGCTGCCGACCGGATTGCCGGCTGTGTTGCGGACCGGGTTGCCGGCTGCGTTGCCGGCCGTGCTTCAGCGTGCCGAGAAGCTGTGCACCGTCGACGACCGGTACGTGCTGCCCGGACGCAGCACCGTCGTCGGGAACCCCGGCTGGTTCGGGGAGTCCGGGAAGTGCTGGGTCTCCAGGCAGAGCCCGTCGCTCTGGCGGTACGTGCGGCCCGAGGGGCCGGTCAGCGTGCCGTCCAGGAAGTTGCCCGAGTAGAACTGCACGCCCGGTTCGGTGGTGGATATTCGCATCGTGCGGCCGGACGACGGGTCGCGGAGGGTCGCGAAGTGCTCCGGCCGGGCGGTGCTGCCCTTGTCCAGGGCCCAGTTGTGGTCGAAGCCCTGGGCTGTGACGAGCTGGGGGTGGGCGGCCCGGACGTCCTCGCCGATGGTCTTGGTGCGGCGGAAGTCGAAGGGGGTGCCTGCGACCTTGGCCAGCTCGCCGGTGGGGATGAGGGTGGCGTCGGTGGGGGTGAACCTGCCTGCGGCGAGGCGCAGTTCGTGGCCCAGGATGTCGCCCGTACCCTCACCGGCGAGGTTGTAGTAGGTGTGGTTGGTGAGATTGACGACCGTGGCCTTGTCGGTGGTGGCCGTGTAGTCGATGCGCCAGTCGCCGCTCCGGGTGAGGGTGTACGTGACCTTGACGCGCAGGGTGCCCGGGTAGCCCATCTCGCCGTCGGGGCTGACCCGGTGGAGGTGCAGGCCGACTTCGGAGGAGTGGGCGAAGGGTTCGACGTCCCAGACTCGTTTGTCGAAGCCCTGTGCGCCGCCGTGCAGGCTGTTGGGGCCGTCGTTGACGGAGAGCTGGTGGGACTTGCCGTCCAGGGTGAAGCGGCCCTTGGCGATGCGGTTTCCGTAGCGGCCGATCAGCGCGCCGAAGAAGGTGGTGGCGGTGAGGTAGCCGTCGAGGTGGTCGAAGCCGAGGGAGACATTGGTGAAGTCGCCGTTACGGTCGGGGAGTTCGAGGGACTGGACGATGCCGCCGTAGGAGAGGACCTTCAGGCGGGTGCCGCCGTTCTCCAGGGTCCAGCGGTCGATCCGGGTGCCGTCGGGGAGGTTGCCGAAGTGCTCGCGGGTGGGCTTGCGGCCCCCGGAAGCTCCGGATGCGGCCGCGCTCGGTGAGGCTTGTGCCGTGCCGCCGGAGGCGGTGGCCGCCATGAGGCCCGCCGCTGCGGCGGCGCTGAGTACGGTTCGTCTGCTTGTGTCCATGTTCCGCTCCTGAGAAAGGGGATGACGGGGGATCAGCGGCCGGCCTTGCGCTTGTTCCAGATGTCGAAGCCGACCGCGGCCAGCAGGACCAGACCCTTGATGACCTGCTGGTAGTCGGTCCCGATGCCGACCAGGGACATGCCGTTGTTGAGGACGCCGAGGACGAGGCCGCCGATGACGGCGCCCATGACCGTGCCGACGCCGCCGCTCATCGACGCGCCGCCGATGAACGAGGCGGCGATCGCCTCGAGTTCGAAGTTGAGACCGGCCTGCGGGGTGCCCGCGTTGAGGCGGGCCGCGTAGACACAGCCCGCGAGGGCGGCCAGGACGCCCATGTTCACGAAGACCAGGAAGATGACGCGCTTGTCCTTGACGCCGGACAGCTTCGCCGCCGCCTTGTTGCCGCCGAGCGCGTACACATGACGGCCGACGACCGCGTTGCGCATCACGTAACCCAGACCGATCAGCAGCGCGCACATGATCAGCATCACGACGGGGACGCCGTGGAAGCTGGCGAGGGTGAGGGTGAACGCGATGACGGCTGCGGCGATCGCCACCAGCTTGGTGACCCAGAGACCGGTCGGCACGACTTCGAGTTCGTACGCCAACTGGCGCTTGCGGTCACGGACTTCGCGGAGGATCAGTACGACCAGGGCGAGCAGACCGAGCAGCAGGGTCGGGTTGTGGTACTGGGTGTACGGGCCCATCTCGGGGATGAAGCCCTTGGCGATGTTCTGGAAGCCCTCGGGGAAGGGGGCGAGGGACTGGCCTTCGAGGACGATCTGCGTCAGACCGCGGAAGAGCAGCATTCCGGCCAGGGTCACGATGAAGGACGGGATGCCCACGTACGCGATGAAGAAGCCCTGCCAGGCGCCCGCGACCGCGCCGATGAGGAGCGACAGGACCAGGGCGAGGACCCAGGGCATGTCGTGTTTGACCATCATCACGGCGGACATCGCACCGACGAAGGCGACCAGTGAACCGACCGAGAGGTCGATGTGGCCGGCGATGATGACGATCATCATGCCGATGGCCAGGATGAGGATGTAGCCGTTCTGCTGGATCAGGTTGGAGACGTTGTTGGGGAGCAGCAGCGTGCCGTCGGTCCAGATCTGGAAGAGGACGACGATGAAGAGCAGGGCGACGAGCATGCCGTACTGGCGCATGTTCGCGCGCATGCTGTTGAGGAGCGCGGTGACGGCCGCCGGGCGTGCGGGTGGCGGCTCGGCGGGCGAGTCCTTGTGGAGTGTGGTGGAGGTGGTCATGGGGGCCTCAGCTTCGGGTGATGGTCGTCGTCGGCTTGCGCGCGGCTGCTGTCGTCGTGGGCGTCGTCACGGACGCCGTCATGAGCGCCGTCATGAGCGGGTCGCCGTCATGTGGCGCATCAGCGATTCCTGGGTGGCGTCCGCGCGGTCGACCTCACCGGTCAGCCTGCCTTCGGCCATCGTGTAGATCCGGTCGCACATGCCGAGGAGTTCGGGCAGCTCGGAGGAGATGAAGAGGACCGCCTTGCCCGCGGCGGCGAGCTTGTCGATCACCGTGTAGATCTCGAACTTCGCGCCGACGTCGATCCCGCGCGTCGGCTCGTCGAGGATCAGCACATCGGGGTCGGCGTGGATCCACCGGCTCAGGACGACCTTCTGCTGGTTGCCGCCGGAGAGCCGTCCGACCTGCTCGAAGACCGTGGGGGTCTTGATGTTCATGGACGTGCGGTAGCGCTCGGCGACCTGGCGTTCGTGGTGCTCGTCGACCACGCCGCGCCGCCGCATCCCGGTCAGGGAGGCGAGGGAGATGTTGCGGTTGATGTTGTCGATGAGGTTGAGGCCGTACTGCTTGCGGTCCTCGGTGACGTACGCCAGGCCCGCCGCGATCGCCGCCGGAACGGTGGCGACGTTCGCCTCCCGGCCGCCGACCTCGACACTGCCGGCGACGTACTGGCCGTAACTGCGCCCGAAGACGGACATCGCGAGCTCCGTGCGGCCGGCGCCCATCAGGCCCGCGATGCCGACGATCTCGCCCCGCCGGACGGTGAGGGAAACGTTGTCGACCACCTTGCGCTGGTGGTCCACCGGATGGCGGACGGTCCAGCCCGAGACGGCGAGCGCGGTCGTGCCCGCGTCCTCGCCCTCGTACGGACTGCGCTCCGGGAAGCGGTGGTCCAGGTCACGGCCGACCATGGAGCGGATGATCTGCTCCTCGGACAACTCGGGCTCTGAATCGGGGGTGTGACGGACGGTCAGTGACTCTATGGTGCGGCCGTCGCGGAGCACCGTGATGGTGTCCGCGATGGTCCGGATCTCGCCGAGCTTGTGCGAGATGATGATGCAGGCGATGCCCTGCTCGCGCAGTTCCAGGATCAGATCGAGGAGCTTCGCGCTGTCGTCGTCGTTGAGGGCCGCCGTCGGCTCGTCGAGGATAAGGAGCTTCACCTCCTTGGCGAGGGCCTTCGCGATCTCCACGAGCTGTTGCTTACCCACGCCGATGTCGGCGACCGGGGTCTGCGGCTTCTCGCGCAGCCCGACCCGCTTGAGGAGGGTGCTCGCCCGGTGCAGGGTGTCGTTCCAGTCGACGAACCCCCGCCTGCCGCCGGTCTGTTCATTGCCGAGGAAGATGTTCTCGGCGATGGAGAGATAGGGGACGAGCGCCAGTTCCTGGTGGATGATCACGATGCCGTGCCGCTCGCTGGCCCGGATGTCCTTGAAGGCCACCGGCTCGCCCTCGAAGAGGATCTCGCCGTCGTACGAGCCGTGCGGGTGAACCCCGCTCAGCACCTTCATCAGCGTCGACTTCCCGGCGCCGTTCTCACCGCAGATCGCGTGGATCTCGGCGGCACGGACGGTCAGATTGACGTCGGAGAGCGCTTTGACGCCGGGGAAGGTCTTGGTGATGCCGCGCATTTCCAGCACGGTGTCCCGAGCGGCCGTCACTTGAGCTGTCCTGCGGTGAAGTACCCCTCGTCGACGAGGAGTTCGGTGTTCGACTTGTCGATGTTCACCGGCTTCAGCAGATACGAAGGCACGGTCTTCTTGCCGTTGTTGTAGTCGGTCGTGTTGTTGACCTGCGGCTTCTTGCCGTTCAGTACGGCGTCGCTCATGGCCACCGCCTGCGCGGCCAGCTTGCGGGTGTCCTTGTAGACGGTCTGCGTCTGCTCGCCGCCGATGATGGACTTCACCGAGGCCAGCTCCGCGTCCTGCCCCGTGACGACCGGCAGTGGCTGGCTCTTCGAACCGTAACCCGCGCTCTTCAGCGCCGAGATGATGCCGATCGAGATGCCGTCGTACGGGGAGAGGACCGCGTCCACCCGCTGATCGCCGTAGTTCTTGCTGATTAGGTCATCCATCCGCTTCTGGGCGGTGCCGCCGTCCCAGTCCAGGGTGGTGGCCTGGCTCATCTTCGTCTGGCCGCTGCGGACCACGAGTTGACCGCTCGTCAGATACGGCTGGAGGACCTTCAGGGCCCCGTTCCAGAAGTACTTGGTGTTGTTGTCGTTGGGGGAGCCGGCGAAGAGTTCGATGTTGTGCTTCTTCTCGCCCGCGTCCTTCGAGGGGGTGCCCAGCTTCAGCTTCCCGACGATGTACGTGGCCATCAGCTCGCCGACACGCTCGTTGTCGAAGGACGCGTAGTAGTCGACGTTCGGAGTGCCCAGGATGAGACGGTCGTAACTGATCACCGGGATGCCCGCGTCGTGCGCGCGCTGGAGGACCTCGGTGAGCGCCGAGCCGTCGATCGCGGCGACCACCAGGAGCTTGCGCCCCTTGGTGATCATGTTCTCGATCTGGGCGATCTGGTTCTCGGCCTTGTTGTCGCCGTACTGGAGGTCGGTCTGGTAGCCGGCCTTCTCGAACTGCTTCGCCATGTTCTGGCCGTCGGCGATCCAGCGCTCGGACGACTTGGTCGGCATGGCGAGCCCGATCGTGCCGCCCTTGCCGGTGTCGGCCTTGTAGCGGCTGCCGCCCCTGGCCTCCTGGCCGCAGGCGGTGAGCGAGACGACGAGCAGGGCTGCCAGGGCGGCGCTGCTCAGGATGCGGGTGTTGCGCATGGGGTCAGTTCCCTTCCGGTACGTCGACTGCGTCGGCGGGTGTGGCGAGGGGCGCGCCGGTGGGCGCGCCTGCCGGTGCGGTGAACCGCCGCAGTGTGCCCGGCAGTCGCGAACCCAGCGGCGACATGCCGCCGTCGGCTCCGTGCCGGGCCAGCAGATCAAGCACCAGCCGCCCACGCCGTACCCGCTCACGGGCCGAGGCAAGCGCGGTGTCGCGCAATTGAGCACCGTAGGGGTAGATCCCGGGGGAGCGGCTGAGCCCGAACTTCAGGTACAGGGGGGCGCCGCGCCGGATCAGTTCGGCCACCTCGTACATCCGGATGTAGCCGCCGAGGTCGTCCGGCGCCTCCACGTACATGTCCATCGGGGCGCGGCCGACCCGGCGGATCTCGGTGAGGTGGTCGAGGGTCAGGTCGGAGGGGACGTTGAGGGAGTCCGCACCGAGCTGTTCGTACACGGCGTACGAGGCCGGATTGACCGGGCCCGTGAGCGCGGACAGCTTGAAGGTGACGTCGGCGGGGAGCACCCCGGCGACGCGCATCTGGTGCAGGGTCCACAGCACGCCCTCGTCGGCGACGAGCAGGCAGCGCACCCCCAACTCCGTTGCCCGCAGGGCGTCTTCGATGCAGCCGGCGAGCGCGTCGTGGCCCCGGGCGCGCAGCCCGCCGCCGCCGGAGTCGGTACGGGTCGAGCCGCCGATGTCCCAGGTGCCGCGCGGCCCGGTGAACAGGCACAGCTCGATGTCGCGCGCCGCGCACGCCTCGACCATCTCGGTGATCTCGGCGTCGGTGAGCATCCAGACGCCGGAGCCCTGGCTGATCCGGTGCACGGGCACGTCGAACCGCGCGCTCTCCTTCAGTACGACGGCGAGAGCCTCGGGGCCCTCGACCGACGGGATCTCGGTGCGCCAGGTGCCGCCGTCGGGGAAGGTGTGCGGGGAGGTGTCGGAGGGGTCGAGGGCGGGGGAGGAGTAGCCGATGCGGGCGAGGGCTTCGGCGCCGGGGCGACGGGGGGTGTCGGTTGTAGGGGACATGGTGCTCCCGATTTCCAGTTGTTCGATATCTCGGACGTTGTGCGGATATGGCGAGACGGAAAGGCCAGTACTTGATGCGTTCGCGAGGCCTGAGGCCCGTGTGAGAAGCCTGGGGGCCCTTCGAGGGGCCTACGGCCGCAGCAGTACCTTCCCCGTCTTCGGGTCGCCCCCGCCCACCAGCGCGATCGCCTCGGCGAACCGCTCCAGCGGGAACTCGTGCGTGATCAGCGGTGCCGGGTCGAGCAGCCCGAGGCCGAAGGCCCGCACCGCGTCCGACCAGGCGGCGGACGGCGCCCCGAAGACGCTGCGGATCTCCAGCTGGCTGAGCGAGAGGTGCACCGGATCGATGCCGATCGCGCCCGGCGTGAACATCCCGGTGAGCACCACCCGGCCGCCCCGCCGGGCCAGCAGACACGACGCGGCGGCGGTGGTCGGTGCGCCCGCCGTCTCCACCACCAGGTCGAAGTGCCCGTGCGCCGCCTCCGCCTCGTCCGGCGTCAGCATCCTGACCGCACCGAACGCGCGCGCCTGCTCGCCGCGCGCCGTCCGGGGGTCGATCACCGTCAGCCCGTTCGGCGAGGAGGCGGCAAGGAGCTGTACGGCGAGCAGCCCGAGGGTGCCCGCCCCCACCACCGCGATCCGCTCGCCGGGGCTCGGCCGTCCGGCCCGTACCGCAGCGGCGATCACGGCCGCGGGCTCCAGGAGGGCGGCGGCGCGCAGGTCCGCGTCATCGTCCAGGAGGTGCAACAGCCGTACGGGGACGGTGACATGGTCCGCGAAGGCGCCCGGCTCGGTGAAGCCGGTCTCCGCGTAGCCACCCGTACAGAGACTGCTCTCCCCGCACCGGCAGCGCGTGCACGTGCCGCACGACCTGAACCCCTCGGCGACGGTCTTGCGGCCGATCAGCGCGGAGTCCACGCCAGGACCGACCGCCTCGACGGTGCCGGACCACTCGTGGCCCGGCACCAGGGGGTAGCGGACGAAGCCCGGATCGCGTTGGCCGTCGTACACCTCGCGGTCGCTCATGCAGACCCCGGCGGCGGCGACCTTGACCAGGGCCTCGCCGGGACCCGGGTCGGTCAACTCGACCTGGGTCAGCCGGTGGTGACGCGGTGCGTCGATGACGAGCGCGCGGCTCACCCGGGGGCCCGCCGTGCGACTCGCTGCGCGGCTCACTTCGGCTGCCTCTTCTCCCAGCCTTCGGCCCACAGGTCGAACCGGGCCTGCTGCTGCGGGAATTCGGCCGCCGCGTCCACGTCCAGCTCCACGCCGAGACCCGGCGCGTGCGAGATTTCGAAGCAGCCTGTCTCCGGGTCGACCTGCGGGGCGCCCTTGACGACCTTCTTGATGTCGGCGTCCGCGAAGTCGTTGAAGTGTTCCAGGATCTTGAAGTTCGGCGTGCAGGCCGCGAGTTGGAGGGAGGCCGCAGTGAGGACCGAGCCGCCGACGTTGTGCGGGGCGACCAGCATGTAGTGCGTCTCGGCGGTCGCGGCGAGCTTGCGGGTCTCCAGGATGCCGCCGATGTGCCCGAGGTCCGGCTGGATGATGTCGGCGGCCTGCGACTCGAAGAGCTCGCGGAACTCGATGCGGTCGTGGATCCGTTCGCCCGTCGCGATCGGCATGTCCACCTTGCCCGCGACCTTCTCCAGCGCTTTCAGGTTCTCCGGCGGCACCGGCTCCTCCAGCCAGGCCGGCTTGAAGGGGGCCAGGTCCTTGGCGAGGCGCACCGCCGTGGAGGGGTTGAACCGGCCGTGCATCTCCAGCATCAGTTCGGCGTCCGGGCCGATCGCGTCCCGTACCGCCTCGATCAGCGACACCGCGTACCGGCTCTGCTCGGCGTCGAGCTCGAACTGCCCGGTCCCGAACGGGTCGATCTTCAGGGCCCGGTAACCGCGCTCCATGACCTTGCGCGCGGCCTTGTGGTAGGCCTCCGGGGTGCGCTCGGTGGTGTACCAGCCGTTGGCGTACGCCTTGACGCGGTCGGTGACCTTTCCGCCGAGCAGCTGCCAGACCGGGACGCCGAGCGCCTTGCCCTTGATGTCCCAGCAGGCCATCTCGACGACCGCGATGCCGGACATGACGATCTCGCCGGCCCGCCCGTAGTCGCCGTACTTCATCCGCCGGACGAGGTCCTCGATGTGGAAGGGGTCGGAGCCGACGATGTGGTTGGCCGCGGCCTCGCCGAGGTAGCCGGTCAGCGCGTCGGTGTGGCCCAGCATGCGGGTCTCGCCGACGCCGGTCAGGCCCTCGTCGGTGTGTACGAGGACGTACGTGAGGTTCCGCCAGGGGGTCCCGACGACATGGGTGGTAATGCCCGTGATGCGCACGGCAGTTGCTCCTCTTGAGATGCTGGGTACTCTTGGTGCTCGTTCGATATTTCGTCACACGTTCGAAATGTTGGCGTGACCGTAGCCAGCGGGTCTGCGGGGTGTCAATGGTTGTCGCGCGGACCGGTTCGATTCACAGGCATTGCCTGCCGAATGGGCCAACGGATAACCTTCGTTCGCGATACCGGCCGATGGCCGGAATATCGAACGCTTACCTCGGAGGTGGAGGGCCATGGGACGCCACGTTCCCGCAGTGACCAGGGCACTGGACATACTCGAGCTGTTCCTGGAGGGCGACGGCACGCTGTCCGCCCCCGACATCACCCGCAAGCTCGGGCTGCCCCGCACCACCGTGCACGAACTCGTCACCACGCTCGCCGCCCGCAACTACCTGGTGACCGTGGAAGGACAGCCCGGACGCTACCGGCTGGGCGTCCGCAACTACCAGCTGGGCAGCCGGTACGCCGAGCAGCTCGACCTCGCCGCCGAGGGCCAGCGCGTCGCCCGCGAGGTCGCCGAGACCTGCGACGAGACCGTCCACGTCGCCGTACTCGAAGACGCCGACGTCATCTACATCGCCAAGGTCGACTCCACGCACGCCGTCCGCATGGTCTCCGCCGCCGGCCGCAAACTCCCCGCGCACTGCACCTCCGTGGGCAAGATGCTGCTCGCCTCCCTGCCGGAGGGCGAACTCCGCGCCCGTATCGACGGCCGTGAACTCGCCGGCATGACCCCGCACAGCATCACCGACCCCGAGGCCCTGCACCAGGCCCTTGCCGACATCCGGGCACGCGGCCTCGCCGTCGAGCACCGCGAGTCCAACCCCGACGTCAGCTGCGTCGCCGCCCCCGTGCGCGACCACACCGGCCGGGTCGTCGCCGCACTGTCGGTGTCGGTCCCGATGATCCGCTGGACCGAGCAGCGGGAAACGGAACTCGCCGAGCTGGCGGCCAAGGGCGCCGCGGACCTGTCGCTGCGGCTGGGACACCGGGGAAGCGGGCGGCCCGTATGAGAGCGCACATAGCCGTACGGGAGCGGGCCGCGCTCGGCGAGGGCCCCACCTGGGACCCGGCGGCCGGCCGCCTGATCTGGGTGGACATCCTCGGCTCCCGCGTCCACACGTACGCACCAGGAACCGGCCGCCGCACCGTCATGGCCACCGAACAGCACGTCGGCGCCGCGAAACCGCGCCGCGGCGGCGGCCTGGTCGTCAACCTCCGTGACGGAGTGGGTACGTACGACCCCGACGGCACCTTCCGCTGGCTGCACCACGACCCGGTGCCCGGCCGGCGCGGCAACGACGCGGCGGTGGCCCCCGACGGATCGCTCTGGGCGGGCACCATGCGCTACGACGAGGCGCCCGGCGGCGGCCACCTCGTCCGGATCGACCCCTCCGCCGCCGAACCCACCGTGCTCTTCGGCTCCGTGTCCGTCAGCAACGGCATCGGCTGGAGCCCGGACGGCGACCGCGCGTACTACATCGACAGCCCCACCCGCCGCATCGACGTCTGCGACCTGGCCGGTCAACTCCCCTCCGGCAGGCGCCCGTTCGTCGAAATCGAACCCGGTGCGGGCTTCCCCGACGGCCTCACCGTCGACGCCGAAGGCTGCCTCTGGGTGGCACTCTGGGACGGCGGCCAGATCCGCCGCTACACCCCGGACGGCCGCCTCGACCGTACGATCCACCTCCCCGTCCCGTGCCCCACGGCCTGCACCTTCGGCGGCCCCGACCTGCGCGACCTCTACATCACCACGGCCCGCACCAGCCAGGAAGACCCGCACCCGTACGAGGGCTCCCTGCTCGTGGTGAGGGACGCGGGGCAGGGACTGCCGACCCCGGCCTTCGAGGGGTGAAGGGGCAGGCCGCCTCGGAGTTCCACGACTTCTTCGAGCAACACCACGCCGAACTCGCCCGCCTGGCCCATCTGCTGACCGGCGAGGCGGACGCCGCCGACGACCTGGCGGCCGACGCGCTGCTCGCCGTCTGGCACCGCTGGGACCGGGTACGCGCCGCCGACCATCCGGCCGCGTACGCGCGCGGCATCCTCGCGAACCTGGTCCGCGGCCGCATCCGCAGTGCCGTAAGGGAACGGCGCAGGGTGGCGCTCTTCTGGGCACGGCACCCCGAGCACGTCGCTTCGCCCGACGTACCGGTCGTCGTCGACGTCCAGGAGGCACTGCGCCGTCTGCCGTTCCGCAAGCGCGCCTGCGTGGTGCTGCGGCACGCCTTCGACTACTCCGAGCGGGACACCGCGCTCGCCCTCGGGGTATCCGTGGGTACGGTGAAGAGCCAGACTTCCAAGGGGATGGCCCAACTGGAACAGCTGCTCGGCGCACGGGCCGTGGCGGAACTCGCCGGAGGGAAGAAGTAGCCGCCATGGACAAGAGCCGACCGCACGAGGACCGGGTGCACGAGGGCCGGGTGCACGAGGAACTGCTGCGGGCCGAGCTGCGCAGGGCCGCGGCTGCCCACCGGCCGGACCGCGCCCGCATTCACGCGCGGGTGGCACAGGGCATGCGGAGCAGCGCACCCGCGCCGGTCGTACGCTCCCCGGCCCGCCGCACCTCGTGGCTCCGCATCGCCGGAGCCACCGCGGCGGTGGCGGCGATCCTGGTCGCCGGAGGGTACGGGGTGGCCGGCCTGCGGCACGAGGACCCGAATGGGCGCAGCACTGCCGCGCCGCCGGTTGCCCCCCTCTGGGGCGACGGCTCGGTCGACCCCCACAGCAACGTCTACTGGGCGCAGAGCAACGTCACCTTCAGGTCCGGTGCCCCCCTCACCGCGCTCACCGTCGAGCTCCGTATCGCCAGGACCCAGGGCGTCGCGAACACGGGGGCCTGGATCTCCCTGCCGGCCGAAGACTTCACCACCGGGATACGGACGGAGAAGGGCGTGCTGGTCTACCGGTGGACGCTGAAGCAGGGCCGCACCGTACCGGCGGGAGAGTTCCGGGCCGCCGGGCAGTACAACCACGCACAGGGCGCCAGGGACGCGCGCAGGGACCGGTACACGGTGACCACGACGACGGCCGACGGGCGGAAGGAATCCGTCCGGGGCGACTTCCAGCAGGCAGCCCGGACCCCGGCAGCCTGAAGCCCGGCGGCAACCCTTTCCTCGGCGGCGGCGACCAGGAGGTGAACGCCCTCCGAGGAACGGAAGTTCACGCATGACCCCTCCCCACCCGCACCGCAGGCGCACCGCCCGCCGCCGTGCCGTTCTCGCCCTCTCCGGTGTCGGCGCCCTGACCGCAGGCGCGCTCGTCACCACCGGACTGCTCCCCTCCGCCGACGCGGCCAAGGCCCCCCGTACGGTCGCGGTCACCTCACCCGCCGCCAAGGCCGCCCCGCCCGCCTGGCCCACCCCCACCGGCAGCAAGCCCGTGTCCGCGACCATCAAGGTCACCGGCACCTACGACGGGAAGCTGAAGCGCCACTTCGGCAGCGGTGACCTCGGTGACGGCGGCCAGGGCGAGGGTCAGGCCCCGGTCTTCGAGCTCGCGGACGGCGCCGTGCTCAAGAACGTGGTCATCGGCACCCCGGCCGCCGACGGCGTGCACTGCCTGGGCAGCTGCACCCTCCAGAACGTCTGGTGGGAGGACGTCGGCGAGGACGCCGCCAGCTTCAAGGGCAAGTCCGCCACCGCCGTCTACAAGGTGTACGGCGGCGGCGCCCGCAAGGCGTCCGACAAGGTCCTGCAGTTCAACGGCGCGGGCAAGCTGGTGGTCTCGAAGTTCCAGGTGGCCGACTTCGGCAAGCTGGTCCGCTCCTGCGGCAACTGCAAGACCCAGTACAAGCGCACCATCCTGGTCAACGACGTCGACGTGAGTGCCCCCGGCAAGTCACTGGTCGGCATCAACACCAACTACGGCGACTCCGTTTCGCTGCGCAACGTCCGCATCCACGGCGACACGAAGAAGAAGATCGAGCCGTGTGTGCGCTTCACCGGAAACAACACCGGCAAGGAGCCCGTGCAGACGGGCACGGGCCCGGACGGCACCCACTGCCGCTACCAGGCGTCGGACATCAGCTACCAGTAGCGTCACCGGTTCACAACCGGCTGTACAACAGGGCGGGCCCCACCGGAAGTTCCGGCGGGGCCCGCCCCATTCGGCCTGTTACCTCATTCCTTGATGCGCAGGAAGGTCACCGAGTGCGCCGGGAAGGTGTACGTGAACCGGGCGCCGACCCCCTGCAGCGTCGACTGCTGCGGCCGTATCGGCTGCGCGTCGGCGGTGTTTTCCGCGTCCGGCGCGCCCTGGAGCGTGGTCACCTTGGCGGTCCGGGATCCGGGGGCCCTGCCGAGGTCGACGGCCGTACGTGCCGGCGCCGCCTGCGCGTTGACGACCTTGACGATCAGCTCACCGGTCGCGGCGTCCCGCGTCACCACCTGCCGGAACGGCTCGGCGGCCTTGTCGTCGGTGAAGCGCCCCCACTCCTTGCCGTCCAGGAAGAGCACCACTTCCCGCCCCCTGACCTGCACCTTCACGTCGTACGTACGTCCGGTCTCGATCGTGGTCGGCTGCTCGGCCATCGTCTGCTTCGCACCGTCGGTGGTCTTCTCCACGGCCGACCGGGTGTTGCCCCAGCCGCCCAGGTTCCACCAGTAGTGGTTCCCGGTGTCGCGCACGCCGAAGGCGACGAGGAAGCCCTCCTGGCCGGCCTTCTTGGTGGCCTTCACCCGGAGGTCGTAGTTCTGCCACCCGGCGTCGCCCGCCGTGACGAGGGTGTCCTCGGCGGCCGCGTCCGACTGCACGTACGCACCGTTCTCCACGGCCCAACTCCCCTTCCCCGAAGCCTTCTTCCACTTTCCGTCGCCGCCGGAGAAGTCGTCGCTCAGCAGGGTGCTCCCGTCCGCGCCGGTCACGCTCACGTCGTCGTACGAGGCGCTGGTCGCCCACGTGGAGAGCCCGACCGCACCGGTGATAGGCCCGGACGTGGCGGGGGTGCCGCTCGCCCGGCTCGGCACGACGCGGTCCCCGGTGTTGGTCATGAACAGCTTCTGCGTCTCGTAGCTGGTGGAGCCCCAGGAGCGCTCGTTGTCGAACCAGATCATGTCCGGCCGCCACTGCGCGGCATCCGTGTGCGCGAGCAGCGGCGCGTAACTCGCCAGCTTCACGACGTCGGCATTGCGCTCAAGACCGGTCATGTAGGCGGCCTCGGCAAGGGAGTTGGAGAACTTGTTGCCCTGCGACGCGTACTCGCCGAGGAAGACCTTCGGGCCCTTGCGGTCGTAGGAGTCGTAGCGGTCGTTGTTCTCCAGGAACCACTGCGGGCTGTTGTAGTAGTGCTCGTCGACCGTCGCGACGCCCGCGTCCCGGTTCAGCTTCCAGGCCCGGTCGAAGACCGAACCGCTGTCGTCGGGGCCGGAGTTGCTGATGACCTCGATACCGGGGTACTTGGCCTCGATCGCCTTGCGGAAGGCGGTGAAGCGGGTGAAGAAGTCCTCGGGCAGGTTCTCCTCGTTGCCGACTTCGAGCCGCTTCAGGCCGAAGGGCTTCGGGTGCCCCATCCGGGCCCGCAGTCCGCCCCACTTCGACGACACCGGCCCGTTCGCGAACTCGACCAGGTCCAGGGTGTCCTGGATGTGCCGCGCCAGCAGTGCGGGATCGTCGGTCACCTTGTTCTCGCCGCAGCCGGTGACCAGTGCGGGCACCACGGGGAGGGCGCTCGCCCCGATGTCCTCGGCGAACTGGAAGTACTCGAAGTAGCCCAGCCCGTAACTCTGGTTGTATCCCCAGAAGTTGGCGTTCGTCGGCCGCTGCTCGACGGGTCCGACGGTCTCCTTCCACTGGTAGGAGCGGCGCCGCTCGAAGTCCGGTGCCTCGTACGCCCGGTGGCTTCCGGTGTTGACCAGGCAGCCGCCGGGGAAGCGCACGAAGCCCGGCTTCAGGGCGGCGATCTTCTCCGCGAGGTCCTTGCGCAGGCCGTTCGGCCGGTTCTTGTACGTGTCCCGGGGGAACAGCGACACCATGTCGAGCCCGACCGTGCCGGTGCCGCCCGCGGTGACGGACAGCCGCCCCGTGGTGCTGTCGGCGCGTGCGGTGAACCGCGCCGTGTACTTGGCCCAGCGGTCGCCCCGTACGGTCACGGACCGCGCCTCGGCGAGGACGGCCCCCGAGGCGTCGCGCAGGCCGACGGAGAGCGGGGTGCCGCCCGGCTGGTCGGTGCGGGCCCACACGGAGAACTCGTAACTCGCCCCCTTCCTGACGGAAATCCCCTTGCTGTAGCCGGAGTTGGCCACCCCGTACCCGGCGCCTGCGCCGCTTCCCCCGCCGGTGAGGTTCAGCCGCAGGTAGCGGCGGTTCTTCTCGTCCAGCCGCCCCGCGTCGTCCACGACCTGAGCGGTGCCGGTCGCACTGCCGGTGGCGGCCGGGGCCCAGGAGGTCATCGGGGTGTAGGCGCGGTTGTCGGCCGGGTCGTACTCGAAGGACCGGTTCTGCACCAGCTCCGCGTACAGCCCGCCGTCGGCGGCCCGGTTGATGTCCTCGTAGAACACGCCGTACATCGAGTCGTCGATCTCGGGTCCCGGGCGGGAGCGGTCGAGCGAGAGGGTGTAGTCGGCGGGGGCGGCCGGCGGGGGCGTGGGCGCGGCCCCGGAGGGCGGGGCAACGGCGAGAGTGCCGGCCAGCACCAGGCCGAGCGCGAGTGCGGACCTTCGCCTGCGGGGGGACTTGAGGGGGGACATGCGGGTGGACACGGGCGGCTCCTGATCTGCGTTCGATATCTCGGACGACGTACGGGATTTCGCTCGCAGAGGATCCATGTTCGAGTTGTGGCCGTCAACACCTGTGACAGAAAAGGGAATTGATGCCCGCGAGGTGCCGGGGCCCGGCGGTACGGCCGGGCCCCGGCGGCCGGAATCTAGCCTTCCCGGCGGCCGTCGACCGTGCGCGGGAGGCCCAGCGGGTTGTCCTCGCGGAGTTCGGGCGGGAGGAGGGCTTCGGGGGTGCTCTGGTACGAGACCGGGCGCAGCCAGCGCTCGGCGGCGGTGGAGCCGACCGAGGTGGAGGTGGAGGTGGTGGCCGGGTAGGGGCCGCCGTGGTGCTGGGCGGGCGCGACCGCGACGCCGGTGGGCCAGGCGTTGACCAGGATACGGCCGGCCAGGGGGGTGAGGCGGGCAAGCAGATCACTGCCGCCGTCCGCGCCCGACGCTTCGGCGGCGGAGACGTGGAGGGTGGCGGTGAGGTTGCCGGGGAGGCGGGCGAGGAGGGCTTCCGCCTCGGCAACCTCCCCGTACCGGGCAACGACGGTGACCGGGCCGAAGCACTCCTCCAGGAGGAGTGCGTGCGGGCCGTCCTCCCGGGCGAGCTCGGCGGCGGGCACGGTGAGGAAGCCGGGGCCGACCGTGTGGGCGTCCGGGCCGGGGCCGGGCAGCACCGGGGCTTCCACCTGCGGGAGGCTCGCGCGCTCGGCGACGCCGGCGACGAAGTTGTCACGCATCCGGTGGTCGAGCATGACGCCCGCGCCGACGTCCGCGAGGGAACCGCCGAGCGACTTGACGAGCTGGTCGCCCGCCGCACCCGTGGGAGCGAGGACGAGTCCCGGCTTCACACAGAACTGGCCCACACCCATCGTCATCGAACCGGCGAGCCCGGCGCCGATCTCCTCGGCACGCTCCGCGGCGGCGGCCTGCGTCACCCACACGGGGTTGAGGGAGCCGAGTTCGCCGTGGAAGGGGATGGGGGTCGGACGGGCGGCCGCCGCGTCGAAGAGCGCGCGCCCGCCCCGTACCGAACCCGTGAAACCGGCGGCGGCGACCAGCGGATGCACGACCAGCGCGACGCCGGCGTCGAAGCCGTGGACGAGACCGACGACGCCCGCCGGGAGTCCGTGCTCGGCGGCGGCCCTGCGCACGGCGGCGGCGGTCAGTTCCGAGGTGGCCGGGTGGTCGGGGTGGGCCTTGACCACGACGGGGCAGCCCGCGGCGAGCGCGCTCGCGGTGTCGCCGCCCGCCACCGAGAAGGCGAAGGGGAAGTTGGAGGCGGAGTAGACGGCGACGACACCGAGAGGGATCTTGTAGCGGCGCAGGTCCGGGACGGGCGGGGTGGCGGCGGCGTCCGGGTGGCTGATGATGACGTCGAGGAAGGAGCCCTCGTCGACGGTGTCGGCGAAGGACCTCAACTGGTAGCAGGTACGGGTGAGTTCACCGTTCAGCCGGACCGCACCGAGAGCGGTCTCGGCATCGGCGGTCGCGACGAACTCGTCCCGGCCCTCCTCCAGCTGCGCGGCCGCCGAGCGGAGGAACGCGGCGCGCACCGCCCGGTCCGCGAGCACACCGCGCGCGGCGTGCGCGGCACGGACAGCCGCGTCGACGACCTCGGCAGTGGCCTCCACCCCGACCTGCTCACGCTGTTCGCCGGTCCGGGGGTCAATGCTCCACACAGGGCTCGATACGGGGTCCGACGCGGGCACTGCGGGTGTTGCTGACACCGTGGCCTCTCCTCTTCCTGTCCACTGCACAACATGTGTCCGAAATATCGAACTGCGTTCACTATTTCGGATATTGGGATGGTGGCGGCAGACTAAGCACGCGCGAGAAGGCCGGTCAAGGGCTGCCGGGGTGCTGTGGGCTGCCGGGTGCTGTGGCCTTCACACCAGGCCCTGCTCCATCGCCCGCAGGACCGCCGCCGTGCGGTCCGAGACCGACAGTTTCTTGAAGGTGCGCAGCAGGTGCGTCTTCACCGTTGCCTCCCCGATGAACAGCCGCCGCCCGATGTCCGCATTGGTCAGGCCCTCGCCGACCAGGCGCAGCACCTCGCGCTCGCGGTCCGAGAGGAGAGGCGCTTGGACTGTCCGTGCGCGGAAGAGCTTCGGGGCGAGGGAGGGGGTCAGGACCGTTTCGCCGCGGGCTGCCGCAACGACCGCCTGCACCAGGTCGCTCCGGGAGGTTCCCTTGAGGAGGTAGCCCGCCGCTCCCGCCTCCACCGCGCGCAGGATGTCCGCGTCGTCCTCGTACGTGGTGACGATGACGACCTTGGTACGGGGCGACTCCCGCAGGATCAGGCCGGTCGCGGCGACCCCGTCCATGCCGCCCATCCGCAGATCGAGCAGGACCACGTCCGGTACGAGGCGGGCGGCCAGCAGTACCGCCTCCTCGCCGGAACCGGCCTGGCCGACGACGCGGATGCCGTCGGCCGATTCGAGGATGGCGGACAGACCTTCCCGTACGACGGGGTGATCATCGGCGAGCAGGACCGTGATCGTTGTGTTTTCACCCACGGGTGGCCTCCGTGTTCCGTACGGTTGCTGGTTCCCGCGGGACCGTGACCTCGATGGTGGTGCCCCGGCCGGGGCTGCTGTCGACCGTCGCCGTGCCGCCGACCTGTTCGGCGCGGGCCCGCATTCCGGGCAGGCCGTAGCCGTCCTGCGCGTGGCCGGCGGGGAAGCCCCGGCCGTCGTCGTGGACGGTGATGCGGACGGAGTCCTCGGCGTACGACACGAGCACGCCCACCCGCTGGGCCGTCCGCGCATGCTTGCGTACGTTCGCGAGCGCCTCCTGAGCGGTGCGCAGCAGCACCACACTCGCAGCGGTGGGAAGCGGCAGGGCCACTCCTTCGGAGGTGCACCGTACGTCCAACCCGGTCTCGGCACCGAGGAGTTGAGCCTGGCGGCGTACTGCCTGGAGCAGTGAACTCTCCTGCAGGGGCGGGGGTGTGAGAGCGGTGACGAAGTGGCGGGCCTCGGACAGGCTCTCGCGGGCCACCCGGCCGGCCAGGCCGAGGTGCTCGCGGGCCAGTTCGGGGTGTTCCGTGACCTGTGCGTCGGCAGCCTGGAGGAGGCTGATGACGCTCGTCAGGCCCTGCGCCACGGTGTCGTGGATCTCCCTGGCCAGCCGTTCGCGCTCGGCGGCGACCCCGGCCTCGTGGGAGAGCCGGGAGACCTGCTCCCGGCTGCGCCGCAGTTCGTCGATCAACTCGGCCCGTTCGGCGCTCTGTTGGATGACCCGGGTGATCCAAAGGGTGAGCAGAACCGACAGGGTGAGGCCGAGCAGGGAGATCGGCAGCATCGCCAGTACGTCCGGGTCGAACGCGCCCCCGTGCAGCAGGACCACGGCGCACGGCCACAGATTGGCGAGCGTGCTGAGCACGATCGCCGGGCCCAGCGGCAGGCTCATCATCAGCATGGGGACCACCGCGAACAGGGCGAAGGAACTCGTCAGGTCGAAGAGGCCGGCGGCGCTGAAGAGGAGGGAGAGGCCGAAAGGGAAGGCGACGGGGCACCACCCTGGCGTCCGCTCGGTCCGGTGGGCCCGTCCGGCCCGGTGGGCCATCAAGGGTCGGCCGAGGAGCGCGTACCAGGGGACGATCGCCGTCAGCGCCCCGAGGGCTGCGAAGCGGTGCGCGGCCGGCCCGCCGTCGGACGTGAGGAGGAGCAGGCTCGCGGTGACGAGGTAGGAGACGGCGAAGAGGCCGTCCCAGAGGGTGAGCCAGCCGGTGCCGGTCTCCTCGGGGCGACCGGTTTCCGGCTCCTCGGGGTGACCGGTTTCCGGCTCCTCGGGAAGAGCCGTTCCGGGCGCCTCGGGGCGCGGGATGCGGGCAGCGCGAACGGCTATTCGGCCTGGTCGTGGCGGGTCTGCCGGAGCGTGAGTGTGCACGGTTCACTCCTACCATCCGTCCACCGGTCGGTGGACAGCCCGTCCCACCGGACGGTGGAACCACGCACGCGGCCCCGTACCTACGTTGGTGGGAGAAGGCTGAGGGCGGTTCGAGTGACGGAGAGCAGGCAGAAGTGGTGAGCGGGTACGGGCGGGTCGAGCATACGGGGCAGGGCGAGTGGAGGCTGCGAGCGCCGCGGCACCGCGTCGAGAGCCGGGCGGTCGGCTGGTGGACGCTCCAGGCAGCGGTCTTCGCGCTGCCGCTCCCGCTGGTACTCGGCCTGCTCCATCTCCTCATCCCGCCCGCGCGGTTCGTCCTCGGCTGGGTCTTCCTCGGCACGCTCCTCCCCGCCCTCGCCTACCTGATCGTCATGCCCAACTGGCGCTATCGGGTGCACCGTTGGGAGACGACGGACGCCGCCGTCTTTGCGGCGTCCGGCTGGCTCTGGCAGCGGTGGCGGGTGGTTCCGCTGTCCCGGATCCAGACCGTGGACACCGTAAGGGGACCGCTCCAGCAGCTGTTCCGGCTCTCCGGGGTCAGCGTGACCAGCGCCTCCGCCTCCGGCGCGGTGAAGATCAAGGGGCTGGACCACCGGGTCGCGGCCGACCTGGTGGAGCACCTGACCCGCAGCGCCCAGGCCGTGCCGGGAGATGCGGCATGACCGCGACACGTACAGGACGAACAGCGCGTACGGCACGGGTGGTGGCCCCGGGGGCCGACGAAGAAGGCCCGGCAGCCGAGTGGCATCGGCTCAACCCCCGTCTGCTACTGGTCAATCTGGGTGTACTGGCCGCACCGGCGGCCACCTTCGGGGTGACCGTGTTCCTCACCGGAGGCCGCCCGAGCCTCCAAGTCCTCATTGCGCTCGCCTCGTTCCTCCTCACCTGCCTGGTCGTCGCCACCCTCAGCGTGCTGCGGCTGCTCACCACCCGCTACCGCCTCACCGGCGACGACCGGCTGGAGGTCCGCACCGGTCTGCTCCTGCGCAGCCGCCGTTCGCTGCACGTCGACCGCATCCGCAGCATCGACCTGACCGCGAACCCGTTGCACCGCCTCTTCGGCCTCACCTCCCTGGTGATCGGCACCGGCGCCGGGGGCAGCGGGAGCGGTGGCGCGACGGGGGCAGGCGGGCTCTCCCTCGACGGCCTGAGTACGGCGGAGGCCGCGTACATACGCACCGAACTCGTCGAACGGCGCCGCCGGTCGGCGCACGGACCGCACCGCACAGAGAGCCCCGACGGTCCCCTCGCCGCGCTCGACTGGGCCTGGCTGCGCTACGCACCCCTCACCGTGTGGGGCATCGGTGGAGTGTTCGCCGCCGTCGGCACCGCCTACCGGACCCTCCACGAGATGAAGGTCGACCCCCTCCAACTCGGCCCGGTGAAAGACCTGTTCGCGTACGTCGAAGCCCGCTTCGGCTCCCTTCCCCTCTGGTTCGCCATCCTGCTCGCCGCGCTGACCGTCGTCGCGATCGGTGTCGTCGGATCGACCGCCACCTTCATCGAGGGCTGGGGCGGCTACCGGCTGGAACGCGAGGAAGGGGGCCCGCTCCGGGTCCGGCGCGGGCTGCTGATCACCCGTTCCGTCAGCCTTGAGGAGAGCCGGCTGCGCGGCATCGAACTCGCCGAGCCGATGCTGCTGCGCCTCGCGGGCGGCGCACGCCTCAACGCGGTGGCGAGCGGCCTCGGCAACGCGGACGAGAACCGCAGCCGCAGCCGCCTCACCCCGCCCGTCCCCCTCGCGGAGGCGCACCGGGTCGCCCTCGAAGTCCTGCCCGACCCGGCGCCGCCGCTCACCTCCGGCCTCGTCCCGCACCCACGGGCCGCCCTGTCCCGCCGGATCCACCGCGCCCTCGCCCTCGTGGTGCTGACGGTGCTGCTGCTGGCCGTTCCCGGCCTCTGGCTGTCGCCGGTGCTCGTCCATGCGGGGTGGATCACCGGCCTCGTACTGCTGCCGGTCGCCCTCGCCCACGCGTACGACGCCCGGCGCAGCCTCGGGCATGCCGTCGAGGGCCCGTACCTGATCAGCCGCTCCGGTACGTTCGTCCGCCGTACGGTCGCGCTCCAGCGGGGCGGCATCATCGGCTGGACCCTCTCCCGCTCGCCTTCCCAGCGCAGGGCGGGGCTCCTCACGCTGGCGGCCACCACCGCGGCGGGCACGGGCTCGTACAAGATCCGCGACGTGGGCGTTTCCCAGGGACTCGCCCTTGTGGAGGAGGCCGTGCCCGAACTCCTCGCGCCGTTCCTTGAACGGGTACCAGGTGAGTAGACAGTGTCTACTCCTGGCTGGTAGACACTGTCCATGTCTACGCCACAAACCCCCGCCCTCCGGGAGCGCTTGATCGACGCCGGCGCCGAACTCGTGGCGAGGGGCGGTACCGCCTCGCTCGGCCTGCGGGAGATCGCCCGCCGTGCCGGGGTGTCGCACGGGGCGCCGCGCCGGTACTTCCCCACCCACCACGCGCTGCTCTCGGCGATCGCCCAGCGGGGCTTCGAGGAGCTCGGGGCGCGGTTCGACGGGGCGGTGGCCTCGGCGGCTTCGCCGCGTGCCCAACTGGGCGCGCTGGGGCGGGCGTACGTCGGGTACGCGCTGGAGCACCGCGGCATGTTCGAGCTGATGTTCCGGCACGATCTGCTGGACAGCGAGGTGCACGGAGTGCGTGGGGCCGTGGCGGACGGGGCGGACGGGGCGGCGGAGCAGCAGCCGCGGCTGCGGGAGTCCACACTGCCGCTGATGGCGACCGTCGTGGACCTCGTCACCGAGTGCCGCACGCACGAAGAGGGCCGGCCGGATCCGGCGGTGACGGCTGCCGCCCTCTGGGCCAACCTGCACGGAATCGCTCAGCTCTGGACCTGGGGAAGCCTGCAACTTGCCCTCGACGACGCCACCTTGACGCGGTGCGACGAGCTCGTTGCGGCATCCCTGGACGCCCACCTCGGACCGGCGGGCACCGCATGACCACGATCATGGCCCCCACCTCGGCCCCGTCCGGCAGCCGCAGGACGCGCCGCCTCGGCCTCCTCATCAGCGTGGTCGGCGCCATGGTCGTCGCGCTCGACGGCACCGTGCTGCTCGTCGCCCAGCCCGCCCTGCAGCGCGACTTCGGCGCGAGCACCGCGCAGGTCCAGTGGACCAGCACCGCCTACCTGCTGGCCGTCGCCGCCCTGCTCGTCGTCTCGGGACGCCTCGGCGACCGGTACGGGCACACGCGGCTGATCCTCGTCGGCGTACTCGGCTTCGCCGCCGCCTCCGCGGGCATCGCGCTCGCGCCGGACGTCCACTGGGTGATCGGACTGCGCGCCCTGCAAGGGGTGTTCGGCGCGCTGCTGCAGCCCGCGACCCTCGCCCTGCTGCGGCTGGTGTACCCGGCGGACCGGCTCGGCGGCCCGGTTGCCCTCCGTACCAGCGCGATCGGGGCGGCCGCCGCGGCGGGGCCGCTCCTCGGCGGTGTCCTGGTCGCGCACTTCGGCTGGCAGGCCGTCTTCTGGATCAACGTTCCGGTGGCGCTCGCCCTCGCGGCACTCACCTTCTCGGTACGGGTCCCGGCCGCGCCGACCGCCGGGTCGCAGCGGCTCGACCTCGCCGGTGCGGCGCTGCTCGCGACCGCGCTCGCGGCCTTGGTGCACACCCTGTCCGGGGTGCCGGAACACGGCTGGGCGGCGCTGTCCACCTGGCTCGGGCTCGCGGCCACGGTCGCGGTCGCGGCCGGGTTCGCCCTGCACGAACGCCGGGCCGCGCACCCGATTGTGCCGTCGGCGGTGGCCCGTGCGGTGCCGGTGACCGCGTCGCTGGTGATGCTGCTGGTGACGGGCGGCGCGCTGTTCGGGGCGCTGTTCGCGACCACGTTCTACCTCCAGGACGTACGGGGCCTGGATCCGCTCGCCAGCGGGCTGCACGTCATGCCGCTGACCGTGTTCATGGTGCTCGGCGCACCCGTGGCGGGCGGGGCGCTGCGCCGGTACGGGCCGCGCCGCACGGCGGTCGTCGGCGTCGCCCTCGTCGCCGTCGCGCTGGCGGCCCTGGCCCGGCTCGACCCGATCGGGGCGTGGGCGGCGGCAGGGGCGGCCTTCGCGGCGCTGGGGGCGGGATTCGCCACCGTGATGGTCACCGCCACCGGAACCGTCGTCGGCGATGCCCCACCCGGGTACGCCGGGGTCGTCGGCGGCCTGAAACAGACCGCCATGAGCATCGGCCCGACCTTCGGCATCGCCGTCGCCGCCGGAATGATGCCGCCGAGGCTCTCCGAGGCATGGGCCCCCGCCGCCCAGGCCTCGTCGGCCCCGGCCCCTTCGGCCCCCACTCTGCTGGTGCTTGCCGCCCTCGCCGCGCTCGCCCTGCTCCCGGCGCTCCTGCTGCCCGGCCGGGTGTGCAAGGGTGTCGCGCATGGCCACGACACCTGACGGACGCACCGTTCCGCCCCTGCACGCCGACGAACGCACCACGCTGGGCGCCTGGTTGGACTTCCACCGGGACACGCTCGCCCTGAAGTGCGAGGGCCTGGACGAGGCGCAGGCGCGGCTTGCGTCGGTGCCGCCGTCGGCTATGACGATGCTGGGACTGGTACGGCATGTGACGAGGGTCGAACGCACCTGGTTCCACGGGGTGTTCGGGGGCATGGACGTATCGGTGGAGGAGGTGAAGGCGCAGGACGGCGGCTTCGCCCTCGAAAGCTCCTCCGAAGCGAAGGGCGACGGCGATGCGGACGGCGACGGCGACGGGGATGCGGGCGGTGACGGTGACGGCGAGGCGGACGGTGACGGTGACGGCGATGCGGACGGCGACGGCGAGGCGGACGGTGCGTCCGGCAGCCTGGCCGCGGCGCTGTCCCAGTGGCGGGCGGCCACCGCCCTCAGCCGTTCGCTGGTCGCCGACGCCGCCCTCGACGACTCCGGCACCTTCTCGCGGGAGGACGGCGAGCTCGCCGGGGGCGACACCGTGTCCCTCCGCTGGATCCTGATCCACATGATCGAGGAGTACGCCCGCCACAACGGCCACGCGGACCTCCTCAGGGAAGTCATCGACGGCACGACGGGCCCCTGAAGCCCCGAACCCGGCCGTCCGGCCCTAGCGGGCGAACGGGCCCTCCAAGGCCGCCCACTGCAGCAGCATGATGGTCTTCGCGTCCGCGATCTCGCCGGTGCGGATCCGGTGCAGGGCCTCCGGGAAGGGGAGTTCGAGGACGGTGATGTCCTCGCCCTCGGCGGCCACTCCGCCGCCTGCCGAGGTGGCGGTGCTGGCCGAAGAGGTGTTGACGATGATGCGTACCACCGACCCCCGAGGTGCGGCCGCCGCACTGCGCGGCCGCGCGGAACGCCCCGACTACCGCGAGACCCTCCCGGCCGTCCAGGCCCCGGTCCTGATCGTGGTCGGCGAACCGGCCCGCTTCAACTCGGCCCTGCTGAACTTCCTGCGCACCGTACGAGCCTGACTCCACCGGTCGGCTCTCCCGGTCGGCTCCATCGGTCTGCTCCATCGGTCGGTGCGGGACATCGGCTCAGATGCGTTCCGTCCCGAACGCCTGGGCGACGGCCAGGCTGTCCTCGTACACGTGGTGCCGGGTGACGAGCTCGGCGAGGTGTGCGGGGTCGCCTTCGCCGATTCTGCGCAGCAGGCAATCACGATCCTTTCAGCGCGGCCGGGGTGAGGCGATTACCCCGGAGGTAAGGCCCAGGGCCTCCTCACGGACGCATGAAGACGCGTCATGGTTGTGACTAATCAGGGGGATTGACGCCGTGGAGCGTGGTGCGTTTGTCTCACAGTGAGACCCCGGCGCATGGCCGGGGGAGAAGCACCAATGGGGGAAACGTGTTCAGAGGCATGCGTGGGGTGCGTGGGGTGTCCGTAGCCGTGCTCGCGGGGGCGATGGTCGCGGTGTCGGTGACGTCCGCGGGGGCGGTGCCGGCGCCGACGCCGAAGACCGAGCGGATCACACTGTCGTCGACCGGCAAGCAGCTCCAGGACGGGGCGGGCGTCAACGGGCTGAGTGCCGACGGGCGCTATGCCCTGTTCACTTCAGGGGAAACCGGTGTGGTGCCGGGCGACACCAACGGGCAGCACGACGTCTTCGTCCGGGACCTGCGCCAGGGAACCGTCGAGCGGGTCAACGTGGCGTCGGACGGGACGCAGGCGAACGGTTCGAGCCACTACGCGAAGATCAGCGCCGACGGCCGGTACGTCGCCTTCATGTCCTCGGCGACGAACCTGGTCAAGTGGCCCGAGCAGCCCCAGTACGCGAAGGACATCTACGTTCACGACCGTCGCACGGGCCGTACGGAGCGGGTCAGTGTCGCGCCCGACGGCGGGTCCGCCGAAGTGTTCGACACCTTCGACATGTCCGCCGACGGCCGGTACGTCGCCTTCGACGGCTCGTCGAAGCGCATGGAGGGAGCTGCGAACAGCCAGAACCTCGCGTACGTCGTCGACCGCCGCACCCACGCCGTCAAGCGGATCAGCGACCACATCCCGTCGGACTGGTACGTCTCCAACATCAAGGTGAGCGCCGACGGCAGCCACCTGGCCTATGTGCAGCGGCACCCTCGCGGCGGGCGCCACGAGCTGTGGCTCACCGACCTGCGCACCGGCGAGCAGAAACTGGTGAACGCCACCCCCGAGGGCAAGCCCACCAACGGGTCGCCGGTAGGCGTGTCGCTCTCCGCGGACGGCGGCCTCGTCGCGTACTCCTCCTTCGACGAGAGCACGGTCCCCGGGACACCCACGTACACCTGGGAGCTCTACCTGTTCGACAGCCGCACGGGGAAGACCCGGTGGATGAACCACGAGGGCAAGGGCGGGCTGGGCGGCGGCCTGGTCAGCCCCGACGGCCGGCGACTGGCCTACATGACCGAGACCGCGTCGGGCGACGGGCCGACCGTGGAGAACGTCCAGGTGCGGGATCTGAAGACCGACCGGACCCAGCTCGTCACCCGCACGCTCACGGGAGGACCGCAGACCGAGGGCTACTCGGCACCCAGTGCGTTCGCCGACAACGGGCGCCTGCTCGGCTTCTACTCGTCGGCACCCGACCTGGTCACCGGTGACACCAATGGCGTGGGCGACGGATTCCTGCAGCGCCTGAACTGAAGCTCCGGTCGGCCGCAGCCGCCCCTGTCCCGCAGCCGCCCCTGCCCCCAGCCGCCCCTGCCCCAGCCGCCCCGCCGCTCAGAGTGCCTCCGGCAGTAGTGCGCGGGCATGGGCGGTGAGGGCGGCTCCGGCCGGGCTGGTCGGGCCGTTGGTGCGCCAGGCGAGCGCGAGGCGGCAGTGGATGCGCGGCCGGACGATGTCGATGCGGTGGACTTCCGCCTCGTTGGCGCGGGCCACGGAGACCGGGAGGACGGCCACCCCGAGCCCACGCCCCGCGAGTTGGGCCAGTACGTGCGGGTCGGCGGCCTCGAACGCGATGCGCGGCCGGAAGCCCGCCGCTTCGCACGCCGCCTCGACGGCAGTGCGCAGCCCCGTGCCCCTGGTCAGCCAGATCAGGGCGCGGTCGGCGAGCTCGTCGAGGTTGATGTGTGCCCGGCCGGCCAGCGGGTCCTGGTGGCCGACGGCGGCTACCAGCGGCTCGTTGACGATGTCGTGGAGGGTGATGCCGGGCGGCGGGGCGCCGGTGCGGCCGATGATCGCGAGATCGATGCGGCCCGAGTCCAGGGCTTCCAGGAGGCGGTCCGAACCGTCCTCGGTCAGGCCGATCTCCACACCCGGGTACGCCTCGTGGAAGGAGGCGAGCAGGGCCGGGAGGCCGATGCTCCTGTCCAGGGAAGTGATGGTGCCGACGGTGACCCGCCCGCGTACCAGACCACTGAGCTCGTCGACCGCCTCACGGATCGAGGAGACCGTGGCGAGCGCGGCCCGCGCGTACGGCAGGACGGTGGCGCCGGCCGCGGTCAGCCGTACCGTACGACTGGAACGGTCGAGCAGGTCCTGGCCCAACTCCCTTTCCAGCTTGCGTACTTGGGAGCTCACGCCGGGCTGGCTCACATGCAGGGCCTCGGACGCCTTCGTGAAGCTCGCCAGGTCGGCGACAGTGACGAAGTATTCCAGCTGACGCAGTTCCATAACCGCTGATTATATTTCACAGAAGATCTAGATGTTGGACTTCTGCATAGGGGTGGACGCAGGCTCGATACGAGCTCGGAGCTCGGAGCCGGAGCTCGGAGCCTGAGCCGGAGCTCGGAAGCTTCCCGTCCCCCGTTCCGCAAGGAGTACTTCAGTGAATGCCACGACCACGACGAGAGGCGGGCGCGACAGCCGCACCGCCACTCTCGTCATGGCCTGCGTGGGCGTGTTCGTCGCCTACCTGCCGGTGACCACGGTCTCGGTGAGCCTGCCGGCGATCCAGCGCGGTCTCGACGCGTCGACGGCCGACCTCTCCTGGGTGACCGACGCCTTCGTCCTGCCGATGGCCGCACTCATCCTCACCGCCGGAGTCGTCGGCGACGTGTACGGCCGCCGCAAGGTGTTCCAGACCGGACTTGCCTTCTGCGCGGCGGGCGCGGCGATCGCGCTGAGCGCCGGCAGTGTCGAAGTCCTCTGGGCGGGGCAGGCATTCGCGGGAATCGGCGCGGCGGCCCTGCTGCCCGCCACACTCGGCCTGATCAGCCACGCGGTGCCGGACCCGCGCGAGCGCGCCAAGTACGTCAGCCTCTGGACCACCTCCCTCATGGGCGCGCTGGCCGTCGGCCCCCTGCTCGCCGGTGCGATCCTGGAACACGCCTCCTGGCGCTGGATCTTCCTGGCCCCCGTCCCGGTCTCGCTGCTCGCCATGGCCGCGGCCGCCCGGTACCTGACCGACTCCCGCGCCTCCGGAACCCGCCGGCTCGACTGGCCCGGCCAGATCACGGCCGCCGTCGCCGTCACTTCGCTCGTGTACGCGGTGATCGAGGGCGGTGGCGCGTCCTTCGGCGAGACGCGCGTACTGGTCGCGCTGGCGCTGTCGGCCGCCTCGCTCGTGGCCTTCGTCGTCACCGAACTGCGCAGCGGCAGCCCGATGCTGGACCCGAAGCTGTTCCGCAGCCCCGCGTTCAGTGCCACCGCCCTGGTCGCCATGATCAGCTTCCTGGGGCTGATCGGCTTCGTCTTCGTCCTCAGCCTGTACCTGGGCCAGGTCCAGCGGCTCGGCACACTGGACGCGGGCTATCGGATGCTGATGCTCACCTTCCCCGCGATGGCCGCAGGACCGGTGTTCGGCCGGCTCATGCACCGCGTACCGGCGCGGGTGCTGATCACCGCGGGCCTGCTGCTTGCCACCGGCGCGCTGCTCTCGCTCACCTCCGTCGACGCGAACACGTCGTTCGCGGCGCTGGCGTGGCGGTTGATCCTCCTGGGCATCGGCTTCGGCGCGGTCTTCGCCCCGATGACCGCCACGGCGATCAACGCGGTGCCGCACCACCTCGCAGGCATGGCGGCGGCGGGCAGCAACGCGTTCCGCCAGCTCGGTGCGGCACTGGGCCCCGCCCTGATGGGCGCGCTGCTCACCACCAGGGTCGGCAGCGCCCTGCCAGGACATCTGGCCGACGCGCACCTCGGCGCGGAGGCACAGCACCGGGTGACCGACGCGGTCGACAGCGCGGGCTTCGGCGCCGTCCATGCCGTCGACCTCGGTGCGGACACCTCCCGGACGCTGGACGCCTTCGGCCTCGCGTTCCTCGACGGCATCCGGCTGTGCCTCACTGTCGCGGCGGCGATCATGCTGCTCGCGGCGGTGGTGGGCGCGGTCCTGCTGCGCCGCCCGGCAGCATCGGAGACAGCGGACGCAGCGGAGGCCACCTCGCAGCAGGCCGGAGAACCAGCCCTGAGCCATTGACCGGGGTCTACTTCCCGATCCCCGCCGTCGGGAGGACCACCTGGAGGAATGCGCGCAGCGGGCCCGCGCCGTCCAGTTCCCACCTCTACGCGGGCGGCCCGGTCCCGCCGGGCCCGGCGGCCGTCACCGGTGCCCCGAAGCTCACCGACCCCGGCAAGGCCAACTCCCCTACAGACCTGGGCGGTTACCAGCCGCTGACCGGATCCGCAGCCATCCGCGCCGGTCTCGCCATCCCGGCAACGGCGGCCGCGACATCCTCGGCGTCACGCTCCCCGCCACCGTGCCCGCCGAACGCCGAATGCCGAACGCCGAACGCCGCACGCTCACCCTCCTGGCTCCCGTCACGACTTCCCCACCCCGCCTCGTCGTCAAGGCTGCGAACACCCAGTGGGGCAACGTAGCCCTGAACGAACTGACGGTGGGCCCCATCGCGTCCTGACGGTTCTGCGCGTACTCTCTGCTCACTGTCCGTATCTCGGGCGGCACACTCTGGCGCAAAATCGCCCGTGTGCCGCCCGTGATGTGTGGGAAGTCGCACCAAGAGCACGCGTACCAGGTGGAGGCGTGTCACCACATGACGCACGCGGCACATACGACGTACGCGATGTACGCGACGCAAGAGACACGAGAACACAAAACTCAACAAGACGAGACGAAGGGGAACCCCTAAATGCTGGTGCCCGATCCCAAGGTGCTGCGCACGCTCCTCACGCGCTACGCGGAGACCCGGTTCGCCCACGCCCAGAACCCGACGCCCGAGGCGCAGCGCGCCCTGGACGACGTCACGTACACGCTGTGTGTGACCACGTCGACGTCCGGAATCGAAGCGGCCCTCGCCGCGGCGGACGCAATTCTGGCCGAGACGTGCTGCACGCACGCCGCGGACGCGGCATCGACATCGAACCCCGCCCGGGACCCTGCCGGGGAGCCTGTCGGGGACCCCGTCCGGGACATGTCGCAGGCGCACCTGGCGGCCTGACTCCTACCCTGTACGGCATGAGCAGACGGAGATACGTGGCCAGGGGCGTGCCCGGGGGGTACCGGATATGGGACAACTCGGGCCGCCGCTGGTGGGGCGACCACTATGAACTCTGCCCCGACGACCTCCTCACGGAGCTCAACGGCCGGGCGGAGCCGGACCGGATCACCGCCCTGCTCCGGCGGTACAGGGCGCTCAAGCGATAACCCGACCGGCCCGGCTCCTTCGCAGGCCACGACCCTGCGCCGGGAGCGGCTCCGCGCCCGGGGCCGGCCCTCACCCACGGCGCTTCCAGCCGGGGAGAGCGGGCCGAGGGACCGAGGGACTGAAGGACCGGGAAACCGGATTGCGTTCAGACGGAGTTCAGACGGAGGTGAACAACGTGCGATCAACGCGCTGGACCGCGGCCCAACAGCCGGGCCATCATGCCTCAATGGAGCCATTGAAGATCATCGCGGGTGATGCCACCAGCCCCCAGGCCAAGGGGCCGAAGATCATCGCGCACATCTGCAACGACCTCGGCGGCTGGGGCAAGGGCTTCGTCGTGGCGGTCTCGCGCCGCTGGCCAGGACCGGAGAAGGAGTACCGCCGCTGGCACCGCGAGCGCGCCGGCAACGACTTCGGCCTGGGAGCGGTGCAGTTGGTACAGGTCAAGCCCGACATCTGGATCGCCAACATGGTCGCCCAGCACGGCATCCGCACCGGCAGCGCCGGCCCGCCCATCCGTTACGACGCGGTCGAACGCGGCCTGGAGGCCGTCGCCGCACATGCCCTCGCCCACCAGGCATCGGTCCACATGCCACGCATCGGCTGCGGGCTCGCGGGCGGCAAATGGGAACGTATCGAGCCGCTCATCACCCAGTCCCTGAGCGCACGAGGCGTGGCCGTGACGGTGTACGACCACGCCTGAGCACGACCACGCCGGAGTACGTGGTCAGGGCACGGTCAGAGCGCCGGGTGGGCGTTCTTCAGCAGTTCCTGGAACTGGGCGGAGAACCACGTACCGGACAGCGGTGCGTTCGGCAGCGCGCCGGACAGGCTGTTCCCGTTGCGGGGATTGCCGGTGTACGTCGGATCGCACATCCGGTCGAAGCCCTTGCCGTCGGGGTTCGGGATCTCCTTGCTCGCGCCGTCGGACTCTCCCGGCGGCTTGGCCCACACGTACGCGTCGATTCCGGCTGCGGGCGCGGTCGTCGGGCGTTCGCCGAGGCCCGCCCCGGACTGGTTGCACCAGTTGCCGAGGTGGATGCGGCGGTCGTAGCGCCCGCCGTCGACGTACGTGTCGACACTCGTCCGCGGTCCGGGGCCGGCCGGTCTGGCCGTACCGCCCCAGCCGTTGCGGGAGGTGTCGATCAGCATGCCGAGGCCGGGGTCGAAGCCGAGTGTGACCAGCTTGGCGCGCATGGCCTGCGCGTAGCTCAGCTCGTCGGTGTACCGGTTCCAGTCCACCCACTTGGACTGGCGTACGGAGGTTCCGTTGACGCTGTCGCCGATGGCGAAATGGTCCTCCTTGAGGGCGCTGAAGTTGGCGGTGTTCACGATGAAGCCGTGCACGTCGGCGAGGGTCGCGCCCTCGGTGGTGGCGGCCTCCTTGAACATCTCGGCGGAGGCCGTGAAGTTGTCGTCCCAGCCGAGCCAGCCGTGGTGGCCGGCGTCGACGTAGTTGTAGACGTTGGGGATGTCGCCCAGCTTGTTGAGCGCGTACCCGACGCCCTTCTGGTAGTTGCCGTTCGCCTTCATCACGTCGCAGGCGGGGGTGGCGGTGGGGCGGGGAGTGGCGTTGGTGACGAGGTTGGGCAGCGAGTCGATCTCCACCATCGTGACGATCCGCAGGCCCGCGTACTTGGGGTCGGCGAGGATCGCGGCGAGCGGGTCGATGTACTCGCTCCTGTACCGGCCGATCTCGGTCGGGCCGAGCTCCCCGTTGGAGGCGAGCGCGGAACAGTCGCGGCCCGGCAGGTTGTAGACCACCAGCTGGACGGTGAGTTCGCCCGTCCCCTTCTGCTTCAGGGCCTCGTCCAGGTGGGCTCTCAGGCCCATGGTGGTGCCGCTGCCGTTGACGGCGGCGATACGGTCCAGCCAGACGGCGGTCGGCTGCTTGGCGACTGCCGCACCGCCCGGCTCGGCCGCCGCCTTCGCGGACCACTCCGGGTTCACGTAGGTCTTCGCGCCCGCGTACGGGTTGTCCACCCGCTTGCCGGGCGGATCCGTGGGCCCGGGGCCCGGATCCGTACCGCCGTTGCAGGTCACGCCGTTGAGCTTGAACGTCGCGGGCACCGAGTTCGCGCCGCTGTTGTTGGCGTTGAAGCCGAAGGACGCGGAACCGCCGGTGCCGAGATTCCCGTTGTACGAGACGTTCTTCGCGGTGACGGCGGCACCGGTCTGGCTGAGGGTCGCGTTCCAGCCCTGGGTGACCTTCTGGTCTCCGGCGTAGACCCACTCAAGGGTCCAACTGGCCACCGGGTCACCGGTGTTGGTGACAGTCACATCGGCGCCGAAGCCGCCGTTCCACTGTCCCTGGATCTTGTAGTCGACGGTGCAGCCGGGTGCCGCGGCCCCTGCTGCGGAACCGGTCGCCACGGCCGTGACGCCGGCCGCCATGAGCAGTGCGCAGGCCGTTGCCAGACCCGTTCGGCTACGGGAGGAGGCGGACGAAGGCCGCGACGGAACCGGTCTCCGGGACGCGTGGAGCACCGAGGGTGCTGAAGTACGGGGATGCACGGGGTGGTTCATGAGCGACTCCTGACAACTGAGGTGCTCCTGACGGGGCACCTAGCGAAGGGGACCGCTCCCACTGGTGGGGCAGACCGTAGCGCCAACCGGCGTCAAGTAACAGATGCGTCACCGACTTTCCCTGTCGAATATCTTCGACTCTTCACCCTCCTTGACCCCGCGATGCGGATGCCTGCACGGTGGGAGCGCTCCCACTGGTGCAAGTCTTGAACAGCGTTCACGAACGGTTCTGAGTACGACGACTCATGCGGGCCGGCCCGCCCGTGTCTAGTGTTCGGTGCATGATCATCAATCGGTTGCGCGATGCCACGAGGCCGGAAACGAACGGGAGCGTGCGGTGAAGCCCGCACGGTCCACGCGGCGGCTGTGGGCGCGGACCGCGGCACTCGGGCTGGGTGCGGCGGTGCTCGTCGCGGGGGTGATCGGGGCACGGAGTCTCTGGTACGGGGCGCCCTACCCGCCCGTCGACCCCGATGCCGTCTCCCGGCGGCTGGATCAGCGCTCCCAGGACGTGTACGACCATTTCGGCCTCCCCGCGTCAACGGCTGCCACGGTGGAGCAGGAGCGCAGGGACACCGGCGTCTGCTACTACCACGGCCTTCAGGCCTTCGCCCACATCGACCGTCCGCAGCCGGGCGTCGTGACCTTCGGCCTCGACTGGAGCGTGCCGGACATCTCCGACGCCGAGGCGCGCACGGCGGTCGAGCGGCTGCGGAGCCACCTGGTGGCCGAGGGCTGGCACCTCAGGTACAACAGGGGCGGCGACGGGGGCGGCGACGGGGGCGGTGGCGGCCAGGGGGGCGGCTTCGTCGAACTCGGCTTCGTCTTCGACGAGTTCGCCTCCGACGGCGACACGGACGCGCGCGGCGACGGAATCAGCGTCATGTGGAACTCCCGCAACCGCGCCCTGTCCGTCGACGTCTACTCCCCCTGCGGCAAGGTCCCCGACTCCTTCGACACCCTCTCCTGGAACCAGGGCCCCGACTGGCAACCGGCCGCAGCCGGCACCGCCGCCGACACCGCCTCCGGCACCGGGTGAGGCGTGGCGGGCTCAGCCCAGGAAACCCGCCGTCGCCGTCACGAACGCCTCCGGGTCGTCGACCCACGGCGAGTGCCCCGCCCCCGGCAGCACGACGAGGGTGGCGTCGGGGAACAGGGCCGCGAAGTCGGCCGTCGACTGCGGCGGGCTGTTCAGGTCGACCTCCCCGGCCAGCAGGAACACGGGCGCCTCGCGCTTCGCCAGCGCCGCACGTGTGGCCTCCGGGTCGTACGCGCCCTCGGAGCCGTAGAGCCGCGCGGCGTCCGGGTTGGCCGGTGTACTCGCCGCCGCGTGCTGCTCCTGGGCCGCCGCGTCCCAGCGTCCCCAGAAGAACGGAGCGATCGCCTCAATGTCACCGGGCTTCGGCGCACCCGTACCCGAGTTGAGGGACTCCAGCGCGGCGAACGCCTCCGGGAACCACGGCTCGTCCTGACGAAGTTGCGCGTTCGCGAGCCGCGTCGCGGACGTGATCGGGATGCCCACGGCTGCGGTGCTGGGGGTGATCAGCGCGAGCCTGCCGACGCGCTCCGGGTACCGGGCGAGGTACAGCGCCGCGAGATTCGCGCCCGCGCAGTGCGCGAGGAGGTCGATCCGGTCGAGCCCGAGGTGCACGCGCAGCGCCTCGATGTCGTCCACGAGACGGTCGCAGCGGTACGAGGAGGGGTCCGCCGGAATCTCGGAACGCCCGGTTCCGCGCAGGTCGGGGAAGAGCAGCCGACGGTGCCGGTCCAGCCCGCCGAGGTCGCCCAGGTAGCGGGGGTCCTGCATGGGGCCGCCGGGGAGACAGACGACGGGGGCTTCGTCGACGGCGTCCGTACCGGCCCCGGCGCCGGTGATGCGGTAGGCGAGCCGGGTCCCGTCGGGGGCGGAGAAGGTGAAGGGCGCAGGTGAGGGGGTGGAGGAAGGGGAGAGGGTAGTCATGATCGGGAGCTTGTCAGCGGACGCTCGGCGTGACAACTGGATTCGGCTACGGCCGGGCCTGCGCCCGCACCGCCTCCTCCCACGCCCCCGGATTCCGGTGGTGGTTGGTGTGCCCGGCGGCCAGGACGGCGCGCAGTTCCGCGACGTGCTCGGTGCCGGGCGGGAGGTCCAGTTCGTCGAGGAGGGCGAGCGCGGTGTCGGGCCGCAGTTTCCCGTAGACGTCGTGGTAGCCGGTCAACAGGACCTTGAAGAGGGGGAGTTGGAGGGCTGGGACCCGTGCCGCCGCCCGGAGGACCGGAAGTTTCGTCTCCCAGGGGACCGGACCCGAGCACTCCAGTACGCGCCCGGCCCGGCGGAGCAGCGCCTCGGGGGCGCCCACGGCCAACCGCTCGGCGTCGCGGCCGATTACCTCCTCGAACGCGTCCGCCGACGTCTTCCCGTCCTCGAACCAGTCGACCCACAGGGAGTACGTGACGGCCTCGGACACCCGGGGCGCCTCCAGCCGCTGCCGGTAGCAGTCCCAGAGGACCTCGGCGGGCAGGGGGCCGGCCGGGCCCCGGTGGGCGAACCGGATCTCGACCGTCACCCAGTACTGGTCGAGCACATCGAGCAGCCCGAACGCGAGACGGACCTGCCCCGCCACGTCCAGCCGTTCGTCGGTGAACACCAACCCGGCCTGCTCGTAGGCGAGTTGACCGGAATCGAGCCGCCCCTCAGGAGTCTCGCCGTCGGTCCACTCGTCGGGCCCGACCTGCGTGATGCCGTCCTCGGCGAGCCAGCGTCGGGCCTCGTACGCGGCGGCGGTATCCATCCGGACAGTATGAGCGAATCACGCGGGAGGATCACACGGGTCCCGAAGATCGCCGTATCGCTCATGCCCGTGCAACCTGTCTCATGCCCGTGCAACCTTTCGGCCAACGCCAGGCACAATGCCCGTCATGCTGCATGTAAGAGTGATCAGCCCTGCCGACCGTACGGACGAGGTGCTGCGGATCGCGATCGACAGTCCGGCCGTCGTCAACGTCCTCAAGTTGCCCGGCGCCGCGCACGCCCCCGCGGGTGACCTCGTCGAGTTCGACGTGGCCAGAGAAGCGGCCAACGGTGTCCTCGGCGCGCTGCGCGACCTCGGTCTGAAGGAGACCGGCGGCATCACCGTCGAGCAGCTCGACCTGTCGATCTCCTCGGCCGCCGAGAAGGCGGAAGAGGACGCTCCGGGTGACCCGGACGACGCCGTGGTGTGGGACGAGCTGGTTGCCCGTACGTCCTCGGAGACCCGCCTGACCTGGGCGTTCCTCGCCTTCCTCGCGCTGGCCACGCAGATCGCGGCGATCGGTGCGCTGCTCGATCAGCCCATCCTGATAGTCGGCGCGATGGTGCTGGGGCCGGAGTTCGGGCCGGTGGCGGCGATCTGTTTCGGGGTGATGAGCCGCCGGGCGGCCCTGGTCGGCACCGCCGCCCGTACCCTCGTCGCCGGCTTCACCGCCGCCGTGCTGATCACCATGGCGTGTGCGACGGCGGGCCGGCTGCTGGGCTGGATCGAACCGGCCATGCTCGACGACCGGCCGCTGACCGACTTCATCATCCACCCCGACCGGTGGTCCTTCATCGTGGCGCTGCTGGCCGGCATCGCGGGCATCCTGTCGATGACCGCGGGCAAGTCCTCCACCCTGGTCGGCGTCTTCATCTCCGTCACCACCGTGCCCGCCGCCGGAAACCTCGCGGTGGCCGTCCCGCTCGGCCACTGGAACGAGGTGAGCGCCTCCCTGATCCAACTCGGCGTGAACCTCGCCGGAATGCTCATCGCGGGCACCCTGACACTCCTCGTACAGCGCGCCCTGTGGTCCAGGTACGGGCTCCGGGGCGGACCCGGAGCCGGACAGGGGCGACCACCGGAAGAAGCAGCTGGGGTGACGCGAGCGGGACGGGCGGACCGCACTACGCGGCCCCCGCCCCCCGGCCGCCGTCACCTTCGCCACCCACGACCCGCAGCCCCCGCCGGGCGTGGTTCACCCGCCCGTCGCCCGCCGCCGTCCAGTACGGATGCTCATTGACCGCCATGGTCAGCTCGCGTATCCGCTCCCACAGCTCCTCGACCTGATCCACCGCCTCCTCGGTGAATACGGGCGCGGACTCGGCACCCCAGGGGGGAGCGGTGGCGAGAGCGTGGAAGTCGGCCTGGGCCTGGTGGAGCTGCTGCTGGAGGTCGAGGAGGTCCTCGGGGAAGGAGGCGGAGTGGGAAGACATATGAGAAGCGTACGTCTGTTCGAATTACGAATGCACGCGTACGGCGATCCGGGGCCGGGCCGGGCGGCCATCGCGCACCGTCAGGCCCGGTCAGGCCCGGTCAGGCCACCTTTACGGGCAGCCGGGAGTCGTCGGGAGCGGGTGACGACCCGGGGGCGTTCCGGCGCGGCGGGGCCAGTGCGACGGCGATGGCCACCGCGCCGACCGCACACACGGCGGCCGTTCCGTACAGCACGACATGCAAGGCATGGGTGAAGCCGACGGCCAGCGCCTCGGCTCCGGTTCCGGCACCGGATCCGGCACCAGTACCGGCTCCGGACAGGTCTCCCGCGGCGACCTTCGCAGCCAGCTCCGCGCTGCAGGCGCACAGCCTGGGTTACTGCCAGGACACCACGCGGGCCCTGGGCGAAGCGGTGAACGGCCGGGCCGGCGACCACGCCGACGAGGTGCGCCGCAGTCTGACCGTGGAGATCTTCGTGGCGGCCTGGCGCACTCACGCACCCGGCCTGAGGGATCGCGTCCCGCGCTCGGCTAGTGGGACACCGGGCGGCCGCCGCCGGTGAGCGCCGTGTCGGCAGCTTCGAGGATCTTGCCGAAGGCGTGGCCGACGACGGGCCTGCCGACCGCGCGGGTGAGGGCCGCACCGAAGAAGGGCAGGCCGACTTGGAAAGTGGTCGTCCAGACGACCTCGGTGCCCCCGTCGACCTCGGCGAAGGTCATCCGGCCGAGCTCGTGCCGGGCCGGCGGGAAGCTGCGTTCCACCGTGTAGTCGAAGGCGTACGGCGCGTGGTAGTCGGTGATCCGTTCGCGGAACCAGCCGATCGTCCAGGTGTGCAGGCGTACGGCGCCCACTCCGTACGGTGCACCCGCGCCGGGCCGTGCCAGTCGTGCCCGCAGGACCCACGGGGAGCGGGTGTAGTTGGTGGTCGTGGCGCACCAGTCGAACACCTCGGCGATGGGCGCTGCGATGACGCGTCGTACGGTCAGGGTTTCCACGGCTTCTCCTCTTTCGGGGCTTCGGCTGCTTCGGCTGCTTCGGGCCGGTTACGGCGTGGAACGCGCGCCGCATCCAACCGGTAGACGGCACAGCTCGCGGAACTGTGAGACCGGCCGCCCATGACCCATGTCACCCCTCGTGCCCGCCCGCCCGGGTCGCCCCCGGGTTTGATTCGACCTGAATGTCACTGGCATCGCCTATACGATTCGCAAGGGACGTTCAGTAGTCATCCGTAGCCATTCGGTAGTCGCTCAAGTCATTCAGCAGTCATTCCGCAGCCATCCGCAGCGGAGAAAGGCAGGGCATCGCGATGCTCACCACCGACTTCGTCACCGGCGCACCCAACTGGCTCGACCTCGGCAGCCCCGACGTCGAGGCCTCGGCCTCGTTCTACGGCGCCGTCTTCGGCTGGGACTTCCAGTCGGCCGGCCCCGAGGCGGGCGGGTACGGCTTCTTCCGGAAGGACGGCCGTACGGTTGCCGCCGTGGGGCCTCTCACCGAGGAGGGGGCGAGCCCGGCCTGGACCGTGTACTTCAAGACACCGGACGCGGACGCCACCGCCAAGGCCGTGGAGCAGGCGGGCGGGACCGTCCGGGCCGAGGCGTTCGACGTCATGGACGCGGGCCGGATGGCGTGTCTCACGGACCCGGCCGGTGCCGAGTTCGCCGTCTGGCAGCCTGCGGCTTTCGCCGGCCTGGAGGCGACGTCGGAGGACCACACGCTGCTCTGGGCCGAGCTGCACACCCCCGACCCCTCGGCAGCGCTGTCCTTCTACCGCGGCCTGTTCGGCTGGCGGGGGCAGCAGATGGACATGCCCGGCATGCCGTACACCGTGCTCTCCACCGCCGAGGGCGACCAGCAGGACGCCTCCTTCGGCGGGATCGCACCGGCGCCGGAGGACGAGAAGACGCACTGGACCGCCTACTTCTCCGTCCCCGACACCGATGTACTGGTCGCCAAGGTGCAGGAGAACGGCGGCTCCGTCGTCTTCCCCGCGACAGACATCCCGGAAGTCGGCCGGATGGCCCTGCTCGCCGACCCGGTCGGCGCCCCGTTCGCCGTACTCAGGCCCGACCCGCGCATGGCCTGAGCTTCACCCGCCCGCGTCGCCCGCACCGCTGGGGGCGGCGTGGGTGGGGTGGCGTGGGCGGGGTGGCGCGAGGCCGGTCAGCAGCCGTCCCCCAGGCCCAGCAGCAGCGCCTTCAGCGACTCCGCCAGATGGGCCAGCTCGGCGGGGGGCAGCGCCGACAGCAGCCCCGCCTCGGTGGCCAGATGGTCCGGCAGCGCCCCTTCGATCAGCGCCAACCCCTTCTCCGTCAGGGCGACTTGGACCACCCGGCCGTCGGTGGGGCTCGGCCTGCGGGTGACCAGACCGCGCTCCTGGAGGCGGTCCAGGCGCTGGGTGACCGCGCCGGAGGTGACCATCGCCGACCGCATCAGCTCGGCGGGGGTGAGGTGGCGGTCCGGACCGTTGCGGCGCAGGGTCGCCAGGACGTCGAAGGACGCCGGATCCAGGCCGTGCGAGGCGAAGGTGTGCTTCATCACCGGCTCGATCAGCAGGGTCAGCCGCTTCAGCCGCCCGATCACCGCCATCGGTGAAACGTCCAGGTCGGGGCGCTGTTCGTGCCACTGTTCCAGTACGAGGTCCACGTGATCCGTGCCTGCGTCCGCGCCCGTACTCGCGTCGGCTTCCCTGCCCGCTGCTGCATCCGTCATGGAATTCACCCTAGCTGATCTCTTAGCGGTGAGATATGTTGTCTTAGTGCTAAGAAATCGAACCGGCCTAGTGCTGCTCACTGCCTCCGCCCCTGCCGTCTGGGGCTCCACCTACCTCGTCACCACCGAACTCCTGCCTCCCGACCGCCCGTTGCTCGCCGCCGTACTGCGCGCGCTTCCGGCGGGGCTGCTCCTCCTGCTCCTCACCAGGCGTCTGCCGAAGGGGAGTTGGTGGTGGAAGTCCCTCGTTCTCGGCGCGCTCAACATAGGCATCTTCCTCGCGCTCCTCTTCGTCGCCGCCTACCGCCTCCCGGGCGGGGTCGCCGCCACCGTCGGTTCCGTACAGCCCCTGCTGGTGGCCGGGCTGTCCGCCGCGCTGCTCGGTCAGCGACTCGCGCTGCGTACGCTGCTCGCGGCGGTGATCGGCATCACCGGAGTCGCCCTGCTCGTACTGCGTGCCGATGCCCGGCTGGATGCGGTCGGTGTGGCCGCCGCGCTCGGCGGTGCGGTCGTCATGGCGACCGGCGTCGTGCTCAGTAAGCGCTGGACCTCCCCGGCGCCGCTGCTCGCCACCACGGGGTGGCAACTCGTCGCGGGCGGACTGCTGTTGGTGCCCGTCGCGCTGTTCGTGGAGGGACCGCCGCCGTCCTCCCTCACCGGTGAGAACCTCATCGGGTTCGGCTATCTGACGCTGATCGGCGCGGCCCTCTCGTACGCCCTGTGGTTCCGCGGCATCAAGGCGCTCTCGCCGACCGAGGTCACCTTCCTCGGCCTGCTCAGCCCGCTGGTCGCCACCCTCCTCGGCTGGATCGTCCTCGGCCAGCAGCTCACCGCGCTCCAACTGCTGGGCGCACTGCTCGCCCTGGCGGCAGTCGCACTCGCGCAACTGCGCCCGCGCCGCAAGAGCGCCGACCCCCTCACGCCCGAGCCGCAGCAGGTACGCGTTGCCGCCTCTGCACGCTGAAGCCTCCGCGCGCCAACTCCTCCGCGCGCTGACGCCAACCCACCTCAACTGCACAGGAGTGACGAGCTCTCATGCGCATCACCGTTCTGGGAGCCACCGGCGCCGCCGGAAGCCGTATCGTCACCGAGGCCCTCGACCGGGGCCACGACGTCACCGCCGTCACCCGCGACCCGGCCCGCTTCGGCGCTCTGCACCCTGCCGCCCGGCACCGTACCGGCAACGCCCTCGACCCCGACAGCGTGGCCGAACTCAGCGCAGGGCAGGACCTGTTGATCAGCGCGACCCGCCCGGCGCCGGGCCAGGAGGCGCAGCTTGCGGACGCGGCCAGAGCCCTGCTCGCGGGCCTCTCCCGTGCCGGCGTACGACTCCTCCTGCTCGGCGGTGCAGGCAGCCTCCGCCTTCCCGGCAGCGACCTCATCCTCGCCGAAGGACCGGACTTCCCGCCCGCCCTGCTCCCCATCGCCCTCGCCTGCAACGACCAGCTCGCCGTGTGCCGCGCCGCAGGCCCCGCCGTCGACTGGGCCTACCTGAGCCCGCCCGCCGTCTTCGAACCCGGCGTGCGCACCGGAACGTACCGCCTGGGCACCGACGAACTGCTCGTCGACGCGGACGGCAACTCCGGTGTATCCATGGAGGACTTCGCGATCGCCGTGCTCGACGAGGCGGAACACCCCAAGCACCACCGGACCCGGTTCACGATCGGACGCTGAGGAAGCCACCGCAGCCCCCGGCCGGATCGCCGAACCGAGCTGCCGACGGGGACCCCTCCGGGGGAGCGCTCAGTCCTCCTGGTCGTCGGAGAGGTGGTAGTAAACCGTCGCGGAGAACTGGAGCTCGCCGTCGTCGGCGAACTCCGAGAACACGACCACGTCCTGGACCTCTACCGCTCCGAGATCGTCGATGCTGTCGGCGACCCGCCGCAGGAGGGCCGGTACGTTGTCGCTGCCCGGACCCTCGGGGTTGGCCTGGGAGAAGTGGTAGACGCTGAAGTGCTCTTTTACGGTGGTCACGACGGCTGAGCGTAGCTTTGAAATGCCCTGGTGGGAAAGGGTTTTCGAATGTGATCTACGGTCGTCGGGCGGGTGTGGGACGGGCAGACCCTAGATCGCGGGCCGCCCCGGTTCGGGCTGCCCCGGTTCGGGCCGCGAGCGCAGCTCGACGGCCGACAGCGGTACGAAGCCGGTGCCAAAGGTCTCGTCCGTGTCGTCCGGTGCCGTGGTCCCGGCGTCGTCCAGCCGTTTCGGCATCACCCGGGCCACGCGTTCGCCCTGCGCCTTGGCGTGGTCGGCGACCGGGCCCGCGTACATCCCGTCGACGGCGGCCCGCCACAGCTGGAGCCAGCGCCCGAAGTGCTCGGCGGTCAACGGCCTTGCCCGGTGCAGGCGTTGGTGCGGGGCGAGGGCGTTGCGGCGGTACGGGGCGGTGCGCAGCAGGGCGCTCTCCCAGAAGTCGCCGATGTGCGGCAGGTGAGCCTCCAGCTCGACGCCGGCGATCTCCGTGAAGTACGGGCCGATCAGCCGGTCCTCGAAGGCCGTCGCGTAGAACCTGCGCAGGAGGGCGTCGATGTCGGCGCGGCTGCTGATGTCGTTCACGCTTCCACCCTGCACCTACGGGGCACCGCGTGCGACGCGGAACCCCACATCGTCGAGGAGCAGCGTGGGGTGGCTGCGGCGCCGCACCGAGGCCCGGCAGCTCCATCGCTCGTCGAACCAGCCGCCGCCGCGCAGTACCCGGTACGTGCCGTAGACCTCGGCGTCGTACACGTCCCAGCACCACTCCCACACGTTGCCGAGCATGTCGTGCAGGCCCCAGGAGTTGGGCCGCAGGCCGCCGACCTCGTGCGGGAGCTCGTCCGAGTTGCCGCGGTGCCAGGCGATCTCGTCGAGCGGCCCGTACCGGGGGCCGTCCGTACCGGCACGGCAGGCGTACTCCCACTCGGCCTCGGTCGGCAGCCGGTACCCGTCGGCGGACCTGTCCCACTCGACGCTCTCGGCCCCGATCCGGTACGCGGCCGGCAGTCCCTCGAACGAGGACAGCGCATTGCAGAAACGGACCGCGTCCCACCACGAAACCCCCTCCACGGGCAGCCGGTCCCGCGGCGGGGCACTGCTGGGCCGCTCCCCGGTGATCCGTACGTACTCGGCCTGGGTGACGGAGTACGCGGCGAGCCGGTACGAGGCCACCTCGACCGGCCAGGTGCGCTGCGTACGCCGGTCGGACAACAGCACGGTGCCGGACGGCAGTGGGACCATCTGGGTGGCGTCCGAGGCTCGGGACTGTCCTCCGTCAGCCACGGGGCGGGGCCCCTTCCGGCTCTTGGGTCACTCCGGTCGCTCTGGTCGCTCCGGTCGCTTCGGTCGCTCGGGCCGCTCCGACCGTTTCGGCTGCCTCCGAGGTGAGCGCTTCGACGATCTTCAGCAGGTCTGCGGTGACGGCCGGGCTGCCCAGCGCGATGACCTTGAGGGAGGCCCGTTCCTCGTCGTAGACGGTCTCCACCCGCACCCGGTCCTCGTACGGCCCCTCGCCCCGACTGCCGTGCCGGCTGCCGACGGTGGCCATGAGCGCATTGCTCAGCCGGGACACCTCGTCGGGGCCGATCACGTCGATCTGCACGATGCTGGACACCTCGACATGCCGCGTGCGGAGTACGGGAGCGGGGGCGGCCGGAGTGACGGATCCTCCGGTGAACGCCTCCAGGTCCTCGCGTGCGATCCGGTACTGCTTGCCGATCCGGGTCGCCCTGAGCCGGCCCTCGCGGACGTACGCCCGGACGGTCTTGACGTGCAGATCGAGCAGGCCCGCCACCTGATCCACCGAGTAGAACTGCTGCGCCACGGCGCGGTCCCCCGTCTCTTCCTGTTCCAGGTACGGAAAGGAACCCTATCGCGTCTCCATCAGAACGAAGAACAGGGAAGGTTAGGGAGTGATGTGCCCGGTGTGTGAGCGGACAGCCGCGCCGTGGCCGGCGATTACCCTCCCATCGGCGGATCCGTCAGGTCGGTGATCTTCAGGTCGGAGCGGCGGACCGTGTACCAGACCTCCGTGTCCGGGCTGCCGCCCCAGATCTCGGTCACGATCACCGTGGCGGTGGTGGCCGTCATGGAGTGGTTGCGCACCTTCCAGTCCTTGGGGACGTTCTGCGCGCGCATCACGGGGTCGGCGTGGTTCTGCGCGGCCCACTCGGTGAGGCGGGCGTCCAGCTCGGCGGTGAGGTGCGCCCTGCGGACCTCTTCGGGGGTACGGGATCCCGTGCCGAGGACGGACTTGCGGTAGCTCTTGAAGAAGTGGTTGACCTCGATGGCGGGTGCACGGGTCTCACCCCGGACGGCGGTGGAGGAGGGGGTGGCGGCGACGGTCGAAGCGGGCGTGGCACTGGCCGGCGCGGCGGCGAGAGGAGCGACGGGGGCGAGGGCGGCGACGAGGGCCGCACGGACAAGGAGCTTGCGCTGCGTGTTCATACGAACAAGAAAAGCAGCAAAGTGTGTTCGTGTCATCACTCACAGTGATGAATCTCGGTGAGGTGGCTAGCGAGGTTGCTCCAGTACCTCTTCGCTGACCCACGCCTCGTCGATGCAGGGATGACCGGCGACCGGCGACCGGCGATCGCGATCCTGTGGTGGCCCTGCGCGCAGCCGCCGTACCGCGTCCGGAGCCGTCGGTTCGGCCGCCGAGCAGTAGGCCGGGGCCACGGGCACGTCCCGGAGCCGACGGAGGTGGCCCACGACGGCGAGCGTGCCTCGCCCGCGCCGCCGTCGAACGTCCCGGAGGAGAAGGGTCAACCGGCCCTCCCACCTGGGACTTTCGCTGACTATCACACCCTCCGCACAGGTCTAGCGTCGGAATTGCCCGGCACGGTACCGGGCGGTGGTGACGCCCCCGACGCACAGGAAGCAGTCATGAGTTCCCTCGCACAGGCCCCCCGGACTGACGACGACACGGCGCAGGCCACCGATCCCGCCCAGTACCGCCCCGGCCGTACCATCACCGACTGGCGTCCCGAGGATCCCGCCTTCTGGCGCTCCACGGGGCGCAAGGTGGCCCGCCGCAACCTGTGGATCGCGGTCCCCGCGCTCCTCGTCGCGTTCGTGGTCTGGCAGGTCTGGTCGATCACCGCGACCAACCTCACCGACGTCGGATTCGGGCTCAGCCAGAGCCAGTTGTTCTGGCTCACCGCCATCCCCGGCATCACCGGCGGCACCGCCCGCATCCTGTACACCTTCCTCGGCCCGATGGTCGGCCAGCGCACCTTCACGGCGCTCTCCACCGTGGTCCTGGTGATCCCGCTGATCTGGCTCGGCATCGCCATCCAGGACCCGACCACCCCGTACGCGGTCCTGATCTCCATCGCCGCGCTCTGCGGCATCGGCGGCGCGAACTTCTCCTCCTCGCTCGCCAACATCGGCTTCTTCTTCCCCAAGAGCGAGAAGGGCAACGCCACCGGCATCAACGGCGGCCTCGGCAACCTCGGCGTCTCCGCCGTCCAGCTGCTCACCCCGATCGTGATCACCTGGTCGACGATCGCCCTCGGCAGCGCCCAGCACAAGGCGGACGGCACCCCGGTCCACCTCCAGAACGCCGCGTTCCTGTGGGTTCCGGTCCTGGTGGTCCTGGCCGCCGTCGCCTGGTTCGGGCAGAACAACCTCAAGGTCGCCTCCACCCCCTTCTCCCGCCAGAAGGTCATCTTCAAGCGCAAGCACAACTGGGTGATGACCTGGCTGTACGTCGGCACCTTCGGCTCCTTCATCGGTTTCGCCGCCGCCCTGCCGCTGCTCATCAAGACCACCTTCACGCCCATCGACGCGGCCTACTCGGCCGCCACGTACGCCTGGATGGGCCCGGCCATCGGCGCACTCGCCCGCTGGGCCGGCGGCTGGATTGCGGACAAGCTCGGCGGCGCCCGCGTCACCATCCTGTCCTTCGTCGGCATGGGCGCCGCACTGGTCGGCGTCATCAACTTCCTTCCCTCCGGCGGCGGCGGGGAGGGCGGGAGCCAGGGCTCCTTCTGGGGTTTCTTCATCTGCTTCCTCTTCGCCTTCCTGTTCTCCGGCATCGGCAACGGCTCGACCTTCCGCCAGATCCCGGTCATCTTCCGCACCACCCACCTCAAGGGCCTCTCCGAGGGCACCCCCGCCTACGACCAGGCCCTGAAGCAGGCCGAGATGGAGTCCGGCGCGGTCACCGGCTTCACGGCGGGCATCGCGGCGTACGGCTTCTTCTTCATCCCGGCCCTCTTCGCGTCGGTCGCGGTGACGAGCGCGATGTGGGGCTTCGTCGGCTTCTACGCGAGCTGCACCGTGGTGACGTGGTGGTTCTACGCCCGCAAGGGCGCGGAAGCGCCCAGCTAGAGCCCCGGACCGACGGTCGGGTCGCGGTCAGCGGCTCACTGCCGTCGCCCGGTCCACGCGCGTCAGCTTCTCGGGATTGCGCACGGCGTAGAGGCCGGTGATGAGGCCGTTGTCGACGCGCATCGCGATGACGGTGTCGACCTCGCCGTCCCGCCGGACGATCAGCGCCGGGTCGCCGTTGACATGTGTCGGCTCCAGCGGGATCGCGGCGACCCTGCCCAGCACGCGGGCCACCTGGTCGGCCCCGACGATGGGCTCCAGCGCGGCCCGTACGACTCCACCGCCGTCGGTCAGCAGGACGACGTCCGGTGCGAGGATGTCGAGCAGGCGCTGCAAGTCTCCTGTTTCGACGGCCCGTTGGAAGGCGTCGACCGTGCGGCGGGTCTCGGTCGCCGAGACGGCTTCGCGCGGTCGTCGCGCGGCGACGTGGGCACGGGCCCGGTGGGCGATCTGACGGACCGCGGCCGGGCTCTTGTCGACCGCTTCGGCGATCTCCTCGTAACCCAGGTCGAAGACCTCGCGCAGTACGAACACCGCCCGCTCGGTCGGTGCGAGGGTCTCAAGGACCAGCAGCATCGCCATCGAGACGCTGTCGGCCAGTTCGACGTCGTCGGCCACGTCCGGTGCGGTCAGCAGCGGTTCGGGCAGCCAGGGGCCCAGGTAGGACTCCTTGCGGCGGCCGAGCGTACGCAGCTGGGTCAGCGCCTGGCGGGTGGTGATGCGCACCAGGTACGCGCGCCGGTCCCGCACCGTGTCGAGGTCGACGCCCACCCACCGCAGCCAGGTCTCCTGGAGTACGTCCTCGGCGTCGGCGGCCGAGCCGAGCATCTCGTAGGCGACGGTGAACAGCAGGTTCCGGTGCGTGACGAAGGTGTGGGTGACGCTGTCGGTGAGTGGCTCGGGGGTGTTGCCCGTTCGGTCGTCCATGGCCGGCTCCTGCTCGTTCGCTTGCGGCTGCGTCGTACACGAGACGCCGCTCGCAGCCGTTCTGTGACACCAACCGCGGGTGGCTCAGGTCACATTGACGTGCCGTCACAGAAACCGGTTCTTCGGCATCTTGTGTTCGTTCAGCGCAACAGCGCGCTGCTCCACACGTGAGGACGACGACATCATGGAACCCCGTTTCGATCTGTTCGACAGCCCGACCGCCGCGAAGGTCGCCAAGCGCTTCTACGCCGCCGCGCTGGTCCTGGAGGAGTCGGCCCTTCCCAAGCCCCTCAGGGAACTGGTGCAGTTGAGGGTCGGGCAGCTCAACAACTGCGGATTCTGCGTGGATGCCCATGTGAAGGAGGCCGCGGCCGCCGGTGAGACCCCGGTCCGGCTGGGCCTGGTCGCCGCGTGGCGGCACAGCACCGTGTTCACCGATGCCGAACGGGCCGCCCTCGCACTGGCCGAGGAGGGTACCCGGCTCGGCGACCACGGGGTGTCCGACGAGACCTGGGCGCAGGTGCGCAAGCACTACGACGACGACCAGGTCGGCGCGCTGGTCATGGTGGTCTCCCTGATCAACGCGGCCACCCGGATGAACGTGATCGTGCACAAGCCGGGCGGCTCGTACGAGCCCGGCATGTTCGACACCGCGTCCCACTGACCCGGAGGGGGCATGGCCCGGCCAGGACCGAGCGCTCGGGCCGGGCCACGTCCCCCTCAAGCGCCGGTCTACCCCCTCGGCTCGTACAGCTTCCGCATCAGCAGCCACCCCACCCCCGGCAGCACGATCAGCGGTGCCAGCGCGGCCTGCAGCGACACCGCGTCGGCCACCGCCCCGATCAGCGGGCTCGCGAGCCCGCCCACGCTCACCGTCAGGCCCAGCGTCACCCCGCTCGCCGTGCCGACACGGCGAGGCAGGTAGTCCTGGCCGAGCGTGACGTGCAGCGAGAAAGGCACGTACAGCCCGGCCGAGGTCAGCGCCACGAAGACGTACAGCAGCGGGCCCGGCACCAGGACCGTGCCGGCGACCGCGGGCACCGTCAGCGCGTACGACCACCGCACGACCTTCACCCGCCCGTACCGGGTGGCCAGCCTGCCCCCGGCGACAGTGCCGAACGCGCCGCCCAGGTACAGGGTGAACAGGGCCGCGGTGCCCGCGAGTTCACCGCCGCCGACATGTTCGCGGGCGTACAGCGCGATGAAGCTGCTCAGCCCGACGAAGACCACCGACCGGCAGATCACGGCCGCGGACATCCTCAGGAACGCGGGCCAGTCGTCCTCGCCGACGGGGCGGTACGCGGCGGCTGTGCCGTCCGCGGCCGCAGCGGTACGCAGCGAGCGCACGGCAGCCAGGCACAGCGCGGCCCCCGCCAGCGCCGGCACCACCAGCAACGGCGAGGCGCGCAGTCCGCCCGTGGCGACGACGGCGGACACCAGCAGCGGGGCGGTCGCGAAACCGAGGTTGCCGCCGAGCGAGAACCAGCCCATCGCGGTGTGACTGCCCCGGCTCGCGAGCCGGGCGATCCGCGCGGACTCCGGGTGGTACGCCGCCACCCCCACCCCGGAGAGCGCGATCACGACGAGGGTCAGCGGGTACGAACCGCCGATGCCGCCGACCCCGCTGAGCGCGACGCCCGCACCGCCGGCCAGGGTGCTCACCGGAAGCAGCCACGGCAACGCCCACCTGTCGGTCAGCGCACCGAACAGCGGCTGCGCGACGGACGACAGCAGCGAAGCGGCGAGAACGATGCCGGAGGCGGCGGCGTAGCTGTACGCGTGCTCGGCGATGAAGAACGGCACGAGTGCGGCGACCGCGCCCTGATAGACGTCGACGCAGGCGTGAGAGAGGGCGAGGAGGGTGAGGGGCGTACGGGAATGCTTGCGGGACAAGGGAGTTGACGGCCTGTCAGCAGATTTCGTGGACACTTTTCGATCCTCTGCCACGCCCCCGCTGTCGCGCTTCCGATAAAATGCCATCTGATACCGGAAACCCGCCAGCGGCGAGAAGGCGAGAAGTGCCGACGAGAAGGCGAGAAGTGCCGACGAGAAGATGGGGAGCACGGCGAGAAGACGAGAAGTGCCGAGTGGAGCAGGCCGACCACATGCCCGTGGCCCCCACCCACACCCGCCCCCTCGCCTCGGGCGAGCGCGTCGATCCGCACCGGCACGACGACCATCAGATCGTCTACGCGGGCTCCGGATTCCTGGCCGTCACCACCGACGCCGGTACGTGGTTCGCACCCGGCACCCGAGCCCTGTGGGTACCGGCCGGAACGGTCCACTCCCACCGCGCCCACGGCCACCTCGACATGCACACCCTCGGCCTGCCCGTCGACGAGAACCCCCTTGGGCTGACCGCCCCCACCGTCCTGACCGTCAGCCCCCTGCTGCGCGAACTGATCCTGGAGTACACGCGCACGCCCCGGCATGGCCGGGAACCCACCCCCGAGATCCTCCGGCTGCGCGCCGTACTCCTCGACCAGCTCCGCGCTTCGCCCCAGCGCCCCGTCCACCTCCCCACCCCCACCGATCCCCGCCTCGTCGCCGTCTGCGACCTCCTGCACGCCGACCCGGCGAATCCCGGCACCCTCGCCGGTCTCGGTGCCCGCACCCACACCGGCGAGCGCACCCTCAGCCGGCTCTTCCGCAGCGAACTGGGCATGACGTTCCCGCAGTGGCGCACCCAGCTCCGGCTCTTCCACGCCCTGCGGATGCTGGCCGACGACACACCGGTCACCGCCGTCGCACATCGCTGCGGGTGGGCGTCGGCAAGCGCGTTCATCGACGTCTTCCGGCGTGCGTACGGCTACACGCCCGGCGCGTACCACCGGCGAGACGCCCCGGGCCGGAATGCGGGGGCCTGATCCGGGGAACGCGGTGTTTACCCGGCCGCCTGTACCCTTGACGCAGGATGCCTCAGCCCTTGGCTGCAGCCAAGGCGGCGTGACAGGCTCCATCCCCTACCGCTCCGGCTCGATTCGGCGTACGCGTGCAGTTGCGGCGAGTACGTGGACCGGGCCGGTGCCGGAAAACGAGGCTTTATGCCCACCAGCACCATTGACACTACTGATCCCCTCACGGATCCCAGCACCGACCCGACGGCCCAACCCGCCACGCGGCGCAGTGACTTCGCGCGTCTCTCGGAGCAGATCAAGGACGCCGGGCTGATGCGGCGCCGCCCCTTCTACTACTGCGTACGGATGGCTCTGGTGGCCATGGCGTTCGCCGTCGGCTGGTTCGCCTTCGTGGCCGTCGGCGACAGCTGGTGGACGCTCGCCGTCGGAGCGTTCCTCGCGGTGGTCTTCGGGCAGGTCGCGCTCGTCGCGCACGACGTGGGCCACCGCCAGGTGTTCAGGCGCCGCCGTGCGAGCGCGCTGATGGGGCGGCTCACCGCCAACCTGGGGATCGGCATGGGGTACGGCTGGTGGCAGGACAAGCACTCCCGCCACCACGCGAACCCCAACCACGAGGAGCTGGACCCCGATGTGGCCCCCGACATCCTCGTCTGGAGCCAGGCGCAGGCGAGGACGGCCACCGGCCGCCTGCCCCGGATGCTCGGGAGGGTGCAGGCGTATCTGTTCTTCCCCCTGCTGACCCTGGAGGGCTTCAACCTGCACGTCTCCGGGGTGCGGGCGCTGGCGGACCGCTCCCTGAAGCAGCGCAGGATCGAGGGCACGCTGCTGATCGCGCACTTCGCCCTCTACCTCGCCGCGCTGTTCCTCGTGCTCTCACCGGGGAAGGCGGTCGTGTTCCTCGTCGTGCACCAGTGCCTGTTCGGGGTCTACCTGGGTGCCATCTTCGCCCCGAACCACAAGGGCATGCCGACGCTCACCGGCACCGACCGGCCCGACTTCTTGCGCCGTCAGGTCCTCACCTCGCGCAACGTGAGCGGAAACTGGTTCATGGACGTGGTGCTGGGCGGACTGAACTACCAGATCGAGCACCACTTGTTCCCCAGCATGCCGTCGCCGAATCTGCGCAAGGCCCAACTCCTCGTCCGTCATTACTGCGAGGCCCTGGACGTGGCCTACCTCCAGACGTCGCTCGTCGCCTCCTACGGCCAGGCACTCAGAAGCCTGCACCAGGCCGGCCGCCCCCTGCGCCAGGGATCGCTGTAGCGCAGTGGCGCAACGGGGCGGCTCAACGGGGTGGCTCCTCCTGCTACTTCGGCGGGTGGAGCTTGCGGAAGTAGGTCCAGCTGGTCTCGTTCGGCTCGCTCCACTTCTCCGGGGCGTGGGCGAACTCCGGGTGGTGGTCGGCGATGTAGGCGCGAGTGCGTTCGGGGGCCTCGGCGTACGAGCCGAGCTTGCGGCCCCGGCAGTGGTAGGTGAGCCCGCCGGGTCGCCGGCCGCGGGCCATCCACGGAAGCCACGGCGACATCCGGGTCCACGACATGGTGGCCGGGACGCTGGGCGCCGGACCGTCCAGATCGGCGCGGTCGGCGAAGAACTGGAAGAGTTCCAGGGCCTTGTACGTGTCGCCGGCCGAGTGGACGGGGTACTCGGCCACCGGCAGCGGCGAGGGGTAGGCGAGCGGGATCTCCAGGCTGAAGCAGACCTGTCCGCCGAGATCGGTCGTCGGGACCGGGAAGGGGCGCCACTTCTGGTTCGCCGGGTCGTTCCAGACGTGCACCACCGGCAGCTCCTGCCAGGTCTCCAGGATCTCGCGGGAGACGGGGTCCAGGTAGAACGCGGCCTCCCGGGTGAGCAGTTGACAGGCATCCGGCCCGTTCTCCGCATCTTGTACGAGGCGGGAGACGTTGAGCCCCTCGAAGCCGAAGAGGCGCTGGTAGGGCTCGTCGGGAGCCCAGGAGTACACGTTTCCTGACCACCAGTACGTGACCTCCTCGCCGTCGAGCGAGGCCCGGGTACGGGCGAAGGAGCGGAGCAGCTCTGCGGGTGTCGTCATACGGACCACTCTGCGCGACTGCCGCCCCGGCCGGCCGGGAAACACCGCGGCCGACCCCGGAAGCGGCCGGAAAAGGCCGCTCCCGGGCCCGACTTGATCGCAAGAGGGGCTCGCCACGACCGATGTCGCGGTCGCGGTCGCGGTGGCGGCGAACACAGGGTTCACCGCGACGAGCCTGCCAGGCGTCACATCTCGCCAACCAGCCGTTCCAGCAGGGCGTAGAGCGTTGCGCGCTCGGCTTCGTCGAGTGAGTCGAGGGCGCCGTGGGTCTCCTGCATCTCCTCGCGTACGCGCCGGACGGTCTCGCGGCCCGCGTCGGTGGCGACGACGTTCTTGACGCGGCGGTCCGCGGGGTCGGCTTCGCGGCGGACCAGCTCGCGGGCCTCCAGGCGGTCCACGATCCCCGTGACGTTCGACGCGTCACACACCAGCAGCGTGGCGAGGCGGCGCATCGGCAGCGGGCCGTCGAGCTGGGCGAGGACCTTGGCCTGGGTGGAGGTGAGCCCGTGGCGGGCGGCGGCGGCCGCGAAATCGCGCCACTGAGCGGTGCCGATGTCGGCGAGCAGCTCCAGGATCTGGAGCTTGGTGGGGGAGTGCGGGGCGGTGGCGCTCATGCCCTGGAGTGTACTCGCAGATGCTTGAGGTCCTCAAGCAATAACTTGACGTACTCAACTATCGACGTCTACCGTCTGTCGAAGTACTTGACGTCCTCAAACATCTACGTTCTGAAGCACTGAGAAGGTTCCGACCGCCATGAGCCACGCCGCACCCGCCTCCGCCCCCGGGCACAGGAACGAGACGGTCATCGTCTTCGCCCTGAGCCTCGCTGCCATGGTCGTGTCGATGATGCAGACCCTGCCCGTCCCGATCCTGGGCCTGATCCAGGGGGACCTCGGCACCACGACCGCCAACGTCAGCTGGGTGACCACGGCCACGCTGCTGTCCGCCGCCGTCTTCACCCCGCTGCTCGGCCGCTTCGGCGACCAGCACGGCAAGAAGCCCACTCTCGTGGCCGTCCTCGGCGTCATGGTCGCGGGCTCCGTCATCGCCGCCCTCGCGAGCTCGCTGCCGCTGCTGATCCTGGGCCGGGTGCTCCAGGGCGCCGCGACCGCGATCTTCCCGCTGGCCCTCTCCGTCCTGCGGGAAGAGGTCAGGCCGCAGAAGCTGCCCGGCGCGATGGCACTGGTCAGCGGCACGCTCGCGTTCGGCAGCGGGATCGCGCTCGTCGCCACCGGACTGCTGACCTCCGGCGAAGGCGCCGACTACCGCAACGCCTTCTGGATGGCGACCGGCTTCGCGGTCCTCGCCCTGCTCGCCGTCGTCTTCCTGGTCCCGGCGACCCGGCAGAAGACCGGTGGCCGCACCGACTTCCTGGGCGCGCTGACCCTCGGCATCGCCCTGCTGCTGCTCCTGCTGCCGATCTCCCAGGGCCACGGATGGGGCTGGACCTCCGGCCGTACGCTGGGCAGCTTCGCCGGCGCGGCCGTCATGGCCGTCCTCTGGGTACTGGTCGAGCGCAAGGTGCGCGAGCCGCTCGTCGACATGAAGATGTTCGTCCACCGCCCGGTCCTCATGGCCAACCTGGCCGGCATCCTCGTCGGCTTCGGCATGTTCGCGAATTTCCTCGGCGTCTCCTACTTCGTCCAGATGCCCAAGGCGCTCACCGGCTACGGCTTCGACGCCTCCATCCTGCTCGCGTCCGTCCAGTTCCTGCTGCCCGGCGCCATCGTCTCCCTGCTCGCCTCACCGGTCGGCGGCCAGCTGGTCCGGCACCGCGGCCCCCGGTTCGTACTCGGCATGGCCGCGGTCTTCGGAGCCGTCGGCTTCGGCTGGCTTGCCGCCGACCACGCCCACACCTCCTCGGTGATCGGCGCCGGCATCATCGTCGGCGCGGCCGTCAGCTTCGGCTACGCCGCCATGCCCGCCGTCATCATGGCGAGCGTCCCGCACCACCAGAGCGGCATCGCCAACGGCATCAACTCGATCTCCCGCTCCACCGGCAGCGCGATCGGCAGCGCCGTCATCACCACCATCCTGGCCTCCCAGACCATCGAGCACCTGCCCGCGGGCGTGCCGGCGCTGCCCACCGAATCGGCGTTCACCCTCACCTTCGGCATCGGGTCCCTCGCCTTCGCGCTGGTCGCCGTGATCAGCCTGCTCGGCCTGCGCGGACAGCACGGCCCGCGGGTCGTCGAGAGCCGCAGCACGGACAGCCCCGACCTCGACGGCCCCGCCAGCCCTGCTAGCTCCGCCAGCCTCGACCTCGACAGGCTCGACGGCCTCGACGTGCCGCGGGCACACCCCGTGGCGCAGTAGCCACGCCTCCTTCTTCCACTACCGACAAGACTCCCCTCCACCACCGACAAGACTCCCCTCCACCACCGACAAGGAGCACCCCCATGACCCTCGCCACCGCCACGTCCTCCGCTTCCCGCGCGGCCGAGATCCTTGCCCGGCCCGTCACGCTGAACGGCCTGACCGTCCCGAACCGCATCGCGATGGCGCCGATGACGCGCATGTTCTCCCCGGGCGGCGTTCCGGGCGAGGACGTGCGGTCGTACTACGCCCGTCGCGCCGCCGCGGGCGTCGGCCTGATCATCACCGAGGGGACCTACGTCGGTCACGAGTCGGCCGGACAGAGCGACCGCGTGCCGCAGTTCCACGGTGAGGAAGAGCTGGCGGGGTGGGCGAAGGTCGCCGAGGACGTACACGCGGCGGGCGGCACGATCGTGCCGCAGCTGTGGCACATCGGCATGGTGCGCAAGCAGGGCGAAGCGCCCTACCCCGACGCCCCCGCCGTCGGCCCCTCCGGCATCCGCGTCGACGGCACCGAGAACGCCGGCAAGGCGATGACCCGGAGCGACCTGGACGACGTCATCGGCGCCTTCGCCGAGGCCGCGGCGGCCGCCGAACGCATCGGCTTCGACGGCGTCGAACTGCACGGCGCGCACGGCTACCTCCTCGACCAGTTCCTGTGGGCGACCACGAACCGCCGCTCGGACGCGTACGGCGGCGACCCGGTGACCCGTACGAAGTTCGCGGCCGAGATAGTGGCCGCGGTCCGCGAGACCGTCTCGCCCGACTTCCCGGTGATCTTCCGCTACTCGCAGTGGAAGCAGGAGGCCTACGACGCCAGGCTCGCGCAGACCCCGGAGGAGTTGGAAGCGATCCTGAACCCGCTCGCTGCGGCCGGCGTCGACGCCTTCCACGCCTCCACCCGCCGCTACTGGCTCCCGGAGTTCGAGGACTCGGACCTCAACCTGGCGGGCTGGACCAAGAAGCTCACCGGCAGGCCCACCATCACCGTCGGCTCGGTCGGCCTCGACGGCGACTTCATCCACGCGTTCGCGGGCAAGGGCGCCGAGATCGGCAGCATCGACAACCTCCTCGACCGCATGGAGCGCGACGAGTTCGACATGGTCGCCATCGGCCGCGCCCTGCTTCAGGACCCGCAGTGGGCGGCGAAGGTGCTGGGCAACCGGTTCGAGGAGCTGAAGCCGTACGACGCGGCGGCGCTGAAGACCCTGAGCTAGGGGCTGCACCTCGGGGTGATCGTGGGAGACCTTCACCGCCGGGTTGCTGTGGCAACCCGGCGGTGAGGGGTACGCGAGGTCTCCGCGCGGCCCGCGCCGTTCACCCCACCAGTTCCGCCAGCCACGGATGCCCCGGGTGCACAAGTTCCAGCCACTCTCCGAGGAGGTCCCGCCGCGCCCGGCCCAGTAGCGGCAGCGTCTCCTCGAAGTCCGTCCGGTCCTTGGGCCGTACCGCCTTCGCTTTGAACAGCAGCACCAACTCCGGTACCAGGTAGGGGATTCCGTCCGCCGTCCGCTCGATGATCGCGTCGTACGGAAGCCGAAGAGCCGGGTCCCTTCGGCAGATCCATGTCCCGCCGTCGTGCGGCTCGCGGAAGGCGTCGAGCAGGAACCGGCCGCTGGTCCGGTCCCGGAGCCAGGTCTGGTGCGTGGCCGCCAGCACCTCGGCTCCCGCTCCGGCTCCCGCTCCGGCTCCGGCTCCCGCTCCGGCTCCCGCTCCCGCCCAGACCCGTCCCGAACCCACCGCGTCCCACACGTACTCGGGAAAGCGGTCCCGGATCTCCGGGAATCCCGCCTCGGGCACCGCGATCTCCAGATCGCCGTGCGGCCGCGACTGCTTCCCGCGGAACAGATCGAGCGCCCATCCTGCCGCGACGCACCAGGGCGTGCCGACTCCGTCCAGCCGCGCCGCGACCTGTTCCGGTCGCCAGGCGTCCGCCCACCGGGCATCCACTTCGTCCGCGTCGAGCACAGCGCCGCCGGGCGGCAGGGATTCGGTCATCGGAACAATTTACGGCAGCCAGGGGCAGGGGCGAGGAGAGGTTCCGCGGGGCCGGTGGTGAAATCGGGGCTTGACCCTGACACCGTGTGAGGCCCTCAACTCGGAGCCATCATGTTCACCATCGGAGACTTCGCCCGCCTCGGCCGCGTATCGGTCCGCATGCTGCGTCACTACGACGCCACCGGACTGCTGCGCCCCGCCCGGGTCGACCCCGCCACCGGCTACCGCCACTACACCGCCGCCCAGCTGGCCCGCCTCAACCGCGTCATCGCACTCAAGGACCTCGGCTTCACCCTCTCGCAGGTCCAGCAGATCCTGGACGAGAAGGTCGGCACCGACGAACTGCGCGCCATGCTGCGACTGCGCCGGGCCGAACTGGAAACAGCGATGACCGCGGCCGCGGTCCGGCTGGTCCAGGTCGAGGCGAGACTCCAATCGATCGAGAGCGAGGGTCATATGCCCACCCACGACGTCGTCAAGAAGAGCCTGCCGAGCATCCGGATCGCCGAACTCACCGGAGTGGCACCGGACTTCAACAGCATCGGCCCGACCATCCAGCCCCTGTACGCCGAACTGTTCAAGCGCCTCGAAAGGGCGGGCATCGTGCCGAGCGGTCCAGGCGTTGCCCACTACGAGGACGCCCCCGGGGGCGGAATCCTCGTTCACGCCGGGGTGGAAGTCGCCGCTCCGGTACGGGACGACGGCACGCTGCGCATTCTCGACCTGCCGCCGGTCGATTCGGCGGCGACGATCGTGCACCGCGGCTCGATGGAGACGATCCTGCCGACGGTCCAGACCCTGGGCCGGTGGATCGACACCAACGGCTACCGCTCGACCGGCTACCCCCGGGAGATCAACCTGGAATGCCCGCCCGACCAGGACGACTGGGTGACGGAACTCCAGGAACCGATCACTCCGGCCTGACCCGCCCTCAGCCGACCCTTGCCCCGCCCCGCCCCCGCCCCCGCCTTCCGCGCAAGGAGGGGGCGGGGGCGCGGGCGGGCCACTGTCACGGACCGGCCGGCGCCACGACACGGGCAGTACGGGCCCGCCGTCCGGCTCTCGTACGGCATCGGTCGCCGAATCGGTCATGGCCGGGCAGGACGCGTGCCCGCCGGGCACGCGGACCGTACGCCGAACCACTGCTCGGCACCCCACTCCTCGTACCGCTCCACCTCGGTGAACCCCAGTTTCGCCGCGAGGCGCATCGAGCGGTCGTTGGCGGTCTGGGTGCAGAGCACCACCGGCTCGCCCGGCAGCACTTCGGCGAACCAGCCGAGTGCCGCTGTGCAGGCTTCGACCGCGTACCCGTGGCCCCACGCCTGTGGCAGGAACAGATAGCCGAGCTCTCGCTCCCCCGCCTCCGGGCGGCGGTACCCGGGACGCTCCGGATCGCGCGCGTCGAGCTGGATCGTGCCGATCATCGCTCCGTCGAGCTCCACCACGAAGAAGCCGGGGCGGCGCCCGGGTACCTCGGGCACAGTGCGTTCGAGCTCGGAACGCGGTTGAGGGCCGCCGAGGTAAGTGCCCACCAGGGGAGAGGAGTTCAGCTCGACGAAGGCGGCACGGTCCCGGGCCTCGGACTCGCGGAGCACGAGCCGTTCGGTCCTGATCGGGGCGGGCGGCCAGGCGAAGGGGCCGTCACCGGTGGGACCGATCCGGCCGGCGGGTCCCATGGGTCCAGCGGGTCCAGCGGGCCCCATGGGTCCAGCGGGTCCAGTGTGTCCCGAGTCTCCAGTCATGGCGGGCAACCTACCGCCCGGCTCGCCCAAGCCGTCAGCCTGAAGCCTGAGTTGTCCCGTAGGCGGCCCGGGAGTCGGGTGAAGGTGCGCTCGGCCCGGCTCCCGTCAGTCTGGACCGGCTCACCCGTCGTGGCGTGCCACCCCCCACTCCCGGGGCGGCAGCAGGCCACCGGAGCCCCGACATCCGCTCTCGCGACCGCGCTGGGAGTTCACCTCCCGTACGATCCCGCTCCACGTAGCACCCCCCTTCTCCTTACGCCAAGATCACACGATGCTTTCGTCATGTTCCCGACATCATGGAGCTCTTACGTGGTCACCCCTCGCAAGTCCCTGGTGGTCCTCGCCACCGCTGTCGCCGCCCTCGCTGTGACGGTGACGGGGCCCGCGTTGGCCGCCGGGTCTCTGCCGGCCGTCACCGCGCGCGCCGAGACCGTCGCCCTGCACGATGATGAGGCGGGCGGCGACGCGGACGCCGATGACCCGGCGATCTGGCGCAACGCCGCCGACCCGGACCGCAGTCTCGTCGTCGCGACGGCGAAGCAGGGCGGGTTGCGCGTGTACGACCTGGACGCCCGCGAGGTGCAGTCGATCCCGGCGCCTGCGGGGCCCGGCGCGGACGACGCACCCGGCCGTTTCAACAACGTGGACCTCGTGCACAGCAAGCGCCTGGGGGACCTGGCCGTCACCACGGACAGGGGAAACGACCGGCTGCGTATCTACCGCATCGACCGTGACCGTGCCGGCGGCCCGCTGGCCGACGTGACCGACCGTACGGCGCCCGCGGTGTTCTCCGCGTCGCAGGGCGAGATCAACGAACAGCGCACCGCCTACGGTCTGGCCACCTGGACCGACCCGGCGACGGGCCGTTCCTTCGCGCTCGTCAGCCAGCGCGAGCGCACCCGCCTCGCCCTGCTGGAGCTGACCGCCCGCGCGGACGGCTCCGTGGGCTACCGCTTGGTCCGCACCCTCGACCTGCCGAAGAGCTTCCGTCTGCCGAACGGGACCTCGTGGTCGCCGTGCGGCGAGCCGGGTGAACTCCCGCAGGTGGAGGGCATGGTGGTCGACCCGGCCAACGGCATGCTGTACGCGGGCCAGGAGGACGTCGGCATCTGGCGCCTGAAAGCCGACCTGACCGGGACCCCGAAGCTGATCGACAAGGTCCGCGAATACGGCGTCCCCGGCACCTACGACGAGGCGACCGAGGAATGCGCCGCAGGCGCCGACCCCGGCTTCGGCGGCACGAAGCTCACCGCGGACGTCGAGGGCCTGACCCTGGTGAAGGAGAAGGACGGGGACGGCCTGCTGCTCGCCTCCAGCCAGGGCGACAACACGTTCGCCGCCTACGACCGCGAGATCTCCGACGCCAACGAGTACGAGGGCGGCTTCCGTGTCGCCGCGGCCTCCGCGACGCTCGACGGTTCCGAGGAGTGCGACGGCGCCGCCGCGCTGAACGAGCCGCTGGGCCGCCGCTACCCGCACGGACTCCTCGTCGTGCAGGACGGCCACGACGCGCCCGGCGACGGTGACCGCCCCTCCACGAACTTCAAGTTCGTGGACCTCGGCAAGGTCACCGACACGATCGACGACTGACCGGAGACTGGGCACGCGACGTGGTGGCGCTGGTTTCTGTGAACCCCGACCGCCGCCCCCGACGGATCGGTGCCCACACGGCGCCTCCAGCCGTATCGGCGCGTATCAGCTCGTATCGGCCCGTATCGGCGCGTGTGAACAGTCGTCGCCTGCCACGGGGGCCCACGGGGGCATTCGTTGGCGCCGGCCCCGGGCACGAGTGGACTTGTCCGTCCCCTTGCCCGGGGCTTCACCGTGTGACAGCACATGATGACCGCGGCGCGCGCGACCACGGCATTCGCCGGCCTGGGCGTGGCGACGCTGCCGTTGCTTGTCGGTGCCGTTCGCGACAGCGCGACGACCGGAACGGACCTGTGCTGAGCACGTGTTCACCCGGATGAGGTACTGCACCGTCAGGGGCGAGCGGCGGGGGTAAACAGGGCCTGGAGGGTTCGGGTGGCTGTTTCGCGCAGCCAGCTGTGCGCGGGGTCGTTGTCGTGGCGTTGGTGCCAGAGCAGGTGGAGGGGCACTTTGGGCAGTTCGAGCGGCAGCGGCAGTGTGACCAACTCGGGCAGGGTGACCACGAGGTCGGTGTCGCGGGTGAGTTGCAGCGCGATGGCCGTGGTGGGAGACGTGGCGTTCGGTCAGCCGATGGCCTGGGCGGACGGCGAGTACGAGCCGGTCACGGCCGATGAGGCGGTGGCGGATGTCAGGCAGGGCCGGCGGGCCGGCGCTGGAGGCCAGGTCGACCTCGCCGCGGCGCAGCTCGGGGGTGTCGTCACCGGGCTCGGCCGTGAGACGCAGTTGCACCCCGGGGGCGCGGCGATGCACTGCGGCGATCAGGGCGGCGCCGCAGGCGGTGGTGAGGGCGTCGTGCCATCGGACGGTGAACACCCGCTCCAGAGTCGCCAGATCGAGTTCCGTCCGGGCGGACAGCAACTGGTGAGCTTGCTGTACCAGGGTGTGGACCTCGGTACGCATGGCCAGCGCACGGCATGACGATCACCGTGCCGCCAGACGTCGCCGAACTGACCTTCCAGGACGTTCTGCCCGCCTTCACCACTCACGAGGGGCCTCGAACGGTCAGCGGTAGAGCGTCCACTGCTGGGAGGGGCCGCCGGTGCACCTGGTGAGGTTGACGTGGCGGATGCCGTTGGTGTCCGGGGGCTGCTCGCCGAGGCAAGTCTTGGTCACGTTGTTGATCAGCTGGAATCCAGTGCCGGTGAAGTTCACATTCCACAGGGCTGCCGGGTCGCTGGACGAACAGGGCTTCATCGCTGCCTGACCGCCGCGGGCGACCAGACACAGCCTGCTGCCCGCGTTCTGCCGCATTGCCGAGAGCTGGCCGATGGCGTCGTTCATCAGCCAGGTCTGGTACCCGCCTTCGTTGCACCTTGTCGCGTAGGGCAGGGGCCCGTAGTCGGCCCGATAGTCCAGGCAGTTGAGCGTGGCGTTGTTCTGCAGGTGGTAGTAGGCCGAAGCCGCGTGTGCCGGCGCGGTATTGAGTCCCCACCCCAGTACGACGGCCGCGCCCACAGCGGCAACTTTCTTCATCAACGCGCTCCCCTCAGCTGATTCCGGCTTGGCAAGGTGTCACCGAGCAGGACAGGGTGTCACTGAGCAGGACAGGGTCGCGGGCTCACGACGCTCGTGCGGCCGGAGCTCCGCCGCCCCTAGCCGTCGCAGCCGACCCGGCCGCCCCCGGCATACCTGGTTCCGTTGACCTCCACCCACCCGGTGATCTCGGCGCAGTAGATGTTGGAGCCTGAGACGTAGACGCCTCCGGCGTACGTCGCATAGGAGCCCCTGTCGTACCAGGAGGTCTGCCAGACGTAACGGCGGACGCGGATTTCCATGGCGTGCGCACCGGCACGGTTGTCGTACGTCTTCGCGCAGTAGGTGCCGCTGCCCGCGAAGTCCTGCCAGACCTGGATGTACCCCACCCTGTCCGACAGAGGCATACGGGGGAGCGCGACGCCTTTGCACGTCGCGAACGGCCCCGCGTATCCGGGCGGGGCGTCGTCCGGGTCGGTCGCCGACGCGGCGCCCGGCACGCCCAGCACAAAGCCGGCCACCAGTCCGCAGACCGTCGCGACGGACAGGCCGCGCCTTCTGATCCCGTCGAACCTGCTCACCGCAAGCCCCCTTGAGCCTCATGTGCCCATCGGTCCACAACCCGCACGGATCGGCAGCGAACGGTACTCCCGCCCGGATGACGGTCCCGGGAGTGTCGTACGTGGAGTTTGTACGTGGCCAACTCACCGTAGCGAACAGCCCGCCGCCCGGGAAGTGACCGAGGGGAGTGAAGGGGACGGCAACCTTGGGGGTTTGACGTACAGCGCCTCGACGCGGGGGCCGCCGGCCTCGTGCGGTCTACCCGTGACTCGGGCGAGCAGCCCTCGGACGTCCGCGCAGAACTGCTTCCTCGGTCGCTCGCGGGAACGGACCAGGGGGAGCCGAGGCGCCTCCGGCTCAGGTAGGTATCGGCGAGAGCCGACATGCGCATGGCGAGAGGGTCGAAGAAGTGGTTCACGAGGGCTTCGCCCCGTCGGTGGAGTGGAGGGTCACCAGGCGTCGGCCGGCGCTGGAACGAGAGCCTCTTACGTGTCCTGCTGACCTGCTGACCCGCTGACCCGCTGACCCGCTGACCTGCGAGTCTCCCGCGTTTGCGACGATGTGTGCTTCACGTGAAACGCGCGTAGATCATGTGTGCAACTTGCACGCAGACGCAGGTGGGGGTTTTCGTCCATGAGTCACCAGCAGCCGGACACGTACGGGCCGCACGACCAGCATCCCGGTCCGTACGGGCCACCACAGGACCAGATATCCGGTGCATCCGGTCGTCGGCGTGCGCCGAAGAAGGGGCGGCGGCCGGTGTGGGTGGCGGCGGTCGTGGGGGCCGCCGTCCTGGCGGCGGGCTGCGGTGCGTGGCTGTTGCTGGGTGACGAGAGGTACCAACTGGTGCATCCGGCGCAGGTGGACGGGTTCAAGCGGGCGACCGGTGAGAAGTTCACCCCACCGGACCGGGAGGAAACCGAGAAGCTGATCGCGGCAGGTGTGGAGGACGCGGTGAGCGGACCGCAGTCCACCTACTCCACGGCGTCCGACCCCGACTCGGAAACCCCGGAGAAGGACAGCGAGACGGTGACCGTCAGCGGTTCCTGGGGTGAGGTGAAGGACCCTCGAGCCACCCTCGACGCGCTGATGGCACAGCACGAGGCCGTACAGCGCAACACCGAAAAGGAGAGCGCCAAGAACTTCAAGGGCCCCTTCCGTATCGAGCTGACACCCGTGCGCGAGATGACGCCCGAAGGGATCGAGGACGCCGTCATGAAGTGCCGGTTCGTCATCATGCACATTCCCCGGAACCCCGGGCTCCCCGAGGAGATGGGCGCACCCCGCACCTACCGGATGCCGCGCTGCCAGTGGGCCGACAGCAGCACCGTCGGCAGTGCCGTCACCGGCAAGAACGACCGGGTGGCGGACGGCAACGCACACACCCTGGAGGAAACCGCGGCGCTCACCGCGAAGTTCCGCAAGGCGATGCGCACTCCGGTCCGCTAGCGGGAGTCGGGCGGGCCGGCCCCCAACCCGCCGCACCCCATGGATCATCGCCCCGCAGGGCCAGCACGCCCGTCCCACACCACCGATGCGAACGGCAACGCACCGACCAGCACCACACACTCCACCAGCTCCAGAGCGGGGACCATAGATGGTGGGCGGCCCGGAAGCATGATGGCCATGAGCGGCGTGACCGGCACCGCACGCTACGTGCCCTAAAAGTTGTTGCACAAGGGTGGGTGCGGGCAGGCGGGTGGGTGGTTCTGGCCTGCGGTTTCATCCGGTGAGGGCGAGGTTGTGCATGGTGGCG